>UQUX01000024.1 GCA_900544425.1 uncultured Collinsella sp.
TCAGGTGCAGGTGCCGGCTCAGGCTCAGGCTCAGGCGCAGGCTCGGTCGCGGGAGCGGGTGCAGGTGCCGGCGAAGCATCCGGAGCGCTGTAACCCGAAGCAGCGGACTTCTTCTCGAAGGGCAATGCAAAAGTCAGGACGTCGTCCTTATCCTCATCGGCCCATTCGCTTGCATAGCGTGCGACCCAATAGCCAACGGCACGGTGCTTGAGCATCTTGCCAAAGACCGTAAGAAATACGGTGACGAAAGCAACCAGCACCAGGAACAGCACGAGCGTGACGCCACCGCCGGTAACAATTGCCTCAATACCCGTAGGACGATAGTAGTAGCTATACATACCGACAGAGGCAATGGCGCCAAAGACGACCGTCAAGATCCATGTGACAACATTGGCGACCAGGCCCGTCAAAAACTCGGGAAGGAACGAAGCGCAGAACAGCTTGGTCTTGTTGTGCTTAAAGGCCGCCCAGACCTTATCGAGCGAAAACGCGCTCTCGACGCGACCGGTCACCGCAAAGTGCATCACGGCGATGTCGGCGAACATCTTAAAGAAGACACCCAGAATCGCCGAGGCAATCAGCGCCAGGACAAGCAGGCCGAGCGAACCGAACAGCGCAGCCTCGAGCGCATAGGAGCCATAGTAGGAGTACGAGCCTGCGGCACCAAGCGCCACGCCCTCCACCAGCGAAAGCACTACACCGATAACGGGAATGGCAGCGATAACCTCGAGCACGATCGAAATAACGCTCGAAAAGACTCCGAGACCAAACGACGTGGAACGCATGAGCGGACGGTCCATGCCGTCATCGACCTTGAGCGACAGATCACGGCCCCACTCGATACCAAAGCCGGAACCGCACACGCTCGCAATGCAAGCTGCCAAAAAGCCGATGGCAGCTGCAATGCCGCCAATAACGGGAATAAACAACACGAGCACCGACACAACGCAAATCAGCGCCGGCAAAAACGCGATTTGGCATACACGCTGAAGCACGCCCGGAGTCTTAGTCATATCTTGGAACGCCTGAGCCACACAGCCCTTTGGCGCATTCGCCACGGGCGGTTGCGGAACAAACTGCTGGGGCTGAGGCTGTCCCTGGGGAGCGGGGCCAGCGGCACCGGCATTAGGAGCACCACACACGCCGCAGAACTTGTCGTTATCGCCCATGGGGGCGCCACACTGCGAGCAGAACATAGAATCATCCCTTCGTATCTTGAACAAATCACTTGGATCGCAAACGATGTCTTTAGCATCATTATTGCCCAATGTGGGGTCAAATACTCAAAGATGACCGATTTGCAAGATACACGGCGCCAGCAGGCGGTTCGTTGAATACGTCTGTGCTAGTTCGTTCCGCGGAAGCCCTTGCCGACAATCTCGGAGCTGTCGACGATCGTGATAAAGGCACCCGGATCGACCTCGCGCGCATAACGGCGCAGCTGCACGGCCTCGCGACGGCTCAGCACGCTCATGATCACCGTCACGCACTTGCCCGAGAAGGCACCGTAGCCGCGGCTGATGGTCGCCGTGCGGTTGAGATGCTTGACGATAAACTCCTCGACCTTAAGGGGTTCGGAGCAAATGACCGTGCAGACCTTACGAAGATGGATGCTCTCGATGGCCTTGTCGACCACAAGCGTCTTGGCAAACAGGCCGAGCACGCAATACAGACCGACACGCGGGCCATACAAAAAGGCCGCGATGGTCACGATACCGATATCGACCAGCAGCAGGGCGCGGCCAATCTCGAGCGTGGTGCGGCGCTTGAGGATCATGGCAAGAATGTCCGTGCCACCCGTCGAGGCGCCGATGTCAAAGACAATAGCGCTGCCGAGCGCCGGCAAGATGACGGCAAAGCACAGGTCGAGCCACATATCGCCCGTCATCGAGACATCGGTCGGAATAAAGAGCTCAAACAGCGAAACATAGGCGGACAGCGCAAACGAGGCGAAGACACTCCAAAGAATCGCCTTGCGTTCCAAAAAGATAAAGCCCAAAACGACGAGAACCGCGTTGATAATCCACATAAAGACGCCGACGGGCAGGGTCGGGAACAGCGTGGACAGAATGACCGACACGCCCGAGGTGCCGCCAAAAGCAAAGTGATTAGGGGTTTTAAACGCAACGATGGCAAAGGCCGTAAGAATCAGGCCCAGATTGAGCTCGGCAAAAAAGCGCGGGAAACCCGGCTCCTGGCTGCGCTTTTGGCCGGCACGCTCGCCGCGCTCGATATCGGTGCGATCAACCACGCGCTCCATCGGCACTACGGGAGGACGATGCACCTCTTCGGCAGCACGCGATGCCGCCTCTGCCGCGGCGGCCTCAATCGCCCATGCCTTGCTTTCTGTTTCGTGCTCGTCAGCCATTACGGCAACCCCTCGTTAACAATTTGGAAACAATGCGCCCATTAGGGTAACGCGGAACGCGACGATTGCAACCCCTAGTTAGACGAGCGGTATGCCTACATCGGGGGGGGCATACAAATAACGGCCGGCCACGCTTTTGCTTGCGCGGTCGGCCGTTTAACGTTTTCGCAGATAAAACCTGCCAAAACAAACCTGTCCCTTTTTGGAAGGTTATTCGTGCTGGCTGGTGCGGTGCTCGTACTCCTCGGGGGTGATGACGTCCTCGATACGCAGGTTGACGCCCGCCACCTCAAGGCCGGTCATCGCGGCAAGGCGCTCGGTGACACGTGCCTTGACATCGTCGAAGATCGCGGGCGCATAGGCACCGTACTCGATAATGACGGAGATGTTGACGACCACGCGATTGTCATCGGTGACCTCGACCGTCACGCCCTTGGTCAGATTCTCGGCACCAAACTGCTCCTGCACAAAGTGCATAAGGTTACCCTTCATGCCCAGAACGTGCGGCACCTCGCGGGTGGCCATGGCGACAATCTTCTCGATCACGCCGTTGGAATAGGTCAGCGAGTCCTCGGACTCGTCCGCCTCCTCGTCCATCTCCTCGTTGTCCTCGCCCGCATCGGACTCGGCCTCGACGAGCGCCTCGTCCTCGAGCGTTACGTCCTCCGCCTCGGCGGCGACGGTCTCGTCTGCCTCGAGCTCGGTATCGGCTACATCGACCTTCGTATTAAAAGCCATGGTTCCTCCTTATGCCTGCCGCGGATGCGACAGTCGAATACATATTAGCGACCGCTAAACAGACGGCCGAAGAAGTTGACGATCCCGTTTTCGCCGTCGCGAATTTGGCCGATCACGGCGCCGATCAGCACGAAGAATGCAATGACGAGCGTGTCCCACAGGCCCAACGTGAGCACCAACACGGCGAGGATAAAGCCAGCGACGGCGCCAAGCGTGGTGTTGGGATGACGCACGGCATAGCTCCAGATGGCAGCGCCCGTACCCTTGATGAGACCCATAGCCTCGTCAAAATCCGCGGCTGCCGCGTCTTGTAACTCGGTTGCCTCTGCTTTGGAATCAACAGGTTCGTTCGCCGGCGTGGCGCTCTGGTCAATCGTCAGGCGCGGCGTACGAGCGGTCTTGTCTTGATTGGTATCACTCACCGGAAACCTCCACGGTCTGGACGGTAGTCTTGGACGGCAAAAAACGAACGCGTGCGGTCGTGCCCGGCGTGCCAAGCATGGTGTCGCAAGCTTCCTCGATGCGCCGCTGCATCGCAGTAGCCAGAGATGCCACGTCCTTATCGTCAAGCGCGATAGCCTCGACCTTAAATCGGACGTGCGAATCGTCGGAGCCTTGGACGCGGGCCTCGACATGCTCGACCATCACGCGATCGTCGCGCTCTGCCGCAGTGCGAGCGCACGAAGAAAGCGCCGCGAGCGTGACCTCGATATTGCGCTCCCCCGCCGGATGCACACAGGACGGCTCGCGACGAGCAAACATCAGGCGGAAGAAGCTTACCAGCACGCCGATCGCCACAACTCCGCCGCATGCCGTCACGACAATGCGCGGCATGGGGTCGCGCATCAGCAGCATAAAGCGATACGTATACGGCCCCCAAAACTGGCAGACAAGCGTACCCAGCGCCACGATGGCGGCGGCAAGATACACAATCGCTAGGGCTCGTTTGAGTACGCGCACGTGGCGCTCCCTTCAAATCTCGGCACTCGAAATACAAAACGGTTCGCATCATTATAAAAGAGCCGGGTCCGGTGCTCTACGCACGCGGATCCGGCTCATCTATTCCACGAGGCTTGCATGCTCGCTTCATTATGCCCAGATATGCACGGCTTAACCCGTGCGGGCGCTACTCCTCCTCGAGGGCAGCGATGACCTCGTCGGTCATGTCCATGGTGCTGTAAACATCCTGGACGTCGTCGAGCTCCTCAAGACGGTCGATGAGGCGCTGAACCTTCTTGGCGTCGGCGCCGGAGACCTCGGTCGGGGTGGTCGGGACCATGGTGGTCTCGGAGCCCTTGACCTGGACGCCCTGCTCCTCGAGCGCCTTGGAGACAGCCATGACCTCGTTAGCAGTAGTCCAGACGATCCACTCCTCGCCGGCATCCTCGTAGTCCTCGCCACCGGCCTCGGCGATGGCCATCATGAACTCATCCTCGTCACCGGCAGCACCGTTGGCGATCATGGTCTCCTTCTTGGCGTTCTCGTCCAGGATCTCCTTGGCAACAACGATCTGGCCCTTGCGCTCAAACTGGAAGGCGACGGAGCCGGAGGTACCCAGGTTGCCACCAGCGTGGGAGAAGGCGGAACGGACATCAGCGGCGGTGCGGTTGCGGTTGTCGGTCAGGCAGTCAACGTAGACGGCGACACCGGCGGGGCCGTAGCCCTCGTACACGATGTTCTCGTAGACGGCAGCGTCGGCACCCGAACCAAAAGCCTTGTCGATAGCGGACTTGATCTTGTCCTTGGGCATGGACTGAGCCTTGGCCTTGGCAACGGCAGCGGCGAGGCTGGCGTTGTTCTCGGGCAGCGGGTCACCGCCGAGACGGGCAGCAACGGTGATGTTGCGGCTCAGCTTGGAGAAGAGGGCGGAACGCTTGGCGTCCTGCGCGCCCTTACGATGCTTGGTTGTGGCCCACTTAGAGTGTCCGGACATACGTGTCTCCTATCGGTTTCGACCTAAAGCCCAGCGCAGATGCTCGGGCAATATAAACAAACGTCGTTATGATATACCTACTGGCCTGCGAGATAAACCCCAAAATGAAGGCGTCGTGATGATGCCACCCTTTGGTGCAAAGCAACCTGACCCCAATGCACCAAATTAGGACCAGAGGAGGTCGCTGCGGGTGATGGTGGCGCCGATGGCAAAGGGCATGCAGGCGATGACCGGATACAGGTAGCGCATGTAGGTCGAGCCATTGCAGGGACCGATCAGGCACACGGCGAGCACGCCCAGCAGCGGCACCCAAATGGCCAGCCCGCGCCACGAATGACGACGTAGCAGATAGAGCACCACGGCGATCATGATCCACACATAGGTGGCCGAGCTCATGGTGAGCGAGATAAACGGGATGCGTTGTACTGCCACGCGATACAGGTTGATCAGGTGGTCGCACCAGCGCACGACCTTGCTATCGACCGGATGGAAGTCAAAGTACTTGAGGTTATCGGGCTTCGCCATAATCTCGGCACTGCGCGCCGTGCTGTAGACCCACGCATCGCGGGCGCTCGGATAAAAGTAGCCGTAGTAGTTATTGATGAGCGCCGAGATATAGCACTCGGGATCCTTTTTGAACATCTGGGCCCACACCTCAAAATAAGCCTTGATGTCCTCCTGCGAGGCGTACTCGTTAAAGCAATTTTTGACGGCGTCCGACTTATCCGGGTTGTAACGGCGCCCCAGATTCTCGTACTTGAGCACACGGTCGATCACGGCACGCTCTTCGTCGGTCACCAAGCCGTCGCAAGGAGCCTCCACGATGGTGCCGTCCTCCTTAACCGTGGGGTTGACGCCCGAGTTGAGGCCGTCGTGCTTTTGGACAAAACGAGCCGTCTGCTGGAACGGAATCGAGAGGATTTCGCGCTTGGAACCAGGCGTGATGTCGTGTGCCGGCATAAAGACCTTGGTGAAGTACATATTAGAGGCAAGGCAGAGCGCAAGCACCGCAAGAACTCCCACCCAGCGGAAACGCGGGGTGGCGCCCGAAGGCGCAGCACCAGCCTGCTTGGCTGCACGACGAGCCACATGCACGTCCCATGCGCAAAGCGCCGCCGCGATTACGCATGCCGCCAGGGGAAACACCAGGCCGCCGTTACGCAGAAACGTGGAGCCCATGGCGCCCAGAGCAAGCAGCAGCCAATCGTGGCGCGCAAAGAGCACGGGGGCTTTCTCGCCCGTTCGCTCGACATTGGCATCACGACGGGGCAAGCCACATGCCACGAGCTTGACGGTCTGTACCAGCAGCACCAAGAACGCGTCGGCAAAGAGCACGTCTTTGGTGAGCAACGCCGCGTAGTTAGAGAACATCGGCATAAACACAAAGAACAGCAAGATCACGCCGCGGACCGGCAGGCTCACGCCCAGCTTGCGCAGCGACGAGATGGAATAGGCCATGCAGGCGGCCGTAATGACGAACTGAGCGCAGGTGTAGATGGCAAGACCTGCGTTGGCGCTGTTGAACAGTGAAAGCCCCAGCTGGACGCACGAACCGATGATAGCCGTGTGCACCACGGGATGATGTCCGTTGAGCAACACATTGGGATTGAGCAGACGCAGGTAGTCACTCGTGCCGTTGGGGTAGTTGAACCACTGGCGAATCTGCGCACCCGTATCTCCCATAAAAAGGCCGGGCAGCGAAGCGATGAGCGTGGGCGCCCAGGCGACCATAAGCACCAGGAAGGGCCCGGCAAAGGGATGGACCGAGAGCACGGCGTGAGTCACACGCCATACGCGGCCAAAGTGCGCCTCGGAAAACGGAATGCGCCGAGAGCTCAGCCAATCTAGACACTCAAAGGCAAGGTAGAAGGCAACGACCGCCAAGAGCATCCAGCCCGCGCCGCCAATCCAGGCGCAGATGATGCGGGCTTTGTCGCCAAGGACAATCTCGGCCGAATCGGTGAGATCGTAGCTGCGGCCGAACACCATGCAGATGGCGAAGAACAGCGACGGCAGAATGATCGATGGACGCCAGGTGTCGCCACGGCCAAAGAACACGTAGCGAAACGGCAAGGTGAGCAGGCAGGCAAGCGCAAGCAGCATGACCGCGTCGGTATGGCCGGCAAACGAGAGGAGCACCTCGTAGCACACGTACAGCATGCCCGAGGCTTTGGGGTCAATCGCCAAGACTGCGTTGCTCGACACCGGGGCAGGATCGATGGAAAACGCCGTGGTCGCCAACAGCGCGAGCAAAAATGCGATGAGCGTCTGCTTGGCGGGGTAGCGCTTAAACCAGACGATGCGGGCAGCGTCGCGCGCAGCCGTTGTGGAGAGGTCGGAATCCTTCACAGTCCGAAAGCCTTTCTAGAAACCTATCAAACTCGGCAAGACCACCACAAAGGTGCCTGTCCCCTTTGTGGTGGTCTTGGTTAGGCGTCGAGGTAGATGCGCTGGGGACGATTGCGGTGTCGGGCGAAGATGATGAGCGCCAGACCGGCAATCACGAGTGGCAGGCTCAGCAGCTGGCCCATGGTGATGACGCCCCCCAGCAGATAACCCAGCTGGGCATCGGGCACGCGCACGAACTCAACGAGAAAGCGGACGATGCCGTACCCCATCACGAACACGCCCATAAACGTACCCTGGGGCAGCAGCGGCTTTTTGCGGCTGAGCACCTGCAAAATACAGAAGAGCACGACGCCCTCTAGGAATGCCTCATAGAGCTGGGAAGGATGACGCGGCATATCGCCCGCGGTGCCGCCAAAGATCACGCCCCAGGGCAGATCGGTCGGCTTGCCCCACAGCTCGCCGTTGACAAAGTTGGCGCAGCGTCCCAGACATAAGGCCAGCGGAGCACCGATAACGGCAAGGTCGGCGATGGTCCAGGCGTCGAGCTTGTACATGCGGCACACGAGCACGCCGCCGATGATGCCGCCCACCAGGCCGCCATGGAAGCTCATGCCGCCTTCATTGGTAGCAAAGATCTCGAGCGGATGCGCCCAGTAGTAGCCGTCGCCGTAAAAGATGACGTAGAACAGGCGGGCGCCAATGATAAGGCCAAAGACCACGCCGACCACGACACTCGTCAGGTCGTCGACCGTAATGTCAAAACCCCAACGGCGCTGCGTGCGGTACATGACGACCGCCGTGAGCAGAGCTCCGACCACATAGGCCAAGCCGTACCAGTAGATGGTGATGGGCCCCGCCGAGATGGCGACGGGATCAAGCATATGGTAGAGGTCGTTGAGCATATCGGTCCCCCTGCTCCCTACATACAAATGCGGCCGCGGGCCTTGCGCTCGCAGCCGCATATTCGGGCGTGACGTCTATGCGGAGCATATCGCCCGCAGCTTTCACTTCTTAGAACGGCGCATACTCGTCGTACAGGTCATCGGTCTCGCCGGAGGCATTGACCTGCTCGACACGCGTAACGCCGGGCACGTGCTCCTTGAGGATACGCTCGATGCCCATGGAAAGCGTCAGGGCGCTCATGGGACAACCGGCACAGGCGCCCTGAAGCTCCAGCTTGACGACGCCCTCGTCATCAACGCCTATATACTCCATGTCGCCGCCGTCGGCCTGCAGGTTGGGGCGAATCTCTTCAAGAACCTTCTTAAGCAGCTCTTCGTTAACAGCCACAGGGGCTCCTTTCTCACAATAACGCGGGTGCGCCCGCGGACAGAAGCTATGTTACTACAGCCATGTACCCGCTCACGAGCCGTCCATGCGCGCAGACGCGACTTTCACGAGTAGTCAATTTGGGACGGGGCTCTTTTGGCTGTTTTGCCGCCAGCTGGCGTTGGCACGCACTACTGCTGAGCTTGTCCCCCGGTACCAATCTGAACATCGACGATGACCTGGCGGTAGCTGATGCCGCAGGAGTCGAGAATGCGGCGGCTGATACGGCCGTCATCGGTGTCGGCATACTTATTGTCCAGGTAGACGACCTCGCCCACGCCCACCTGCGCCAGGATCTTGGCGCAGTCGTGGCACGGGAACAGCGTGACGTAGACCGTGGAACCCTCGAGGTCTTTGAGCGAGCCGCGGTAGTTGAGCACGGCGTTTGCCTCGGCATGCACCACGTAGTTGTGCTTGTCCTGCAGCGGGTCGTCGCTCGTTCCCCACGGGAAAAAGTCATCGTTGAGTGCCGAGGGTGTGCCGTTGTAACCCACCGAAAGGATGCGGTGGTTGGTGTTGGCGATGCACGCACCCACCTGCGTGTTGGGGTCCTTGCTGCGGCGCTGCGCGGCGATGGCCACGCTCATAAAGAACTCGTCCCAGCTAATGACGTCCAGGCGCTTGCCTGACGAAGTTTGATGAAGATCGTCCGACATGGCAGACACCTCCGTAATCGCAATAGTTTGACCCATTGTAGCAGGTGAAAGGTGGAGGCGTTTGTCCCACCGGCGCCCTCACCTTTACACGCGGCGGGGCTTTTGGTTGATGCGGTAGAGCTCGGCGAGACCCCGCAACGTCAGCGCGTCGTCAACCGTCAGGCTATGGCCGACCAGCAACGCGAGCGCCTCGGCGTCGTCGCCGGTAATGACGATGGGCACGTCGCCCTCCCCCGCGGCCTTGGTCGCGCGCATCTCGGCGAGCACCATGTCGAGCATGCCGTCGATGCGGGCCACCTCGCCCAAGACCACGCCCGAGCGCATAGCCTCGCGCGTGTTGCGGCCGATCACATGCGTGGGCGCCGAGGGCTCGACCTGAGGCAAACGCGCCGCGGCCGCCGAAAGCGAACGGGCGCCAAGCGCCAGACCCGGCGCGATGACGCCGCCCACAAAGGTACCGCGCGCGTCGATGACCTCGATATTGGTCGTGGTGCCCAGGTCAATCACGATGCACGGAGAGCCGTAGACGGCACGGGCCGCCACGGCGTCGGCGATGCGGTCGGGACCAATCTCGGCCGGATCGTCGTAGTGCACGGGCATGCCGGTCTTAAGTCCCGGCCCCACCGTGAGCACGCGCCCCGTGCAGGTGCGGGAAAGCGCCGCTTTCCACGGGCGCTCGAGCGCCGGGACCACGCAGCTCAGCACAGCAGCCGCGGGCACAAGCGCGCCCGGCATGCCCGCATCGGCCGCCAGTGCAGCCATGACCTGCACGAGACGCATGCGCGCCTCGTCGGCTGTGGTGCTCGACGGCGTCGTGATCTCGCACGTCGCAAGCGGACATTCCTGTGCCGCGGCCGAATCCTCGGCAAACAGGCCAAAGCGAATGGACGTGTTGCCCACGTCGACCGTCAATATATATGCGCACCCATTAAGCATCGTCGGCGCTCCTTTCATCTGCCCAGCAGTATATCGCCTACCTAAACCAGTCATCCCAAAATGACTAGCTTGCGGCTATACTGGTGCGCGGTCGTTTGCGAGCTCACGCGGCGGCCCTTGGTAACCCGACTTCCCGCGCCGTATCCGTAGCGGCGCTCCCGGGGGAAGCGGATATACGCAAAGGAGTTCTATATGAGCAATCCCTCGAACCGCACCTCGATGCGCGGTCAACTCACGCTGCGCGGCGTCGTCATCGGCGCCCTTGGCTGCGTGATCATCACGGCAAGCTCGGCCTATACCGCCCTCAAGATGGGCGCCCTCCCCTGGCCGATCATTTTCGCTGCCGTCATTTCGCTGTTCTTCCTTAAGCTCATGGGCAACGCCAGCCTCAACGAGGCCAACGTCACCCACACCATCATGTCTGCGGGCGCCATGGTCGCCGGCGGCCTGGCGTTTACCATCCCGGGCGCCTGGATGTTGGGCTATGCCGACCAGATCAGCTGGCTCGACATGTTTATCGTGGCGCTCGCCGGCACCATCTTGGGCCTTTTAGCGACAGCGCTCATCCACCGTCACTTTATCGTGGACGCCGCGCTGGAGTTCCCCACCGGCAACGCCGCTGCCCAGACTCTACGTGCTACCGAGGCCGGCGGCAAGACCGGTAAGCAGCTCTTTGGCTCCATGGCCATCGCAGGCATCTACAGCGTGCTGCGCGACGCCCTGGGCGTGGTGCCCAGTATGCTGTGCACGCTCAATATCCCCGGCGTGACCTTTGCCATCTACAACTCGCCCATGCTGCTGTCCATCGGCTTCCTCGTGGGCTTCGCCCCCGTCGCCTTCTGGTTTGCCGGCGCGCTGCTGGGCAACTTTGGCATCATCGTTGGCGGCACCGCTGCTGGCCTGTTCGATATTGTGACCGCGCAGGGTATCGTCAAATCCCTCGGTATGGGTCTTATGATGGGCTTTGGCGTCGCCGTCGTCCTCAAGGACATCCTGCCGCAGGTCGCCGGTATCGTCCGCGGTCTTGCCGCCGACAGCTCCACCGACACCGACGAGCAGTCGCTTATCTCGGGCTCTCTTAAGCTCGACGCCGGCATCATCGGCCTGGGCGCTGCCGCCATCGCCGTAATCGTTGCCATCGCGCTCGACCTTGGCCCCGTTCCGGCCGTCATCGTCACGTTGTTCACCTTTGTCACCACCATCATGAGCGCGCAGAGCTGCGGCCAGACGGGTATCGACCCCATGGAAATCTTTGGCCTCATCGTTATGCTCATCGTGGCTGCCTTCGCACAGATCGCTCAGGTCAAGCTGTTCTTTATCGCCGGCATCGTTGCCGTGGCGTGCGGCCTTGCGGGCGACGTCATGAACGACTTTAAGGCCGGCGCCGTGCTGGGCACCAACCCGCGTGCGCAATGGATCGGCCAAGCCATCGGCGGCATCGTGGGCGCCCTGGTCGCCGCAGCCGTCATGGTCGCGCTCGTCACCGCCTATGGCCCGGACGCCTTTGGCCCCGACAAGAGCTTTGTTGCCGCGCAGGCAAGCGTCGTCGCCACCATGGTCTCGGGCATCCCGAGCGTGCCGTGGTTCGTTGGCGGCTTTATCGCCGGCATCGTCATGTACTGGCTCGGCATTCCGGCCATGATGATCGGCCTGGGCGTGTACCTGCCGTTCTACATGTCACTCACGGCATTCCTGGGCTCCTGCGTCAAGCTCGCCTACGACAAGTGGTCCGCCCACCGCGACGCCACCGCTGGTCTTTCCGACGAGGAGAGAGCTGCCAAGGACGCCGCCTTCCAGGAACAGGGTCTGGTCGTTGCCAGCGGCCTGCTCGGCGGCGAGTCCATCGTCGGCGTTATCCTGGCGTTTGTCTCCGTGGGCTTAAGCCTGCTGGGCTAAGTCGAGCAGCTGCTCGACAGCAACCATATTGCCTACGGCTTGCCCGGTCGGTAGCTTCTGCGGCTGCTGACCGGGCTTTTTGATATCGAAACAAAGAAAGGCCGGCGCGCTGCGTTTAACAGCGCGCCGGCCTTATCGGTTAAGCTATCGAAGCGTTCCTGCTATGAACCGAAGTTCGTTGCAGAATCTACGCTCGAAACGCTACATCTGCTTGCGACGACGATCGCCCAGCGTCACGCCCGCTGCCACGAGCGTCACACCGCCGATGACGAACACCTCGCCCGCAAGCGCGGAATTGTCGCCAGTCTGGGCGAGCGCGGCAGGCGCAGCCTGTTTCTTGGCAACGGGGGCCTTTGCAGCAGCCTGCGCAACCTGAGGCTTGGCCTGCGGCTCAGCCTTGGGATGATACTTGTCGTACTCGGCCTGAGCGGCAGCCAGGGCATCCTTGGCATCTCCGAGCTCGGCAAGCGCGGCGGCATAGGCGTCGTTGGCATCGGACAGCTTGGCATCGGCATCGCTCAGAGCAGCCTTGAGGCCAGCGGCGGCATCGACGGCGGCCTTATAGCGAGCGTAGGCAGCGTTCAGCTTGACCAGCTTCTCGTTGCCCGTCGTGCCCGCGGCAAGGGATGCCTTGTGGTCGACAGCCTCAAGATCGGCCTTGAGCGCCTCGTCGTTGGCAAGCTCGGCCTTGGCCTCGACGATCTCGAAGGTCGCATCGACGACGGCTTCGTTGGCGGCCTCGAGCTGCTTCTGGGCATCGGCGACACCGGCGACGGCGGCGTCATAGGCGGCCTTGGCGTCGTCGACCGCCTTCTGGGCTCCAGCGAAGCGCTCGAAGGCCTTGTTTGCGCCGGCCAGTTCGCCCTCGGCAGCCTTGGCCTTCGCCTGTGCGTCGGACAGGGTCTGCGTCTTGGCGGCAACTGCCTGCTTGGCGCCCGAAAGAGCGGTCGCGGCGTGCACATCTGCGGCCTGAGCCTTGTCAACGCCAGCCTGGGCAGTGTCGTCGGCCTTCTTGGCATCGTTAAGCGTGCCCTGCTTGTTCGCAAGATCCGTCTTGGCGGCATCGCACTTGGCGGCAAGGTCCTTGACCGAAGCGGTAGCGTTGTCATACGCCTCATTGGCCTGTTCGGACTTTGCCTTGGCGGCATCGCGGGCGCTGCGAGCCTTCGCCTTGTGAGCAGCGGCCTCGGCTGCCTTCGTCTTACTGTCAGCAAGCGTGGCGTTTGCCTTATCGAGAGCCGCCTGGGCAGTAGCGGCCTCGGCCTTGGCGGCATCGATGGCGGGCTTGATCTCCTCGATTTCCTCCCGGCCGAACAGTCCGTTCTCACCGCAGTGGGGATTCAGACCGGCCACAGCCACCTTCGGATGCTCAATGCCCATATCCTTGCAGACCTTGTCAGCGATCTCGATAACTTCCAGCACGCGGGCCTTCTTCACCCGGTCGCATGCTTCCCGCAGCGACACATGGGTGGAAACGTGGACCACACGGAAATCGTGGTGAGCCAGCATCATGGCGTATTTCTTGGTTCCGGTGTACTCGGCATAGATCTCAGTGTGGCCGGAGTAGTGGTGGCCTGCCATATTGATGGCTTCCTTGCTCAGGGCGTTGGTCACAGTGGCCTGGATCTCTTTCTTCATAGCCAAGTCGATGACCTTGACCACATACTGGAAGGCTGCCTCGCCGCCCAGAGCGCAGGGGCCTACGTCAAAGGCCTTCGGGTGCTCCTCTGCCAGCGTATCGGGGATCTTGTCTTTGGGCACGATGCCCAGATCGATCAGATCAATGGTGCCGTACTCATAGCGGCCCTGTGCGGGGCTTTCCACCAGATTCAGCTTCAGGTCGATGCCGTTGACCTTTTGGGACACGGCCAGTGCATATTCCATGCAAGAGCGATCCCCCACCACCAGCGGCTTGCAGGTCTTGTAGACCTCCGGATCGTTCAGCGCCTTCACGGTGATCTCCGGTCCATTGCCAAAGGGGTCGCCCATAGAAATACCAACGATAGGACGCTCCATCCTTGTTCCCTCCTGTTTTCAGATCAGGCCATGCCCTTTGCCTTGTTCTCTTCCAGCACCTTGCGCAGGGCCTCAGTGCCCTCTTCGCTCAGGTAGGAGAAGGGACGGCGGCACTCGCCCACGGGGTTGCCCAGCAGAGCAGCGGCCTTCTTGACGACGGTGTTGGGGTTGCCGTACTTGAACACGGCACGGAAGCTTGCGATGGAATCCTGAGCGGCCTGTGCTTCCTCGATCTTGCCTTCCACGAACAGGTTGTAGATAGAGGACAGGACATGGGGGTAAACGTTGGAGCAGCCAGCAATGCCGCCTGCACCGCCGGCCTGCAGGGACTTCAGGATCAGGGAGTCGTTGCCGGACAGGACCTTGAAGCCCTTATCCAGATCTTGGGTCAGGCGGATATAAGCCTGCAGGTTGTCCCAATCGCCGCTGGAATCCTTGGCACCCATGATGACATCAACGTTCTTTGCCAGCTTGGCAACGGTTTCGGGCAGCAGCTTGTTGCCGGTACGTGCGGGGATGTTGTACAGCACGATGGGAACATCCACATGCTTTGCCACTTCCACGTAGTGGTCGTACATCTCTTTCTGAGAAGCCACGGCGAAGCTGGGGGTGATGATGGACAAGATGTCGGCACCCAGGTCGGCAGCACGCTTGCTCAGCTCAATGGTCTCGCGGGTGGTGATGCAGCCGGTACCTGCGTAAACGGGAACACGGCCCTTGACCTGATCCACACAGGTCTCGATGATGGCCAGCTTTTCGTCAAAGGACAGTGCGTAGGCCTCGCCGTTGGTGCCAATGGGGAAGATGCCGTGGACGCCGCCCTGGATCAGACGCTCGATCTGCTGGCGGAGGACTTCCAGGTTCACGGTCTCATCGGGGTTCATGGGGGTCAGGATGGGGGTGATGATGCCTTTCATAGGAACGTTCTTCATAATCGCTTTCTCCTTTTTCATGTAAATTTATGTTTTTCTGTTCACGCGGTTCAAATAACTTCCAGGTAAATATTGCGTGCGTCCTCGGCTGTGACGGGACGCATGTTGTTCACCAGCAGACGCTGCTGCTGCATACCGGCCTCCACCAGGCCGTCCAGATCTTCGGGCTTCACGCCGAAGCCCTTGTAGCTGGTGGGGATGTCCAGATGCTTGACGATTTCTTCCAGCCAGTGGATAATGTAAGCGCTCTTCTCTTCCACGGTGGTGCAGGTCTTTTCGCCGTGGACGCAGCGGTCATAGGCTTCGGCGAATTTCTCACGGCAGACGCTCTCGTTGAAGCGCATGACGGGCACCAGCAGGATGGCATTTGCAACACCGTGGGCCACATGATACTTGCCGCCCATGGGGTAACTCAGAGCGTGGACTGCGGTGGTACCGGAAGCGGTGATGGCCACACCGGCGTAGAAGCTTGCAGTCTGCATATTGATCTTGGCCTGAACAGCTTCGGGATCATCACAGGCTTTTTCGATGTTGTTCAGGATCAGATCCAGTGCCCACATGGCGTACATATCGCTGAAGGCGTTTGCCTTGTTGCTGGTCCAGCACTCAATGGCGTGGCACAGGGCGTCCACACCGGTGGAAGCAGCGATCTTGCGGGGCAGCTTCTTGATCATGATCGGGTCAAGGATGACGTAATCTGCGATCATTTCCGGGTTGACAATACCGATCTTGACTTCCTTTTCCGGCACAGCCACGATGGCGTTGGGGGTGGCCTCGGCACCGGTGCCTGCGGTAGTGGGGATCATCAGAGTGGGAACACACTTGTGAGCCCGCAGCGGGGCATCCAGCAGTTCCTTGACACCGTACTCATTGGTCTTGAGCAGGGAGGCCAGCTTTGCGATATCCATCACGGAACCGCCGCCCACCGCTACGATGAAGTCTGCGCCCGATGCCTTGAAAGCATCGATGACAGCCTGTGCCTGCTGATAGGAAGGCTCTGCGGGCAGCTCGTCGAACACGACGTACTCCTTGCCGGCCTGCTCGATCTTGGCCGTGACCAGAGCTGCCAGTCCGGTGGCCTCGATGCCCTTATCGGTGAACACAGCCACCTTTGCGCTGTCCTCAACCAG
The DNA here is from genome assembly GCA_900544425.1 of uncultured Collinsella sp. Lineage (GTDB taxonomy): Bacteria > Actinomycetota > Coriobacteriia > Coriobacteriales > Coriobacteriaceae > Collinsella. The sequence goes on from UQUX01000024.1 coordinate 16,284, forward strand.
ATTCGTCAGTTTGTCCAGACTGTCCTCGCCTCCGAAGACCGCACCCGGCATTCTTAATGTGTACTGCTTCAGCATTGTCTTGTCCTCCTTGCTCATTCCTCGATGGTTTGATTTAGTTTGTTCAGGATCCGCAGAAGCTGGTCACTGGGGCCAAACCCTCCGGACTTGGAAAGTACATATCGTTTTTGTCCCTTACAGGTAAAACCGGAAAGGACGACACCCGGATCCATCTCACAGATGGGATGGAGCTCCGCCACGCCAAGTTCGCCCATGGTCTGGATCAGTACATCGCCGCCCGTGATCATCAGGGTGCGGCAGGTGCCGTTTTCTCCTGGTCCATCCGCCTCGATGAGGTATTTGGCTGTCCGGCCGATGGAATCCGCGATGCACTGCCGCATCTCTTCTACTTTCATCTGACGCTGTTCGGCGTACTGTCGTGTGGAGCGATTGCCGTCGGCATCGTTGGTATCGATGATGATGCAGTCGCTCCGGCTCACCGCTTCGGTCATGGCTTTCAGCTTTTCTTGGCCCGCCGGGGTTTCCCAGTAGTGATCGGTGAGCTTTTCTTCCGGTGTCAGTCTCAGGCGGACGAATCCGTTCTGTTCAGCCTCATCCAGCTGGGAAAGGGTAATGGGATTCACGCTTCCGCAGATTACCAGCAACCGCTTATCCAATCGGGGCTGCCGGGCCGCTTCGGCGTGTTCCAGCCCCAGCAGGCTGGGCAGGATAGCCGCAAAGCCTGCGCATCCGGCCAGCGCGTTCAGCTTGCCGTTCTGCCGGAGCACCTCGCCGGTCTTGCGGATGTCCTCCATGGACTTGGCGTCATAGATTTGAATGCCCGGGCCGGTCAGCCGGATCGGCTCTCCCGCTTCTGTGATCACGGTGGGAAGCTTGCTCTGTTCCGCAATGATGGCGGCCACGTCGGAGTTTCTCACTGGCTCGAAGGGATCCTGCCCGAACACGCTCTGGGCCACCGGCATTCCTTCAATGAGCTGCTGACCGTGCTCTGTGGTCCGGTTCATCTGGGGAAAGGCCGGCACGAAGAACAGCTGCCCTTCTGGGCTTTGCTCTGCCACTGCTTCCAACTCGGCTCCGATGTTGCCCCGGAGCGCGGAATCCGTCTTTTTATAGATGCAGGGAACGTTCAGGGCGAAGGCCCGCCGGACGATGGATGCTACGCATTCCTTCGCCTGCTGCGGGGAGATGTGGCGCGTTTCCGCGTCGATCACCAGAACATCCGTTCCATCGGCAAAGCGCTCAAGGTCTGCATGGGGATCGGTCAGCACCACCGTTTTGGCACCGGTCTTAGAGATCTGCACTCCTGTGTCCAGTGCTCCTGTAAAGTCATCTGCCAATATCAAAAGTGTAAACATTGCTGATTCACCGCTCTCTTTAGCTTGCCTTTTCTTTGCTTCGGTGGCCTTATTATAGCCAAAAGCAGGGCGGTTCTCAATTTCAATTTGTGTCATTATGAAACAATTTTGGATTTTTGTCAAATTTTGTTGGTTCAAATCGTTTCATTTTAGAACGTTTCAGCAATCTCGTCTGGCGTAGAACGTTGCATTATGTTACAATTTTGTTGAAAAAGCCCGCGAAGCGTCCCGTTTTGGAACATTTCGGGCGAAATCCACTGTTTTTCCCATCGTGAGGAGGGATCTGCTTGGAAGAGATTCGTATTCTTGGGATCGCGCCGTTTGAAAGCATCCGTGCGGCAATGGAGCGTGTGGCGCGGGAAGAGTTCCCGGAGGTCCGCTTTGAAGCCTACACCGGTGACCTGGAAGAGGGCGTCAAGATCGCGCAGCGCCTTGTCAATGAAAACGAGAGTTACGACGTTATGATCTCCCGCGGCGGCACGGCGGAGCTGCTGAAACAGAAGCTGACGATGCCGGTGGTCGAGATCACGTTTTCGGTCTACGACATCCTGCGCGCCATCAAAATGGCCGAAAATTACAACAGCCTGTACGCCATCGTGGGCTTTCCCAGCATCACAGGCCCGGCCCATACCCTGTGCGACCTGCTGCGCTTCAACACCGACATCGTCACCGTTCACAGCGAAGCCGAGGTGCGCTCGGCGCTGGAACGGCTGAAGCTGGGCGGCTATAATATGGTCATCTGCGACAACGTGACCCACAGCATTGCCCGGGAACTGGGGTACAGCGCTTTCCTGATCACCAGCGGTGCCGAGAGCCTGCATGCCGCTTTTGAACATGCGATTGACATCTCGAAGGAGTACCGCCGGATGCGCCGGAAGATTGCACTGCTGCAGAATGCGGTGCGGCAGGCGCGGGGAAACGTTCTGGTGTTCAACGAGAAAAAGGAGCTGTTCTATACCACTGAGGACTCTGTTCCTGAAAAGATCCGGGATTACTTTGTCCAGCGCATCGGCGACCTGAGTTCCGGGGCGGTGCGGCAGTTTTTGTACACCGACGAGCTGACCTACCTGCGGGTCACAGCCCAGGCCATGACCTTTGCCAATGAGCAGTTCTATGTGTTCTGCTACACCCAGACGATCCTCTCCCGTAAGTCCATCAATGCGGGCATCTATCTTTATGAACATAACGAGGTTCAGCACCTGTTCCAAGACAGCTTTTTAAGCATCAGCGGTGCCATCCGCCCGCTGGAAAAGCGACTCTCGGCACTGGCGGCCACGGCCCAGCCGGTGCTGATTCTGGGTGAACCGGGCACTGGCAAGCAGCAAATCGCCAAGGCGCTCTACCTGAACAGCCCCTATAATAAGAACCCCTTTGTGGTCATCAACTGCGCCACCCTGAACGAAAAGGGCTGGGAGTTTCTGTTCAATTCGCCCTCCTCTCCCCTGCTGGAAAACCACACCACCATCTATTTTCAGGACATCGGCAAGCTGGCCTACCGGAACCTACAGGAGCTGCTCTATTACTCCAACCAGATCTCGCTGAAGACCCGGGTGTTCATGATCTTCTCCTGCATCGTTTCCCAGCAAAACGCCCCGGCCCCCACCATCCAGAGCTTTTCCTCCGAGATGGGCTGTGTGGGGCTTTCGGTGATTCCCCTGCGTTCCCGCGCCGACGAAATCCCGTCGCTGGCCAATCTCTACCTAAACAGCCTGAACGCCACCCTTGGCAAGCAGATCATCGGTCTTGCCCCCAATGCCATGGATCAGCTCATCCATTACAGCTGGCCGGACAATTTCACCGAGTTCAAGGCAGTGCTGAGCGAGCTGGCGGCCTTGGCTTCCTCCTCTTACATCCTGAACGATTCTGTCACCGAGGTCTTGCTGAAGGAACGAACCCTCCATCATGTGGAGGCTCCCCCCACGGCGGAGAATCCCTTCAGCGGGAAAACACTGGATCAGATTATCTCTGCCGCCATCAACCAGACTCTCTCCGACTGCGGCGGCAATCAGACCCTTGCCGCCAAACAGCTGGGCATCAGCCGGTCTACCCTCTGGCGGCACCTGAATTAAAAGCACCCCTCCTCGAGATCCTTTGATATTTTCCAACTTTTCTCCTAAACCATACCATGCATACCTTCTACATGTTCTTCTCCTAAGAGAACACGCCAGTCCTTGCCATACCGGACTGGTGTGTTTTTATAATGTGTCATACTTTCACCACTTTACCTCAATAAATTTTGCAAAAACATCTTGACACACCGCACAATCCATGATACTCTCTATCGCAAATTCCGCCGTGTTAGCCACGAATGACTGCACGTTGAGGGTTTATTCTCCATGAAGATTTTTACCGCCCCGCAACACACCCGATTCATTTTGCCGCTTACTTCACCCGACAAAATCATCGCTGCGCTGCGTGGGCGGTATTTTTCTTTTTCACAAATAAAATCTTATGTAGTTGTTCAATCTTCC
>UQUX01000025.1 GCA_900544425.1 uncultured Collinsella sp.
AGGTTGCGGCAGACGATGCGCCCGGCACGCTGCATCAGTGAGCGGGTCCAGTCAGCGTCACTCGCGCGGCACACCTCGTCAAGCACCACAACGGCGTCGGACAAATCGAGTTCTCCGCGCGGGTCGGCATCCATCAGCTGCCAAGCAAAAACCATGCGAGTGGGAACCGCGCACTCCACCAACTCCGTCGATGCACCGCCATCCACCGCAACGCCCTCAAAGGGCAGCACTTCAACGGCACGCTCAACGGGCGCAATCGCATCCGCCTCGGCCCGCATGCGCTCCAACACCGCCGCCGTCTGATCCAACACGCCGGCGCTGCGAATCAGGTACACCTCGCAGCCCGTGTCAACCTTACGCTTGCAATGCACGACGACGCGCTCCCCCGCTGCGGCATCCACCGGACAGGGCACCTGCGGCCAGCGCTTGGGCACATCGGGACGCGCGTCGGCACCCGGATAAAACCGGATCTCGAGCGTGTCACCCGCCGCCACGGCGGCGTCGAGCTCAACGGTCACCTCTTCGTGGCCCACAGCGACCAAGCGCCCCACGCGCACGCCCTGGTTAATCGCACGCTCAAAGCTCATCAGCTCGGCACCCGAACGCCCTCGCAGGTACGCATCGGTAAACCCACGGTTAAACGACCTTCCCAGCTCGCGCTCAAGCTCTTCCACGGCACCGGGGTCCCACGCGCCGTCGTACAGCATATCGAGTGCCCGGCGCCACACCCGCACCACGTTGAATACGTAATCGGGGTTCTTCATGCGCCCCTCGATCTTGAGCGACGCCACGCCGGCATCTACAAGCTCGGGCAGATGTGCAATACCCAGATAGTCGCGCGGGCACAGCAGGCGATCTCCCTCGACGGCGACAACGCTCTGCCCCGCCTCGTCCACCAGGTCGTACGCCAGACGGCACGGCTGCGTGCAGTCGCCGCGCATCGCCGAGCGCCCACGCCGCAGGGCCGAGAACTCGCACGCCCCCGAATAGCCGATGCAAATCGCACCGTGGCAGAATACCTCGATGGGCACGCCCGCGGCACATAGCGCCGCAATCTCGTCGACCGTCAGCTCGCGTGCCGTCGTCACGCGCTCGACCCCCAGCTCATCGGCGGCAAGTCGCACGGCGCCTTCGCTATGAACGCCCGCCTGCGTGGACAGGTGAATCTCGACCCCGGGAATCGCCGCGCGCAGCGCGCAGGCCAGCCCGGCATCGGCGACAATCAGAGCATCGGCGCCCAGCTCCAGTGCATGAGCTCCCAACGCCACCGCGTCGGACAACTCATCGTCAAACACGAACACGTTGAGCGTCACGTACACACGCACGCCATGGGCATGCGCCACGGCGCAGCCGCGCGCAAACTCGTCGTCGGTAAAACCGTGCGCACTCACACGGGCGTTAAAGCCGCCCAACCCCGCATAGATGGCATCGGCGCCCGCGGCGATGGCCGCAAACATCTGGTCGAGCCCGCCCGCCGGCGCCAGCAGCTCGGGCAGCGCCGCACCGGCAGCATCCAATCCAGTCTTGTGTTGTCCGCTCGGCCCCATCGCCCGAATCGCCATCGGCAAACTCCTTACCAAGGTATGCATTCACTCTGAAAAATGCCGTCTTCCAGCATACACGAGGCCTCGCGCGCCCCGTTTGGTTTATCGTGTAATAACTTATGTCCATCCTGCCCCGACGGCACATCCGCCGTCCGGCACGACATACCTGGAGGTCAATATATGGGTCCTCGCCAACGACAGGGACGCAGCCGTTCAAAGACGCATGCCCTGCCCATAATCCTGCTCTCGTTTTTGGGCTTTTTGCTGATTGCGGGCGTGGCATTTGGCATCGGCATGGTCGGCAACGTCAACCGCTGGCTGTCCGATCTGCCCGACTACACCGACGCCAACGCGTATCTGGTGAGCGAGCCCACCGAGATCGTCGACTGCAACGGCAACAAGATCGCGAGCTTCTACACGCAAAACCGCAAGTCCATCACCAAGGACAAGGTCTCCCCCTACGTGCTACAGGGCACCGTTGACGTCGAGGACGAGCGCTTCTACGAGCACGGCGGTATCGACCTGTGGGGTATCGCGCGTGCTGCGGTGGCAACCCTCGGCGGCGGGCACGAAGGCGCCTCGACTATCACCCAGCAGCTGGTGCGCAACACCATCCTGCAGGAGGAGCAGTTCGACTCGACCATCGAGCGTAAGGTGCGCGAGGCCTACATCGCCGTAAAGATGGAGGACATGTACTCCAAAGACGAGATCCTCATGATGTACCTCAACACCATCTATTACGGTCACGGCGCCTACGGTATTGAGGCCGCCGCCGAGACCTACCTGTCCAAGAGCGCCGCAGACCTCACCCTGAGCGAGGCCGCGCTGTTGATCGGCCTTCCCAACTCGCCCTCGCAGTACGACCCCACGGTCAACCCCGACCTGGCGCTGTCCCGTCGCAACAAGGTCCTCGACAACATGCTGCGCCTGGGCCACATTACGCAGGAGGAGCACGATGCCGCACAGGCCGAGCCCATCACCCTCAACGTGACCGAAATCTCGGGCAGCGGCGTTGACGTATACTCGCAGCCCTACTTTGTCGCCTATGTTAAGCAGCTGCTGGAGCAGGAGTTCTCGACCGACGTGCTCTTTAAGGGCGGCCTGACCGTCAAGACCACCATCGACCCCACGATGCAGCAGGTGGCAGAGAATGCCGTTCGCGAGCAGCTCGACACGCTCTCGCTCGACGGCCTGGACATGGGCATGGTCGTCGTCGACCCCAAGACCGGCTACATCAAGTGCATGGTGGGCGGCTACGATTACAACGCCGACGAGAACCACGTAAACCATGCCACGGCCAAGCGTCCCGTCGGCTCCACCTTTAAGGCCTTTACGCTGGCAACTGCCATCCAAAACGGCATGAACCCCAACGTCACCCTCAACTGCAACTCGCCGCTCAAGGCCAAGGGCACCACGACCGAGGTCCAAAACTACGCCAACCATAGCTATGGCAACATCACGCTTAAGCAGGCGACGGCATACTCCTCCAACACCGGCTACATCCAGGTGGCGGAAGCCGTCGGCAACAGCAAGATCATCTCGCTCGTCAAAAAGCTCGGCATCGATCCCGCCAAGGACAACATCGAGGACGTTCCCGTCATGACCCTCGGCACCGGCTCGATCTCGCCGCTCGAGATGGCCGCCGCCTACGCGACGTTTGCCAACGGCGGCTACTATCGCCAGCCGATCGCCATCACCGAGATTGACTCTCGTACCGGTTCGGTGCTGTACCAGCACACCGACAATCCCTCACAGGTACTTACCGAGGGCGAGGCCGCCGCGGTCACCGATGTTCTGTCCGGCGTCATGAAGGGCGGCGGTACGGGTGCTGCCGGCGCCCTGAGCGTCAACCAGCCCTATGCCGGCAAGACGGGCACCACCGACAACACCACCAACCTGTGGTTCTGCGGCTATACCCCGCAGCTGGCGTGCGCCCTGTGGACCGGCTATTCCGCGGGCGAGATTCCCATCCAAAAATACGGCACAGACCTGCTGGGCGACAGCACCAACCTGCCTGTCTTTAAGCGGTTTATGAACACCGTTCTGACCGGTACCGAGCGCGAGGAGTTTGCGACCGGAACGGCGCCCACCTACAAGAACAACAGCGTCTGGAAGTTCTACGGCACTAACAACACCAAGAAGACGGAGAACGACGACAAGGACGAGAACGAGGACGAAGAGGAAACCACCACAACGACTACCACGACGACCACGACCACCGAGACCACGGGCGGCGACACCACCGGCGGCACCGGTACGACCGGTGGCTCGACGGGCGGCTCCACTGGTGGTTCGACCGGCGGCGATGGCGGCACGCCTACGCCTACGCCTACGCCTACACCCACTCCCGACCCCTCGCCCACGCCTGACGATACGGTTGGCTAGAAATTCATCCGGCCATTAGCAACAAGGCCCCCGAGCAGCTTATTAAAGTGCTCGGGGGCCTTTTAGTTTAAAGCGACCTGGTGGACGGCCTTTATACCGGCAAACAATATAGGGGGTACCGACCAACGTCGATACCCCCTTACAAGCCACCATGTCACGCACACAGTGCCGAGCGCACGACCCGCACGCCTACTTGCGAGAATTGCTCAGCTTATTGATCAGCGCCTCGAGACGCTCGCCGTCCTCGGCCGTCTGGGCAATAACCAAAATCGTATCGTTGCCGGCAAGCGAGCCAAGCACATCGGGCAACTCTGCCGCATCAACGGCGGCGGCGATGCCGGAAGCCGTACCAGGCTGAGCCTTGATCATAACCAGATTATCGGTGCGCAGAACGCCCGTTACGAGCTCGGAAACCATACGCTGCAGGTGCAGGTCCTCTGCCAGAACATAGATACCCTCGGGGAGCTTACGCAGCCCCATATCGGCAATATCGCGAGAGACAGTCGCCTGCGTGCAATCAAAGCCCATAGCGCGGAGCTCATCGACCAGCACGCGCTGCGTGCGGACGTCCTTATTGCGCACAATATCTCTAATGGCATCCTGGCGCCCATTGCGTTTTTTAGCCATACAAACCCTCTCTCCAAAAGATGGCGGAGACAATCAATCAGTGACTGAATAGTTTAACGCTATTTGAAGGCTTTTGTGTATAAGAACGCATTTCGAAACAATTCTATGCAAATTTGTTTCGAAATGAGCCGTTTAGGCGGTTTTTGCGCCCGTCCGGTTAAGAAAAGCTGCCAGATGCGTACACATCACGCAGCGCGCGGGCTTGGCGCTGGCGATCGGCCCAAACAACAAACCGAGTCCCCGATGGTTATCCTTGAGCGCGGCGACCATCTGACGGGTTCGAGACGCCTCGAGCATATCACGCATGCGGGCGGAACGCTCGATTGACGACACTCCATGCGGGCTAAGACACAAATTCTCGATGCAGGCGACCAGTCCGGCAAAGTAGAACTTTTGGCTTGCCAGCTTGAGCCGACCACCGCTATCTGCTTCCGAGAGTGAGTCCGCAAGCTCGTCGAGCGCTCGAGTGTCATCGGATATCCTGGCATACATGGTGGGATCAAAGGCATCTGTAAGCTTAGGTGCCACCGCGTGGAAACAAGCGTCGCCGCAGCCGGACACGAATCGTGCCTGCGAGAGCGCATAAGCCATAAACTCAACCGTACGGTACGCCTTGCCGCGCGACAGGCATGCCTCAAACAGCGGACGGCTATACATCACGCCAGAGGTCTGAGCGACTAGGCCGCCCAAAATCAACTGGGGCAGCCCAGTCACCATAGAAGACTCGTCTTCTATGGCAATAGAGGCAGCATCCAAGACGCGCGAATGGCGTTCTCGATGTGCATCATAGCGGTCGAGCGACACCGTGGGGAACACTATGTCTGCCGCAGTATCGCACGCGATATCGACCATCTTGGAAAGGGACTGCGGAGCAAACCACTCATCGGCGTTCATAGCGATGATTTGAGAGCCGCGCGAGACAGCAAAACCGGCACGAAGGCAAGCGCCGCGCTTCGCGTCCTCGACGTCAATCAAATCAATATGGATGTCCCTGTCGGCAGCAACTTGAAGCGAATGGCGCACACCGGGCGCAGCATCGCGGCAAACAACGACAATCTGCAAATCGTAGAGGTCTTGGTTCTGGATACTCTCGAGCGCACGCATCGCATAGCTGGGCGAACCTTCTACCACAAGGATCACCGAAAGTCGCGGATGCGAGCCACGTCGAACCAAGTTATCCGTCCTCTCGACAGCAATGAATCAAACCGTGGTTCATGGTACACCCCGGCAATAAAAGCAATGAGACACCGGTTGTATTGCACGCCAAGAACAGATGTTGCACACGCGCAGCCCACAGATAATGGGTGTCGAGCACGACGAGCTCGGCGGGATCGTAATCCACGCCCATAAACGTAAGGCCGCAGGCAGGAGCCGTGGGGCCCGCAGCGGTACGGTCGCAAGCATCGATGACCTCGCGCATCCACTCGGGTTCACGGCGATGCATGCCAATCGCGACAAGCGTGCCAACGATCGTACGGACCATCGAATGCAGAAACGCATTGCCCTCGATGGTAAACGTCAGGATGTCCTCGCCAAACGCAACCTCATGGCCAAACTCGGCGCGCATTACGCAGCGGTGCGTAGGTTTGCCCACGGCAGAAGCAACCTTGCAAAAGCTTTTAAAGTCCTGCTCGCCCAGCAGCGCGGGGCAGGCAGCAGACATAGCCTCAACATCCAAGGGATAGCGATGCCACCACACCGCACCGCGGGACAGCACGGGGCGCGCATCTCGATCGGCAATACGGTACGTATACGTACGGGAACGCGCGTCAAAACGTGCAGAAAAGCCTTTACGGGCCTTGTAGACCTCGTTGATGGCGATATCTTTGGGCAGCAGGGCATCCATAGCCCGCAGCCACCTACGGCGCGTTAGGGCGAGCTCAGCGTCCGTTACGGGCACGCTGATGTACTGAGCCACGGCATGCACGCCGGCATCGGTGCGACCCGCGCACGTCAGATCGATCGGACGGCGGAGCAGCGTCTCGATGGCTCGACGCAGCTCACCCGCAACCGTCGTCTGTCCCGGCTGCTCGGCAAAGCCGCTATAGGACGAGCCATCGTATGCCACGCGGAAAACGAGCGTGGCATCGAGCTCTGGAATCGAATTGAAATCAGACGGCGCGGTCATGGGCGCTCCCAACAAACAGGCAATGGCATTTCGACAAAAAAAGAGGGGTACGCGAACGTACCCCTCGAATATAGCCTATGCGGACGGATTGTCTACTCAGCGGTCTCCTCAGCAGGAGCCTCCTCGGCAGCCTCGACCTTCTTGGGAGCAGCGGCCTTCTTGGGGGCCGGAGCAGCCTTCTTGGCCTTAGGCGTGCAAGGCTCGGTGACGAGCTCCATGATAACGATGGGAGCGTTGTCGCCCTTGCGGTTACCGAGCTTCATGATGCGGGTATAACCGCCGTTGCGATCCTGCCACATACCCTGGGCAGCCTTGTCGAAGATCTCGGCAACGAGCTGCTTATCGCCGAGCTTGGCGATAGCCAGACGACGAGAGTGCAGGTCGCCCTTCTTGGCCCAAGTGATGATCGGATCGACGACCGAACGCAGCGCCTTAGCGCGGGTCTCGGTGGTCTTGATGCGGTCGTTCTCGAAGAGGGCCTTAGCAAGGCTCTTCTTCATGGCCTTGGTGTGGCTCGCATCGGTGCCGAGCTTCAGGCCCTTCTTAACGTTGTGACGCATGGTCTAGTTTCTCCTCAAATATGCGAAGCATTAAGCCTTCAGGCTCAGGCCCATGGACTCAAGCTTGTCCTTCACTTCCTCGATCGACTTAACACCGAAGTTACGGATGTTGAGCAGATCGTTCTCCGAGAACTCAACGAGCTGACGGACCGAGTGAATGCTGGCGCGCTTAAGGCAGTTGTAGGAACGGACGGAAAGGTCCAGATCCTCGATCTGCTTGTCCAGCTCGGCGTTGTCGTTGGTGACCTCGGGAGCGAAGATCGAAGCCTCCTCCTCGACCTCGGGGGTCTCGGCAAGGTTCATAAAGGCGGCCATATGCTGGTTGATGATATTGGCAGCCTGGACCACGGCGTCGCGCGGGGCGATGGAGCCGTTGGTCTCGATCTCGAGGACAAGGCGGTCGTAGTCGGTGTGCTGACCGACACGGCAAGCCTCAACGAGCTTGGCGCAACGGGAAACCGGCGAGTACAGCGAGTCGACGTGGATCACACCGATGGGATCGTTGTCGCGCTTGTTGGCCTCGCCAGAAACATAGCCGCGGCCATAGCCGATGCGCATGCTCATGGTGAGATGGCCACCCTCGGTGAGCGTAGCAATGTGCTGCTCGGGGTTGACCAGCTCAAACTCGGACGGAATAAAGAAGTCCGCACCGGTGACCTCGCAGGGGCCGTCAACCGAGATGGTGGCGGTCGCCTCGTCGGTCGTGCCGAGAGCCCTGAAGACAAGACCCTTGACATTCAGGACGATGTCGGTGACATCCTCGACCATGTTAGGGATGGTCATGAACTCGTGCTGCGCACCATCGATCTGAATAGCCTCGACGGCGGCACCCTCGAGCGAGGACAGAAGAACGCGACGAAGGGAGTTACCCAGCGTATCGCCGTAACCACGCTCGAGCGGCTCGACGGAGACACGAGCAGACGTCTCGTTGATCTCTTCGACCTGAACCTGAGGCCTAATGAATTCTGACATGTATTACCTCCAGCCTCAGCAGCCCGGATGGACTACTTAGAGTAGAGCTCGACGATGAGCTGCTCGTTGATATCACCGCTGATCTGCTCACGCGTCGGCAGAGCGAGCACGTTACCAGACAGCTTCTCGATATCGACCTCGAGCCAGCCAGGGACCTCAAAGCGCTCGGAGGAAATCAGGGCCTCCTTGATGGGGAGGAGGTCACGGAACTTCTCGCCGACAGCGACGACGTCGCCGGCCTTGACGCGGTAGGACGGGATGTCCACGCGCTTGCCGTTCACGGTGAAGTGACCGTGACGGACGGACTGACGAGCCTCTTTGCGGGTGCGGGCGAAGCCAAGACGGAAGACGACGTTGTCGAGGCGAGACTCAAGAATGATCATGAGGTTCTCACCGGTGACGCCGTTCATCTTACGGGCCTTGTTGAAGTAGCCGTGGAACTGCTTCTCCAGAACGCCATAGATGAACTTGACCTTCTGCTTCTCGCGCAGCTGCATGCCGTACTCAGATTCCTTGCGACGGCGCTTGGGCTGACGGATAGATTCCTTCTTGCTGCTGTAACCGAGCTCAGCGGGATCGATCCCGAGCTGACGGCAGCGCTTAAGAACAGGAGTCCTGTCGATTGCCATATTGATACGATCCTTTCAGTTACACGCGGCGACGCTTCTTGGGGCGGCAGCCGTTGTGCGGAATGGGGGTCTTGTCCTGGATGCTCGAGACCTCGAGGCCAGCAGCCTGGAGGGAGCGGATGGCGGTCTCACGACCGGAGCCGGGGCCCTTGACGAAGACGGAAACCTTCTTCATACCGTGCTCCATGGCCTGCTTGGCAGCAGCCTCGGCAGCCATCTGGGCAGCGAACGGCGTGGACTTACGGGAGCCCTTGAAGCCCACCTGGCCAGCCGACTTCCAGGAAATGACGTTGCCCTGGGGATCGGTGATCGAAACGATCGTGTTGTTGAACGTAGAACGAATGTGAGCCTGGCCCACGGAAATGTTCTTACGGTCCGCGCGCTTCAGACGGGCAGCGCGAACGTTCTTCTTAGCAGTAGCCATCTATCTAGCGCTCCTTATTTCTTCTTCTTAGCACCGATCTGACGCTTCGGGCCCTTGCGGGTACGAGCGTTAGTGTGGGTGCGCTGGCCGCGGACCGGGAGGCCCTTGCGGTGACGAAGGCCGCGGTTGCAGCCGATGTCCATAAGGCGCTTGACGTTCTGGTTGCGCTCACGGCGGAGGTCGCCCTCAACCATGATCTGGTTCTTATCGATATAATCGCGGATGGCGTTAACCTCATCCTCGGTGAGGTCCTTAACGCGCGTATCCACGTTAACGTTGCACTCGACGCAAATCTTCGTCGCAGTGGTGCGGCCGATGCCGTAAATGTAGGTCAGACCGATCTCAACGCGCTTCTCACGCGGGAGGTCGACACCATTAATACGGGCCAACGTAGTCTCCTCTCTTAACCCTGACGCTGCTTATGACGGGGGTTCTCGCAAATGACGAGGACCTTGCCATGGCGCCTAATGATTTTGCACTTATCGCACATCTTCTTGACCGAAGGACGTACCTTCATCGTTCTTCCTTTCGGTAGCGCTCAAACTACTTCCCTACTATCTACTCGCCCAGCCGCAGGCGTTTAAAACTATGGCTGGTCTTCACACACAATCCGACCGTAGGTTGAGCTAAGCCTGCAGTCGGAAATGGAGTGCGTGTATGCGTGCCGCTATTTGTAGCGATAGGTGATGCGGCCGCGGGTCAGGTCGTACGGGGAAAGCTCCACGACAACCCTGTCACCGGGGAGAATACGGATGTAATTCATTCGGATCTTGCCAGAAATGTTGCACAGAACCGAATGACCGTTCTCGAGCTCGACCTTAAACATGGCGTTGGGCAACGGTTCCTTTACCGTACCCTCGAGCTCAATTGCGTCTTCCTTCTTCACAAGCAATCATCTTTCTCTAGAAAACGACAGCGATTGAGTATTCTACAACACGTATGCACGCATCGTAATAACTTCGTAATGGCTCCACAACTAAATGGAACTTGTTACATTTCTCCGCCTTGGAGGGAGCACCAAGCACCTTGGGCATCCGTGGTGAGAATCACCGGACCGTCATTGGTAATGGCGACGGTGTTCTCGTAGTGCGCGGCGGGCAGGTGATCGTTGGTCGTAACAATCCAACCGTCGGAGCCCGTGCTCACATGGTTGGAACCCATCGTAACCATCGGCTCGATGGCAATGACCATGCCGGCCTGGAGGCGAACGCCCCTCCCCTTCTTTCCATAGTTAGGAACGTTGGGGTCCTCGTGCATCACGCGGCCAATGCCATGGCCTACATAATCACGAAGCACACCGTAACCGTGAGACTCGGCGAGGGACTGAACGGCATAACCGACGTCCCCGATATGGTTACCGGGAACAGCCTGCTCGATGGCTGCCTTAAGGCAATCGCGCGTGACCTCGCACAAAGCCTTGGCTTCGGGCGTGGGGGTGCCGACGAAAAACGTCCAAGCGTTATCGCCGACCCAACCGTCGACAACGGCTCCCGTATCGATGGAGATGATATCGCCATCGCGCAGGATCATGTCGGGGTTGGGAATACCGTGGACCACGGCATCGTTGATCGATGCGCAAATGGTCCCCGGGAACCCGCCGTAACCCTTAAAGGCCGGGGTGCCGCCATGCATGCGGATAATCTGCTCCGCGAGCTGATCGAGCTCAAAGGTGGAAACGCCGGGGCGCACCATGGCTCCAACGTGGCGGAGCGCCATCTTAGATAGCGCTCCTGCCTTCTTCATCTGCTCGATTTGCGTTGCAGACTTAATCTTGATCATAGACCGAGAGCCTCTTTGACATCCCCGTACACGGTCTCGCGAGCCTGGTCACCGTTGACCGACTTGAGCAGACCCTGGCCACGATAGTAGTCGACGAGCGGGCTCGTGGACTTCTCGTAGACGTCGAGACGGTTCTTGATGGTCTCGGGCTTGTCGTCGTCGCGCTGATACATCTCGCCGCCACACTTGGGGCAGGTAGCATCGGCAGCGGTGCCGGTGTAACCGCATGCGCGGCAGGTGCGACGCGAAGACAGACGATCGATAATGACCTCGGGGGCCACATCGACCAGAAGGGCGCAGTCGATCTCGCGACCCATGGCGGAGAGCTCGGAATCGAGCGTCACAGCCTGGGCGGTGTTGCGCGGGAAGCCGTCGAGGATGAAGCCCTGCTGGGCGTCATCGGCGGCAAGGCGCTCCTTGACAAGGTCGATCACGAGTTGGTCGGGAACGAGCTCGCCAGCGTCCATGTACTTCTTAGCCTGAATACCAAGCTCGGTGCCACCCTTGACGGCAGCACGCAGCAGGTCGCCCGTGGAAATGTGGGCGACGCCAAACTCGGCGACGAGCTCCTGTGCGACGGTGCCCTTACCGGCACCCGGAGCTCCGAGCAATACGAGGTTCATGAGCAATCCTCCTCTAGCCTATTTAAAGAATCCATCGTAATCATACATCTTGATCTGGCCTTCGAGCTTATCGACCGTGTCGAGCACGACGCCGACCATGATGAGGATGGACGTGCCGCCAAATGCCTGGATCAGATGGTTACCCGTGAAGGAGAAGATGATCGAAGGCACGATGGCGATGAGCGCCAAAAAGACAGCGCTAGGAAGCGTGATCTTGTTGAGCGCGTTCTTGATGTAGGCCGCGGTAGCCCTACCCGGACGCACGCCCGGAATAAAGCCGCCCTGCTTCTTAAGGTTATCGGCCGTGTCATCGGGGTTGAACACCATGGAGGTGTAGAAGTACGCAAAGAACACGATGAGGACAACGTTAAGCACCCAGTTGAGCCAACCGGTCGAAAGCGCGGAGGCAACTGCCTGAATCCAGCCGATGCCGGGGAAGAACACGGCAATCTGAGCGGGGAAGTACAGCAGCGCCGAAGCGAAGATGATCGGCACGACACCCGCGGTGTTGACCTTGATGGGCAGGTAGGTGGTCTGGCCACCCATCATGCGACGGCCCACGACGCGTTTGGCGTAGGAGACCGGGATGCGGCGCTGGCCGCGCTCAAGGAAAACAATCAGCGGGATAACCAGCAAAATGATGGCGCAGATGATCACCATGGTGATGATGCCACCGGCATTGCCCTCGGTGCTGGAGAAGATAGCCTGCGGCAGGCCGGCCATGATGTTCGCAAAGATGATCAGCGACATGCCATTGCCGATACCGCGCTGGGTGATGAGCTCACCAATCCACATGATCAGCATGGCGCCCGCAGTGAGCGTGCCGACGATCATGAGGTCGAAGATGATCTCGGGAGCGCCGGCGCCATTGAAGCTGATGCCGAAGCTCTTAAAGAGGAAGAGGTAACCCACGGAGTTGAGGATTGCCAGAGCCAGGGTGAGGTAACGCGAATACTGCGTGATCTTGGTCTGACCGACCTCGCCCTCGCGGGCAAGCTCATGCAGGGAAGGCACAACGGCCTGGAGCATCTGGAGGATGATCGAGCTGGTGATGTAAGGCATGATGCCCAGCGAAAACACCGACACATAGCTCAACGCGCCGCCAGAGAAAAGATTCAGGAGGGCCATAGCACCTGCGGCGACCGAATTGTTATCGGTCGAGAAAAGGCCCAGCATCCCCTGGAAGGGAATGCCGGGCACAGGAACGTGCGCACCAATGCGGTACACGACGAGCATAGCTATGGTAAAAAGAATCTTTTCGCGCAATTCTTTGATGCGGAAAGCATTCTTAAGACCATTTAGCACGGCAGCTCGACCTTTCCGCCGGCGGCCTCGATCTTGGCCTGCGCAGAAGCGCTGACCTTGTCGACCTTGACCGTGAACTTCTTGGTGAGCTCACCATTGCCGAGCACCTTGACGGGCTCGAACTCGCTCTTGGTGATGCGAGCGGCCTTAAGAGCGGCACCGTCGATCACAGCGCCGTCCTCGAACTTACGCTCGAGACGCTCAACGTTAACGGCGGTGTACTCGATACGACGGGGGTTGCGGAAGCCCGGAAGCTTGGGCAGGCGCATAGCCAGCGGAGTCTGGCCACCCTCGAAGCCGGCACCCTTGGTGCCGCCAGAGCGGGAACCCTGGCCCTTCTGGCCGCGGCCAGAAGTGGTGCCGTGACCCGAAGAATTGCCACGGCCGACGCGCTTACGGTTCTTGGTGGAACCGGGCGCGGGAGTAAGATCGTGAAGCTGCATTTGCTACTCCTCTACAATCTCGACAAGGTGCTTGACCTTGAAGATCATGCCGCGGACGGACTCGTTGTCAGCAATCTCGCGAACCTCGCGGATCCTGTGGAGACCGAGGGCACGGACAGTACGGACCTGGTCCTGCTTGCAACCATTGGTGCTGCGGACCTGCTTGATCTTGATGGTGTCAGCCATGCTTAGTTCTCCTTACCGACGAACATCTCGGAGACCGTCAGGCCACGGCGAGCCGCGACGTCCTCAGGGCTGGAGAGCTCCTTGAGGCCCTCGACGGCAGCCTTGATGATGTTGAGGCCGTTGTCGGTACCGAGGGACTTGGACAGGACGTTCTTGATGCCAGCAAGCTCAAAGAGGGGACGCACAGCGCCGCCGGCGATAACGCCGGTACCCTCGACAGCGGGCTTGATGATGATGCGGCCGGCACCAAAGTGGCCGAGAACCTCGTGCGGGATGGTGCCCTGCTCGGTCACCGGCACGTGGAACATGTTCTTCTTGGCATCGAGAGACGCCTTGGAGATGGCCATGGGCACCTCAGCGGACTTGCCCATGCCAACGCCGACGTTGCCCTTGCCGTCGCCAACGACGACGAGAGCGACGAGGCTCATGCGACGACCACCCTTGACGGTCTTCGACACGCGGTTGATGTAAACGACGCGCTCCTCGAACTCGGAGGCCTCGCGCTGCTGCTTCTGATTACGAGCCATGTGCTACATACCTCCTAGAACTCGAGACCGGCGGCACGAGCACCGTCGGCGAGGGCCTTGACGCGGCCATGGTAGATACGGCCACCGCGATCGAAGGCGACCTTGGTGATGCCGGCCTCGATGGCGCGCTTGCCAACGAGCTGACCGACCTTCTCCGCAGCCTCCTTGTTCGAGGTGTGGGTGCCCTTGAACTCGGCCTCGAGGGTCGAGGCAGAGACGAGCGTCAGGCTGGAGCCCTTGCTGTCGTCGATGATCTGGGCATAGATGTTGGCGTTAGTACGGGTCACGCGAAGACGCGGACGCTCGGAGGTACCCGAGACCTTGCCGCGAACACGACGCTGACGACGCTTGAGGCCTTCCAGCTTCGCCTTATGCTTGTTCATACGTAAACTCCTAAAAAGGTTGATCTTGCCAGCACCTGACGGGGTGCTGGTCTTATGCGAGTGAGTCGGTTACGACTACTTGGCGGCCTTACCCAGCTTGCGGCGGATGTGCTCGCCAACGTAGTGGATACCCTTGCCCTTGTAAGGCTCGGGAGGACGATGGCCGCGGATCTCAGCGGCGATCTGACCGACCTGCTGCTTGTTGATACCCTTGACGTTCACGTGGGTGTTGTCGGGAACCTCGAAGGTGATGCCCTCGGGAGCCTCGACGATCACGGGGTGCGAGAAGCCCAGGGAGAACTCGAGGTTCTTGCCCTTCTGCTGCACGCGGTAACCGACGCCGGCGAGCTCGAGCTTCTTCTCGAAGCCCTCGGAAACGCCAACAACCATGTTGTGGATGAGGGCGCGGGTGAGGCCGTGGCGGGCACGGGTCTCACGCTCGTCGTCGGGACGGGAAACGGTGAGGACGTTGTCCTCGACGTTGATAGCGAGCTTCTCAAAGACATCGAGCTCGAGCTGGCCCTTGGGGCCCTTGACGACAACGTTGTTGCCGTTGACTGCCACTTCGACTCCGGCGGGAATCTGGACAGGCTTATTACCGATACGAGACACGGTGATCTCCTTTCCTTCTACCTACCGAGCGAATTACCAGACGTAAGCGATGATCTCGCCGCCGACGTTGTGCTTGCGAGCATCGCGGTCGGTCATGACGCCATGGCTGGTGGAAATAATGGCGGTACCAAGGCCACCGCGGACGCGGGGCATGTCGGCAACGCCGGTGTACTTACGCAGGCCCGGCTTGGAAATGCGGCGGATGCCGTTGATAACCTTAGCCTTCTTGGGACCATACTTAAGCGTGATGTGCAGAGTCTTCTGGGGAACGGTGTCCTCGACATCGTAGCCCTCGATGTAGCCCTCCTCGTGCAGAACACGAGCGATCTCGACGAGCTTCTTGCTGCTCGGCATGGAGACCGTGGCCTTGTTCACAGAGTTAGCGTTACGGATGCGCGTAAGCATATCTGCGATCGGGTCTGTAAGGTTCATACAGATTCTCCTTCGTTCTTGATGAACACGTGCTCTTGGTTCTTCGCCGCCCTTAACGGCAAAGCCTTTTTAGCGCGTTTTCCCTGTTCCAAACTGATGCTTGAAACGCTGGTAGTGACTTACCAGCTGGCCTTCTTAACGCCGGGAAGCTCGCCCTTGAGTGCAAGCTCGCGGAAGCAGACACGGCACAGGCCGAACTTGCGGTACACAGAGTGCGGACGGCCGCAGCGCTGGCAGCGCGTGTACTCACGAGTAGAGAACTTCTGCTTGCGATTGCACTTGACGATCATCGATGTCTTAGCCACTTATATCCTCCTCACATAGAGTATTGTTCGCCCCAAGCGCCGCCCCCTTGTGGGAACGGCGCTTATAGGGCAGGTGAACCTATTTCTTGAACGGGAAACCGAAGGCGTCCAGAAGGGCCTTGGCCTCCTCATCGGTATTGGCGGTGGTCACGAAAGTGATGTCCATACCGCGCTGGTGATCGACGGAGTCGAAGTCGATCTCGGGGAAGATGAGCTGCTCGGTGACGCCCATGGAGAAGTTACCACGGCCGTCGAAGCTCTTGGCGGAGATGCCGCGGAAGTCGCGGATACGGGGGATCGCGACGGAGGTCAGACGATCGAAGAACTCCCACATACGGTCGCCACGCAGGGTAACCTTGCAGCCGATCGGCATACCAGCGCGCAGGCGGAAGGTAGCGATGGACTTGCGGGCACGGGTGATCATCGGCTGCTGGCCGGTGATGGCGCGCAGGTCGCGCACGGCACCGTCGATGGCCTTGGAATCGGTAGCGGCCTCGCCGACACCCATGTTCACGACAATCTTCTCAAACTTGGGGATCATCATGACGTTCTCGTACTGGAACTTGTCCTGAAGCTGCTGCTTGACCTCGTTGTTGTACTTGGTCTTCAGACGCGGCACATACTTCTCTTCTGCCATTGTTCACTCCTTCTTGGGGTTTTAAGCACGGGGCGTGGCCACGATGGGTTGTCCTCGTGCCTCCTGGCTGCATCCGCGCCGCTCATGGCATTTTGCGGTTTGGACTCGACGCAGCAGGAGCCGACAAAACAATCGGTACTATACGCGCATCGGGAGCGTATTTCCAGAAAAACCTCGTCTGCCTGCACAACTCCACAACTCCCCCGCACAAATGGGTCCCAACAAACAGTTGCGGTGAAATAGGGACTGTTTGGCGGCCTAACAGGCTTAAACAGTCCGTATTTCACCGCAACTTATTGGTGGGGATGCGATTAGCGCTTGCGGGGAACGAGTTTGGTACGGCGCAGGTGAATCATTTCGGCGGCGATGGAGATGGCGATCTCCTCGGGGTCCTCCGCCTCGATGGCAACGCCGATCGGCAGGTGCAGCCCGTCGATCTGTTCCTGCGTAAAGCCCTCCTGCTCCAGGCGGGCCCGCACAAAGGCCGTCTTGCGACGCGAGCCCAAGCAACCCAGATAGGCGGGCTTGGCGCACATAGCCTGAATCACCACGTCGATATCGGACTTGTGGCCTGCTGTGGCCACGACCACCAAGTCGCGCGGACCGATGGGACACAGCTCGCTCAGGTTCTTGTAATCGACCAGACGACGGTCGTAGACACCGGGCACCCAATCGGGGGTCAGCGTGCCGGGGCGGTCGTCGCACGCCACGACGGCAAAGCCCGCCGCCGTAAGCACCCGCGCCGTCGCGGCGCCCACGTGGCCGCAGCCAAAGATATAGGTCAGGCCCTCGGGGCAGAGCGTCTCGATGTGCGCCGAGGGAATCTCGGAGGCGGCGTTGGTGTAGGTGACCTTACTCCCCTCCTCCACCAGCGAAAGCCCGGGGCAGCCCGCAATGGTGCGGCGCGATTCCTCGCCATGGTACTCGGCCACATCGCCCTCGAACGCGCTCGCGATAAACGGTTCAAAGTCGATGACGAAGTCGCCGATGCGCCGATAGGCCAAGACGTCGGCAACCGACTGGAGCAACGGTACCTTGGTCGCGTCCAGGTGCAGATAGCACAGGCAGATGGCTCCGCCGCAGATCATGCCGGTATCGGAGTTCTCGCCGCCCATGGTGTAGCGGACCAGACGCGACTGTCCCGCGCTCAGGAGTTCGCGCGCCTCATCCAGCGCAAAGAGCTCAATCTTGCCGCCGCCGATAGTGCCCGCCTGGCCACCGTCGGCAAAGACGACCATCCAGGCGCCCACGCCGCGCGGCGACGACCCCGCCGTGCCGGCCACGACCACGAGCTCGCACGTCTCGCCAGCACGCAGGGCGGCAAGCGCAGCATTCACCACATCGAGCTTTTCCATTGCAATTTCCTATCCATGGAATACACCGGTGAGCATGGCGAGTGCCTCGAGCACACCGCCGCCGACCGACGTCGCCTTGTCCGAAATATAGTTGATATAGCTGGCGTCGCCGCGCGGATCGACATCGGCGCATTTAAAGCCCTCAGTCACCTGCACGCCGTTCGCCAAAAGCCCGCGCAGGCAGCCATCGATCTGCGTGCACATGGGCGTATCGTCCGCGTAGCCAATCACGTCTCCGGCGCTCACGATGTCGCCGATTGCGCGGTCGGATCGAAACACGCCGGCGGCGGGGCTGTGGATAACGCGCTCCCTGCCATAGCCAGCGATGACACCCGGCACGCCCGTGTTGGGCTGCGGCGAGCCTTGGGTAATGACGCGGCCCAGGAAATGCCCGCGCATGGTTTCGACCACGGCGTCGCAGTCAACCGGCGCGGTAAAGCCCGGCCCCACGGCGATAACGGCAGGCGCCATGTCGCGCGTGGTGCCCAAGTTACGCTTGGCCAGAATCGCGTCGACCACAGCCGCGGGCTTCAGTTCGTCGAGCATCTGTGCCTGGGGGTCCACCACCACGGCGACGTCTCCGGCCTCGGTAATTGCAAGCGCCTCTGCCGGCGTCTGCGCCAAGCGAGCGCGGATGCCCTCGACCTGGACCTCGCCCAAGCGAATGGCCTCGCAAAAACTGATTGTGCGACGGATGCACGTGGGAACCGCGATATCGGCCATGACAACCGACACGCCGGCGCGCACCAAGCGAGCGGCGACGCCCGTGGCGATATCGCCGGCGCCGCGAACATAAACGAGCATTCCCGGGGCACCTCCCTGTGCTACGGTTTGAGCAGAGCAAAAGCGGTTCGACCGCTACTCTGATGATTATTTATTATCACAGTATTATACGGCGGTGAACAGATGGAAACGGTTAGCGGCAATCTTGCCTCGGCGCTCAGGATCGAGCCGGGCATTACCGCGATTATCGGCAGCGGTGGCAAGTCGACCTTGCTAAAGACGCTCGGCCTTGAGCTTATGCGCGCTGGCGGCCGCGTGCTCCTCTGCACCACCACGCGCATGCTCCCCGTCGCCGGCGTGCCATGGGACGGGTCGAGCCGTCGCCTGGACGCCGCGCCCTGGAAGCCAGGTGCCCCACACGCCCCAGGCTGCACCTGCGAGGCCTGCGCGGGGCTTGTGCGGGGAAGCATCTGCCAGGCAGGCGTCTTGGACCCCCAGACGGGCAAGCTCTCCTCCCCTGCCGAGCCGCTCGACCAGCTGGCGCAGCGCTTTGACTACGTCCTGGCCGAGGCGGACGGCAGCAAGCGGCTCCCGCTCAAGGCCCACGCCGCCTGGGAGCCGGTGATTCCCTCTGGCACGGCCAACATCGTCTGGATCGTCGGCGCCTCAGGGCTCGGCAAGCCCATCCACGAAGCCGTCCACCGCCCCGAGCTCTTTTGCGAGCGTTGCGGCTGCGAGCTCACCGACATCGCCACGCCCGAGCGCGTCGCACAGGTGCTCAATGCCGAGATACGGGTGATGGAACTCAGCACCGCACGCGTCATGCTCAACCAAGTCGACACGCTCAGCGACCCCACGATGGCCGACCGCTTCGAGGCAGCCCTCGGCCGCCCCCTCATCGCCACCAGCCTCAAGGGGTAGCTAATTTGGGACGGGGCTCTTTTAGCTACCCCATGTTGAGAGAAAAATCATCAGGCAGGCAAGGGTAGCTAAAAGAGCCCCGTCCCAAATTAGCTACCCTGGCGGCCTTCCTGTTAGCGGGGGACGTAGCGGCCGGGTTGGGCTCCGGTGGGCTCGCCGTCGCACGCGGCCAGCACGCCGTTCACAAACACTGCCTTGGCGCGGCCGTGCGCCTCAAAGCCCTCGAGCGGCGTGTAGTCCACGGCCTGATGCTGCGTCGCGGCGCTGATCGTCCAGCGCGCCTTGGGATCCCACACGCACACATCGGCATCGGAGCCCTCGGCAAGACATCCCTTGCGCGGATACATGCCAAAGACGCGCGCCGGGTTCTCGCTCATCAAGCGGCACAGATCCTCGGGACCCAGCTGTCCCTCAAAGCTCGTAGCGATCGCGACG
>UQUX01000026.1 GCA_900544425.1 uncultured Collinsella sp.
CAAATGCAACTTTTCCTCGCCGTTTTCGTGATGGACGGCAGAGATGAGCATACCGCAGGAGTCGATGCCCATCATGGGGCGGGGCGGGAGATTGGTGATGGCGATGCAGATCTTGCCCACCAGTTCCTCCGGCTCATAATACTGATGAATGCCGCTCAGGATGACGCGATCCTCGCCGGTGCCGTCGTCGAGCGTAAAGTTCAGCAGCTTCTTGGACTTCTTGACGGCCTCGCATGCCTTGACCTTCACAGCGCGGAAGTCGCTCTTGGAGAAGGTATCAAAGTCGACGAACTCCTCAAACAGCGGCTCAACGGCGATCTTGGAGTAATCGAGCGTGGGCTTAAGCGACTTAACGAACGGGCTCGCGGCGTTGCCGGCCTCGGCAGCCTTGGCGGCAGCGGCACCGGACTGGAAACCCTTCTCGGGCTTCATGTGCGGGAACAGCAGCACGTCGCGGATAGAAGCCTGGTTGGTGAGCAGCATGACCACGCGGTCGATACCAATGCCAATGCCGCCCGCGGGAGGCATACCGTACTCGAGGGCGCGCACGTAGTCCTCGTCGTACTCCATGGCCTCGTCGTCACCGCCGGCCTTCTCGGCCATCTGGGCGGCAAAGCGCTCGGCCTGGTCGACCGGATCGTTGAGCTCGGAGAACGCGTTGGCGTACTCGTGACCGGCAATAACCAGCTCAAAGCGGTGCGTCAGGCGCGGGTCGTCCTCAAAACGCTTGGCAAGCGGGCTGACCTCGATGGGGTAATCGCACACGAACGTCGGGTTGACGATGGTGTCCTCGCCCAGCTCATCGTAAATCTCGGCGATGATCTTGCCAGCAGTCCACTCGGGCTTGATCTCCAGGCCCTTCTCGCGCGCGGCGGCAGCAAGCTCCTCGACCGGCGTGTCGATGGTGACCTGCTTGCCGAGCACGTCGGAGACGATGTCGGTCATGGGACGGCTGGCCCACTCACCAGAAAGGTCGATGGTCTGGTCCTGGTACTCGATGACCTCGGGGTTGCCGATGGCCTTGTTGGCAGCCTTGATGACACCTTGGGCGAGTGCCTTCATGCCCTCGAGGTCGGAGAAGGCACGGTAGGCCTCCATCGTGGTGAACTCGGGGTTGTGGGTAAGGTCCATGCCCTCGTTACGGAAGATGCGGCCGATCTCGAACACGCGCTCAAAACCACCGACGATGCAGCGCTTGAGGTGCAGCTCGGTGGCAATACGCAGGTAGCACTCCTGATCGAGCGCGTTGAAGTGGGTGATGAACGGCTTAGCCGTAGCGCCGCCTTGGATGGTCTGCAGGATGGGGGTCTCGACCTCCATGTAGCCGTCGGACTCCATAAAGCGACGGAAGGTGGAGAGAATCTGCGAACGCTTACGGAAGGTCTCGCGAACGTCGTCGTTGGCGATCAGGTCGACATAGCGCTGGCGATAGCGGGTCTCCTTGTCGGAAAGACCGTGGAACTTCTCGGGCAGCGGACGAACGGCCTTGGCAAGCAGGGTCGCGCTCTTAGGGGCAACGGAAAGCTGGCCACGCTGGGTGCGCACGACCACGCCGGTCACGCCCAGGATGTCGCCCAGGTCGAGGGCCTTGAGCGTACTCCAGGCAGCCTCGTCCATGTCGTTGATGCGGCAGAACAGCTGAATCTCGGCAGTCGCATCGCGCACGACGATGAACATGATCTTGCCCTGACCGCGCTTGGCGACCACACGGCCAGCGATCTTCACGACGTCCTCGGTGTCCTCGCCATCGGCAAGCTCAGCGTACTTAGCCTCGATATCGGCGACGTAGTCCTCAAGCTCAGAGTGCTCGGGATAGGGGTTCTGGCCCGCCTCGAACAGGGCGGCGCGCTTGGCCAGGCGGGTGGCGCGCTCGTCGTTGAGCGTCGATGCCTGATCGGCGGCGTTCTGGTTCTCTGCCATAAGTTAGCTCCTCAAACTAAAACGCTCCCCAGGATTCGGTCCCAGGGAGCGAAAACATACCTTTACGCGGGACCGTGGTCTAGCGTGCGATCTTGGCGATGGTGTAGACGCGAGTCTTGCCGGAAGGCGTAACGACCTCGACGGAATCACCCTCGCCGTGACCGATGATGGCGTGACCGACCGGAGACTCGTTGGAAATCTTGTGCTCGAGCGAGTTGGTCTCGGTGGTACCGACGAGCGTGACTTCCATGACCTCGCCGTTGGGATCAATCAGCGAAACGGTGGAACCGATGGAGACGGTCAGATCGCCCGTGGTGGCAGCAACCTGAGCGTTGGCAAGAATGGCCTGGATCTCGGCGATACGAGCAGCATTCTGGGCCTGCTTGTCCTTGGCGGCATCGTACTCGGAGTTCTCCGAAAGGTCGCCGAACGCGCGGGCTTCCTTGATGTCCTCGACGATCTCCTTGGCGTAATCGCCCTCACGCCAGGCGAGCTCCTCGACGAGCTTCTGGCGGCCCTCAGCGGTCAGTACGATCTGGCTTGCGTCCATACGGATATCTCCCCAACTCTGATCAAACAATCAACTGTCAACAAAACGAAAAAGACCGGCTAGCCTGCGGGCAAGCCGGTCAGGTGCTCACCCCAAAGGGATGGGACTACTCTGCGTCCGCGTCGCTGTCCTCTGCCTGCTTCTTCTTGGCAGCAGCGAGCTTGGCCTCGAGCTCAGCGATCTCCTTGTCCTCCTCGGACTGCTCGACCACGACCTCCTCGGCCTGCTTGGTCTCGGCCTTATCGTCGCCCTCCATACCCTCGCGGATATTCTTGACGGTAGAGCCGAGGGACTTGCCGAGCTTCGGCAGGTTCTTGGGCCCGAAGATAATCAGGACAACGACGAGAATAATGATGAGCTCAGGAGCCCTCAGTCCAAACATGTAGACCTCCACAATACAGCGAGACAAGCTCGAATGAGTATACCGCGGGTATCGCGGTATCACAACACTAGCTAAAAAAAGGGACCGCAAGAAGCGGTCCCTCCTCATGCTCTGGTCGGGTTGACTGGATTTGAACCAGCGACCCCTGCGTCCCGAACGCAGTGCTCTACCAAACTGAGCCACAACCCGTTAGCTCGACTATAGTAACAAAGATTTTCGCCGCGTGCTAGAGAAATTTTTATTTCTTTGGCGCGTCGATTTGAACCGTGTTGGGAATAAGCTCAGTCGCGCAGGCCCACCAGCCATTTTGCTGGGCAGCATCGGCAAGCCTTTCGGCCGTGGCAGCGGTGTCGCAAATGGCAAACGAGCAGGCACCCGATCCGCACACATCTACAGCAACGGTTCCGTCCTGTTTACGCAGCCAGTCGAGGACCGTTTGAATCTGCGACTCCATCTGTGCGGAAATGACACCAAGGTTGTTATGGATGAGTGCATATGCCGTCTCGGCATCACCAGCACGCAAGGCAGAAGCTATCGCGCCGGGCTTGTCCGCAGGCACCGGGGCCTCGTCAAAACGTCGATAGGCTTCAATTGTCGAAACGCTTGCCTCGCGCGGCTTGACCAGCACGACGGGCGTCGCAGGCAGCGCGGGGTACTCAGTTGCCAGCACGTCTCCCCCACCTACGTAGAACGCAGGACTCGCGTGCAAAAAGAACGGGACGTCAGCACCAATGCCCCGCGCAATATCGTCGAGCGCTGGGTCGGTGCGATCAATGCCCCAGAGCTCTGCCAAGGCGACAATGACCGCGGCCGCATCCGTCGAGGGGCCGCCCAAGCCGGCGCACAATGGAATGCGCTTCTCAATCGTCACGCAGACGTTTGCCTCGCGACCATAATGCTCGGCCATAGCAACCGCAGCCCGATACGCCGTATTCTTTTGCATGGGAAAATCTGATGCCGGAACCGTCTGGACGGTCAGCGCCTGCGACGGCGCGACCGTCACGGTATCGGAAAGACCGACGGCCGCCATCAGGGAATCGACCCTGTGGTAGCCGCGGTCATCGCGCTCGGTATGAACCCCCAGGTAGAGGTTAATCTTTGCCGGCGCGGAAAGAGTCAGGGACCGATCGGTCACCGTTAATGCTCCTCGAGCTGATTGCCGAGCGGGGTAAAGATATGCTCGCCGCTCTCGGGGTCGAACAGCTCGACCTGGCCGGTGAGGACATCGATGTACTGGTAGGACTGACGCGACTTGCGGCCGCGACGCTCGTCAACCTCGACAATGAAGACGGCCGGGTGGACGCTCTTGATGGTGCCCATGCGCTCGACGACGCGGGTACGGCCCATGTTGGCCTTCACCTTGACGCGATCGCCCACCATATCGGTCAGCTTCTCGTGGATGTCGTCGACGTGATTGACTTCCATCTCTTCCATGAACAGGGCCTCCAGAAGGTGCAATTCAAAAAGGGGACAATACCCCTAAGATAGACAAAACTCTAATACTATAGCACCCTGTTGTGGCCATACGCAAGTAGCTAAAAAAGCCCGGTCTCGAATACGTACCAGACGACAACCTCGCATGACCAGTTGTTACGCGGTTTGGTAAAACCGCGTAACCTAAAGGTTGTCGGTGTCCAAGACGATGGTGAATGGGCCGTCGTTGACCAGGTCGACCTTCATGTCGGCGCCAAAGATACCGTGCGCCACATGCTCAACGTCCTCGTGCACAAGCGTCAGGAAGTACTCGTAGAGCTCGTTGGCAACATCGGGTGCGCCGGCATCCGTAAACGATGGGCGGCGACCGTGGCGGCAGTCGGCGAACAGCGTGAACTGCGACACCACGAGCACCTCGCCGTCGACATCGGCAAGTGCCAGATTGGTCTTGCCGTTCTCGTCCTCGTTAATGCGCAAGCCCCGGAGCTTGCCCCACAGCTTATCGGCCTCGGCGCGTGTATCGCCATGGCCCACGCCCAGCAGTACCAGGTAACCGCGGCCAATCTTTCCCACACACTCGCCGTCGACCGTCACACCGGCATTGAGCACGCGCTGCACCACCGCTCGCACGGCCTACTCCTCGCCCGTCAGTTTGGCAGACAGGTGCTCGAGCGCATGGAAGCGATGGCTTATGGCGTTCTTCTCGTCCGCCGTGAGCTCGGCCATAGTCTTGCCCGGCGTGTCGACGGGCAGGAACAGTGGATCATAGCCAAAGCCGTAATCGCCGCGACCCTCGTGTGCAATGACGCCCTCGCAGGCGCCCTCGCCATAGGTGACCAGGCCGTCCGTGTCGATAAGCGCGACGACGCTCATAAAGCGCGCAGTGCGGTCCTCGTCGGCCACGCCTTCCAGATTCACGAGGAGCTTGGCGTTGTTGGCGGCATCGTCACCGTGCACGCCCGCGTAGCGCGCGCTATACACACCCGGCTCGCCATCCAAGGCATCGACAACCAGGCCCGAATCGTCGGCGATGGCCATGAGCCCCGTCTCCTCTACCGCGGCCTGCGCCTTGATGATGGCGTTCTCCAAAAACGTCGTGCCGTTTTCCTCGGGGTCCTCAAAATCACCCAGCTGACCCAACGCCACAAAGCGCACCTCAGGCATGACCTTGCCCAGAATGGCCTCGATCTCGGTGAGCTTATGGGCGTTGCCCGTTGCCACGACGATGGTCGCAGCCGGGTCGAGGGTGTCGATATCGATCTTCTCAAGTGCCATGGCTGGCCTCCTTTGTCTCTATAGCAATGCCGAGTTGAGAACGACGAGGGCCTCGGCCTCTCTCCCCTCTCAATCAACAGCAGCCTTATGCTTTGGCGTTTCCGCAGATAAAACCTACCAAAATAAACCTGTCCCTATTTGGCAGGTTAGGCGAGGGCTTGGCGCTGGAGTTCGATGAGCTCGGCGATGCCCTTGTCGCCCAGGTCGAGCAAGGCGTTGAGACGCTTGCGGTCGAAGGGCGCCTGCTCGCCGGTGCCCTGGAGCTCAATCATCTCGCCGGTGTCGGTAGCGACGAGATTCATGTCGACCTCGGCGTGGCTATCCTCGGAATAATCGAGGTCGAGCATGGTATTGCCGTCGACAACGCCCATAGAGATGGCAGCAACCTGGCCCGTGAGCGGGATGCGCTCGATCTTGCCGGCCTCGACCCACATAGCAAGAGCATCATGCAGCGCCACCCAGGCACCGGTAATGCTCGCCGTACGCGTGCCGCCATCCGCCTGGATCACATCGCAGTCGACGGTGACGGTGTACTCACCGAGCGCCTTCATGTTGACGACGGTGCGCAGGCTGCGGCCGATGAGGCGCTCGATCTCCATGGAGCGGCCCTTACGCTTGGCGTACTCGCGCTTGCAACGCTTGCCGGTCGATGCCGGCAGCATGGCATACTCTGCGGTTACCCAACCGGCCTTGGCGCCCTTGCGCCAGCCCGGCACGCCCTCCTCGATGGTGGCGGCACACAGCACGCGCGTGTCGCCGAACTCAGCCAGGCACGAGCCGTGGGCATGTTTCATAACACCACGGGTGAGCTTGACGGGGCGCAGCTCATTGGCGGCACGGCCGTTGGCGCGGTTGACCTGCATGTACTCCATAGAAATATCCTTTCGGCAAAAGAAGAGGGCAAGTCTTTGGACGGTAACCCTACACCTATTTCAGTTCGTCGATATCAATATGTTCGATGCTTTTGAGCGGCTGGCCAAAGATAAAGCTACCCGCCACCGCAAACTCGGCAATGTTGTCAGACGTGGTGGCAAAGCGATGCTGCGGCTCGGCAGCGTCGCCCGCCAGCTGCTCGCGGCGCGTAAGGATATCGGTCAGCTCGCGCGTAGTCTCCTCGGCGGAACTCACCACGCGCACCCCGGGCCCCAGCGCATGGCGAATAGGTCCCACGAGCAGCGGAAAGTGTGTGCAGCCGAGCACCACGGTATCGATTCCGCGATCGCGCAGCGGCTCAACCGTGGCGCCGACCAGCGCTCGCACGGCTGGCGTATCAAAGATGTCCTCGTTCTCGAGCCATTGCTCCTGCAGATGCGCACCCGAGGCGAGCTCGTGCTCGACGACCTCGACAAAACTCGAAGCCGGGCATCCATACACGTCCACACCGGCATCCAAATCCTGAATGGCACGCGTGTAAGCACCCGAGCGAATGGTGAGATTGGTGGCGAGCACGCCCACGCGGCGCGTGCGAGTGCTGTTAATCGCCGCACGTGCGCCCGGCGCGATGACACCGATCACGGGAACGTCGAGCACCTGCTGAGCCAGACGCAAGGCCGCTGCAGTCGCCGTGTTGCAGGCGATGACCATGATCTTGACGTCGTGCTTTGACAGCCAGCGGCCCGCCTGCAGTGCAAACGAGCGCACCTCGTCCTCGGTGCGGGTGCCATAAGGACAGCGTTTGGTGTCGCCGAAGTAGTAGACGGACTCGTGCGGCAGCGCCGTCGCGATGGCGCGGGCAACCGTCAGACCGCCCAGACCCGAGTCGAATACGCCAATGGGGCGCGTGTCGCCAGCCAGATTCTCGATATCGGACATTACCTCACCAGATTCTCTCTCGAAAAGATATGGCTCAGAACGATAGGGACGCGCTATGAACGAGCCGCGACGAGCAGCTCTGCCGTTGCCGCCCAGCCGTCGACAATCTTGCCACGCGTAACGTAAGCGTTATCGCAAGCGTCCAAGAACTCGGGCGCGCCGGCGCTGGTCAGGCCGTTCTCGACCAAACAGAACGTGCCCACGTGGCCGGCCATGTAGAAGTCGGACTCGGAGTCGCCGAGCGCCAGCGTCTCCTCGCGCTCGATCCCCAGGTGCTCGCAGAAGCGCGCAATGGCAACGCCCTTGTTGAGACCCGCCGGGTTGATGTTGAAGGCACGGCCGTCCTCGACACGATTAAGCTCGAGCGTCGTCGGCTTGGACAGATGGGTCAAATGGCCGTTGCAAGCCCAAACCAGGCCGCAGCCGGCCTCGTCGAGGATGGCCTGAACCTCGTCATCGGGCACATCGCCGCGCATGCCGACAGTGACCTCGCGGTACTTGTAACCGGTCGACATGTCGTTGTGGTACTCGATCTTATGCGGCCAGCGAGCGAGAATTTCCTCGCACACGCCGGTCTGCTCGATCACCTGGTGCGGTGTGAGACCGCAGGCGGGATCGTAGGGCATGTCACCGGTCAGGTACTCCCAATCGTTGGCCTTGAGGTCGTACATGACCAGACCGCCCATCTCGCCGATGTAGGAGTTGAGGCCGAGCACGCGCGCGTCCTCGTGGATCATAGTGCGGTTGCGACCCGAGGTGGGAACCACCTGGATGCCGGCGCGGGCGAGCGCGACGACCGCCTCGACAAGCTTGGTCGAGGGATTGCCGTCGTTATCGCGCAATACGCACGAGCCGGGAGCGAGCATCGTGGCGTCCAGATCGGTAAAGACGTACTTGACCTTGGCCAGACGCTCGCGCATCTCGCCCGAAAGCTCGGCAACGGTCGGCAGGGTGTTGTGGGACATGGTCACTCCATTACGTAGAAGGGGCTTGGTCTAGGCGTCATACGCCGCAAGGGTGCGCTTGAGAATCGAACCGTCGCGCTCACAAGGCTCGGGTCCGTTCTTGCGCAGCATACGCTCTTCCTCGCCCTTACCGGTCACGATGACCACGGCAGGACGGACGGTTTCGCGCACGGCAGTCTCGATAGCGGCAACGCGATCAGTCACGATTTGCCAGTTATCATTTCCCTGCGCTTGAACGTTGCGCGCGATCTCGGCACAAATATCCTCGACATCCTCGGGGCCGGGGTCATCCTCGGTAATCACGATTCGGTCGGCATACTTGCCAGCGGCGATGCCCATCGTGGTGCGTCGATCGACACCCTTACCGCCCGTAGCGCCAAATACAACCGCCAGCTCGCGCTCGGGATAGTTCTCGCGCAGGTCACGCAGGAGTGTCTCGAGGCTCATGCCGTTATGTGCAAAATCGACGACGCCCAGGATTTTGCCCGATACGGACGGATAGAGCTCCATACGGCCGGGAACGAAGACGCCCTCAAAGCCGTGGACGATACCCTCTTCGGAAATGCCCAGGGCCTCGGCGCAGGCAATAGCGGCAAGCGCGTTGGACACATTGAACTTAACCGGCGTGGGAATCACAATGTCGCGCGTAAAGCGGGGCGTGCGCACCGTTGCCACCACGCCGCAGTCGCCATTACGAATCGCCAGCGCAAACACGTCGGCACGCTCGTCGGTCAGGGAGAACGTTACCGTACGTTCGCAACGAGATGCCGCCTCGAGCACGCGATCGACCTTGTCCATATCGAGATTGACCACGGCAAAACGGCTCTGCGAGAAGATTTTGAGCTTGCTGGCAAAGTAATCCTCGAGCGTCGGATGCTCAATCGGCGAAATGTGATCCTCGCCGATATTGGTAAAGGCGCCGACTTCAAAGGCGATCTTGCCCGTGCGCTCGTATTTGAGGCCCTGGCTCGATGCCTCCATAACCAGCCACGGGGCACCCGCCTCCGCAGCATGCGCAATGCGAGACTGCAGCAGGAAGGATTCGGGGGTCGTCAGCTTGGAAGGGCCCGCCTCGATGCCGTCGTCAAATTCAATGCCCGTATTAAGAGCGGGTCGATGACAGCCCGTAAGCTTGGCCTCGTTGACGAGAATGCCGCGCAGATAAAAGCTACAGGTCGACTTGCCCTTGGTACCTGTAAAGGCACAGACCTTCACCTTGCCCGACGGGTGCCCATAAAAGGCATCTGCCACCACGGCGAGCGTGCGACGAATATCACTCACAATCACCGCGGGAAGATCAACATCGTAATCGACCTCGGAAACGTAGGCCACGGCGCCATCGGCGATTGCCGAAAGCAGGTACTCACGCTTAAACGCGCGGCCCTTGCAGACAAACAACGTGCCCGGACGCACCTGGCGCGAGTCGTCAGTCGCAAACTCAATGCGCTGGTCGCACGAAGCGCTCGGTTTGGAAACAACAAGGTCATCTTCCTCGAGCAACTCTATATAGCGCATCAGAGTTAGCTTCTCTTGTGTCGGACTCGACATACAAAGACCCCTCTCGCTAAATTCAGCCTTAAAGGGCAAAAGACGTCCCGCGGCAGAAACGATGAAACATTCTGTATTATCAACCATCCTAATATGCCACCCGACCCTGCGCGCACTGCAGCCTTCTAAAAAATTGCATGGACTGTGTCGTGGGTTAATAGATGGCAACAGTGTTCACCCCGCGTAAAAACAAGGAAATCTGGGTGCTATTCTTTAGCATAGTGTTCGCAACCACGGCCCGCCGCTTCGTCTGAAGATCGGGCCGTGGTTTTTTCGGTTCGCTCGGCGCTTATGCCCTATCACGAAACAAAAGATTGGCATGATAGTAAAGATTATTTGACATCAGCTGCCGTAACCCTTGCGGCAGTACACCTGAGCCGTCAGCAGAAAGGATCTTGCATGTGCGGTTTTGTCGGTTTTACCGGTACAGATGAACAGAGTGAGCTGGTTCTCACGGCCATGATGAATCGCATCATCCACCGTGGTCCCGATATGGGCGGCCAGCATATCGTCGACAACGTTGCCCTTGGCTTCCGTCGTCTTTCGATTCTCGATCTTTCCGAAGCTGGAGCTCAGCCCATGTCGAGCGACGACGGCAAGGTCACGATTGTCTTCAACGGAGAGATCTACAACTTCCAGGAGCTTCGCGCCGAGCTGGAGGCAGCCGGCTACGCCTTCCACTGCAACGCTGATACCGAGGTCCTGGTACACGGTTACGAGGAGTGGGGCGAGGACCTGGTCAACCGCCTGCGCGGCATGTACGCGTTCGTGATTCACGACCAGAACAAGAACAAACTCTTTGGCGCTCGCGACATCTTTGGTATCAAGCCGTTCTATTACTACCAGGCATGCGATGGCTCGCTGCTGTTTGGCTCCGAGATCAAGAGCTTCCTGGACCATCCCAAGTTTGAGAAGGCCGTCAACCACGACGCGCTGCGCCCCTACCTGACGCTGCAATTCCCCGCCACGGAGGAGACCTTCTTTAAGGGCGTATTCAAGCTTGCCCCGGCGCATTGCTTTACGTATGACCTGACGACCAACACCATGGACATCAAGCGTTACTGGAGCTGTGACTTCACCGACGACAACTCCAAGACCTTCGAGGAGTACGTGGACGAGTGCGACAAGGTCGTGCACGAAAGCGTCGCTGCACACCGAATCGCCGATGTTAAGGTGGGCTCGTTCCTTTCTGGCGGCGTGGACTCCAGCTACATTGCCGCCTGCCTCATGCCTGACACCACGTATTCTGTCGGCTTTGATTACAAGAACTTCAACGAGACCAACTACGCTGCCGAGCTTTCCGACAAGCTGGGCATCAAGAACGTGCGCAAGATGATTACCGCCGACGAGTTCTTCGATGCACTGCCCGATATCCAGTACCACATGGACGAGCCGCAATCGAACCTGTCCAGTGTGCCGCTGTACTATCTGGCGCAGATGGCTTCCGAGGAGGTCACCGTCGTCCTTTCGGGCGAGGGTGCCGACGAGCTGTTTGCCGGCTATGAGTGGTACGAGGACACCTCCGAGATGCGCTCCTTTAAGAAGCACGTGCCGCTCGGCGTACGTCGCGCCCTGGGCTCGCTCGTTCAGCATCTCCCCTACTTTAAAGGCCATAACTTCCTGACGAAATGCGCCGAGGTTCCCGAGCGCTGGTATGTGGGTCAGGCAAAGGTGTTCGATCCCTCCGAGGTCGACGAGGTGCTCAAGCCCGCTTATGACACCGGCAAGAACGCCGCCGAGATGTGCGCCGAGTACTACAAGCAGGTTCCCAACTGCTGCGAGCTTTCCAAGAAACAGTATCTGGATATGAACATGTGGCTGCCGGGCGACATTCTGCTCAAGGCCGATAAGATGTGCATGGCGCATTCTCTGGAGCTTCGCGTCCCGTTCCTGGACAAGAAGGTCATGGAATTTGCCGAGCACATTCCCGCCAACTACCGTGTTAACGAAGAAGGCTGCAAGCTCGTCCTACGTCACGCCGCCAACCGCACGCTGCCCGACGAGTGGGCAACGCGCAAGAAGGTGGGCTTCCCCGTACCGGTCAAGTTCTGGCTGCGCGAGCAAAAGTACTACGACTACGTCAAGGAGTACTTCACCGCACCGTGGGCTGCCGATTTCTTTGACACCGATGCGCTCATGAAACTGCTCGACGATCACTTTGAGGGTCGCGCGCTCAACCAGCGCAAGATCTATACCACGCTGACGTTCCTCATCTGGTACAAGCGCTTCTTTATCGACGAGGACAAGGGCGCCAAAGTCGCCGCCTAAGTTTCGTTATGGATTAGCGATGAACCGTATCGGGTTTCCGCTATACTCAATCCCTGCGGGCGATTGGCGCAACGGTTAGCGCAGGTGCTTTACACGCACAAGGCTGGGGGTTCGAATCCCTCATCGCCCACCACTTGATTGAAAAGGCTCCCAGCGATGGGGGCCTTTCTTTTTTGTGCCCAGTGCAGAGGGATTCGAACCCGCCAGCACGTCTGTCACAAAGGCCGTGGCCAAAAAATGGCAAAAATGAGTACTGCTACCTTGGTTACAACATATAAATAGATAGTATTTGCTTAAGTTTCGCAACATATGTCCATTATAAGGACTAACAGTTGGACCAGAATCGTGCATTCATCGCCATTTCGACTTGCTATTTGATCTGATTAGTCCAAAATTGCTGCTACCAAATCGGTAACAGTACTCATATTTGATGTTTTTTGACCAGTAGGTCTCCCAGCCTTAGCAAATCTAAGGCAAAAAGGGTTCCAGACCGCTGAATCATGCCGCATATGGCACGCCCGCAGTCCGGAACCCGGTCCAAATTGAGTTATTGCGCCGAACTAGCCCAAGACACCCGACAAAATCTCAATCAGGCTATCCACATCGGCCTCCTCGCACACGAGCGGCGGCAGGAAACGCAGCGTATGAGCTCCGGTCGCGTTAATCACGGCACCGGCTTCCAGCGCTCGGGCAACAATGTCATGTGCATCGCCCGCAGCGTCATCCAGGTCGCAGCCGAGCATCAGGCCGCGGCCACGGACCTCAACCACGTGCGGAAGCTTGGCTAGCGTCTGCTCCATATAGGCGCCCACCTTGGCGGCATGCTCAGCGTAGTCGCCGCGCACAAGCGCGGAGAGCGTCGCAGCGCACGCCGCGACGGCCAAGCAGCTACCGCCAAAGGTCGAACCGTGGTCGCCAGGCTTAAACACGTCGGCGATCTCCTTCTTTGCCACCACGGCGCCCATGGGAACGCCGTCGGCGATGCCCTTGGCAAGACTCATGATGTCGGGCTCCACGCCATAAGTCTGGAACGCAAACGGCTTACCGGAGCGGAACAGACCGCACTGGACTTCGTCGGCGATAAGGACGGCACCGGCCTCGTGCGCCAGGTCGCGCGCGGCAGCCATAAACTCCTCGGTCATGGGATGCACGCCGCTCTCGCCCTGAATCGGCTCGAGCATCACGGCGCAAATCTCGCTTCCCAGCTGCTTAAAGATTGCGTGCAGCTCATCGATATCGTTGGGTGTGCAGGCCACAAAGCCGCCCGGCAGCGGGCGGAAGCTATCCTGCAGCCAATCCTGCATGGTAGCGGCAATGGTCTCGAGCGTTCTGCCATGGAAGCCACCGCGCATGCACACGATGGTGTTGCCACCGTTACCGGCACGCTTGGCGTACAGGCGAGCAAGCTTCATCGAACCCTCATTGGCCTCGGCGCCGGAGTTGGCAAAGAACGTCTCCCACACCTGCTCGCCCGCCGTCGGAGCACCGAGCGCAGCTGCCGTGGTCTCATCGCCGGCGGCAATGGCATCGGCAATCACGCGCGCACCGTCTACGTCGTCGTTAGCGAGCTTGGACAGCAACGCCGCGACCTGGCCACGCTGCTCGATGTAGAAGTAGTTAGACACATGCAGAAGCTTTTTGGTCTGAGCCTCGAGTGCCGAAAGCACTGTAGGATTACCGTGGCCTAGGCTACACACGCCAATTCCAGCGAGAAAGTCGAGATACTCACGGCCATCGTCACCGGTGAGCTTCATACCGTGACCTTCGACAAACTCAACCGGCGAGCGGCCAAAGGTATGCATAACGTAGTGGGATTCGAGCGATTGTTGAGCAGCAAGTGACATGGGATGCCTTCCGTTAAGCGCCAGGTAGCGCGGGCTATGGGCGTAAGGATGCGGCGCCAGGACGTTAAACCGTCTGGAGCTTCTCGACCTCGTCGAGGTTCTCGGTCAGGCGTGCCGCAAAGGTCGAAAGCGGGTGCGGGTGCGTATCGAACTCGTATGCCGTCTCGGTGGAATGGATCACGGTGCCGACGCCGGCATCGGTCAGCAGCTCCAGGAGCAGCGAATGCGGCGTGGTGCCGTTGATGATGTGCGCGCGGAACACACCGGCGGCAAGCGCATCGACAGCGGCGCGAAGCTTGGGAATCATGCCCTTGTCGACCTCGCCCCCATAGAGCATCTCATTAACCTCGTCGAGCGTTAGGTTGGAGATGAGCGAATCCTTGTCGCTAAAGTCCTTATACAGGCCATCGACGTCGGTAAGAAAGATCACCTTATGCGCGTGGAGCGCCGCCGCGACAGCACCGGCGGCGGTATCGGCGTTGACATTATAGGCCTTGATGTTAAAGAAGCCGCCGTCCTCCCCCGCCGCAACGGTAGCGATGACGGGGATGTACTCGCTATCGAGCAAGCGCTCGATATAGTCGGTGTTGACGTGCGTCACTTTGCCCACGCGACCGAGCTCGGGGTCGAGCGGCTCGGCGATGAGCGTGCCGGCATCGCTGCCCGACACGCCCACGGCCAGGTTGCCGTGCTGGTTGATGGCAGCGACCAGCTCCTGGTTGACCTTGCCACCCAGCACCTCGCGCACGATATCCATCGTATCCGGCGTGGTCACGCGCTGGCCGTTCTTAAATTCGACAGGGATGTCATAGTGGCTGAGCGCTTCGTTGATGGCCTTGCCGCCGCCATGCACGATGACGGGGCGCATGCCGATGATCTTGAGCAGAACGATGTCACTCATCACGTCGCGGCGCAGTTGCTCATCGACCATGGCGGCTCCGCCATACTTGATAACGACCGTCTTGCCGGTCAGGTTTTTAATCCACGGCAGCGCTTCGAACAGCAGCTGCGCGGTTGCTTCGTTGGATTCGCTCGAACGACAATCGCGTGCGAATTTCATAATCTGCCTCGTCTTTCGTGTAGCCATTGAGCCATGCCCCGCCGCTCGCAATCACACCGGGACGCACGGCACGCCCAGAATCTAGGAACGGTAGTCACCGTTGATGGAGATATATTCGTGCGTGAGGTCGCAGGTCCACACGGTCGTCGCCGCATCGCCTGCGCCGAGATCGGCCGAAATCACAATCTCGGGCGCCTCAAAACGTCGCAGGGCCTCGTCCTCATCGAAGGGGACCGTCAGGCCATCGCGACAGACGGGCATGCCCATCATGTCGATGGAAACATCTTCCTGGTTAAACTTCACGCCGCACTTACCGAGTGCCATGGCAACGCGGCCCCAGTTGCAATCGTGTCCGGCAATGCAGGTCTTGACGAGCGGAGAGTTGGCAACAGCGCGCGCCGCGATATCGGCCTCCTCGTCGTTAGCGGCGCCGGTAACATTAACCGTCACGAGCTTGGACGCGCCCTCGCCGTCGGCGGCGATGTTGCGCGCCAGGCTCTCGCACACCTCGTGCACGGCAAATGCCAACTCGTCAAAGGCATCAGTGCCCTCGACGATGGCCTCGGCATCCGCAGCGGCGCCGGAGGCAAGCATGATGCAGGTGTCGTTGGTCGAGGTATCGGAGTCGACCGTTACCTTGTTGAAGGTCTGTTTGACGGTCGAGAGCAGCAGAGCGTGGAGAGCCACCGGCTCGACGGGGGCATCGGTGGTAATGACCGAAATCATAGTGGCCATGTTGGGCATGATCATGCCCGAGCCCTTGCACATGCCACCCACCGTATAAGCGTTGCCCACATGGCCCGCGGCCTCGCTGCGATAGCGCACGGCGTACTCCTTGGAGTGGGTATCGGTGGTCATGATGGCACGGGCGGCATCGGCGCCACCGTGGGCGGAGAGCGCCTCATAAGCTGTCGGAATTGCCGTCTCAAACGTGTCGATCGGCAGAATCTGGCCAATCACGCCCGTGGAGGCAACCAGGATTTGCTGAGGCTCGCAGCCGATGACCTGCGAGGCGATGCTGCACGTCTCGCGCGCGCAGGCAAGGCCCGTCTCGCCCGTGGCAGCGTTCGCGTTGCCGGAGTTGACCGAGACACCGGCGATGGTGCCATAGCCCTTATCGGCACCGCCCAGATTGGCGCGGCTCACCTGCACAGGCGCTGCGCAAAAGCGGTTGGTCGTAAACACGCCGGCGCCGGGACAGGGCTTATCGGGCACGACGAGCGCGTAATCCAAGCGCTCGGGATTCTTGCGAAAACCTGCATGAATACCCGCGGCCTTAAAGCCGGCCGCTGCCGTAACGCCAC
Organism: uncultured Collinsella sp.; assembly: GCA_900544425.1. Lineage (GTDB taxonomy): Bacteria > Actinomycetota > Coriobacteriia > Coriobacteriales > Coriobacteriaceae > Collinsella. The sequence goes on from UQUX01000026.1 coordinate 16,363, forward strand.
CCTCGACGGCGCGAATCTTGATATCGAATTGCTCTGTATTCATCGTCCTTACGACTCCTTATATCAAACAAAAAACGGGCATCGGCTGGCACGCCATACCGGTAGCAATTACTAGACCAGCTTAAAAGTGGCGCCCCGCTCGATGCCCGACTGCCAAATCGTTAGCAATCGAATGTGCTACACCGGGCACGCCACTGTGGGCAAACCTCGTCGCTCGTCAAAACCAAAGACGATGTTGGCGCACTGGACCGCCTGACCCGCAGCACCCTTGCACAGATTGTCGATGGCACCTGTCGCCACCAGCACGCCCGCGCGCTTGTTGAGCGCAAGGCCAATCTGGGCGGCATTGGTGCCGACGACCGAGGCCGTCTTGGGCTGCTGGCCGGTATCGAGCACGCGCACAAAGGTGCGACCGGCGTAGAACTGCTTGTAATGGTCGACGACGTCCTCAAGGGTCAGCGTGTCGAGAGCCTGCGGCGCGAGCGGCAGCGTCACCGTGGAGAGCAGGCCGCGCTTGAGCGGTGCCAGGTGCGGGGTGAAGACGATGCGGTCGGCCAGGCCAAGAATCTGCTCGATCTCGGGCGTATGACGATGCTTGCCCACGCCATAGGCTTCCAGGTTCTCGTCCGCGCTGCAAAAATGGGTGCGAGCGTTGCAGGACTTACCGGCACCCGTCACGCCGCTGATAGCGTCGACGATCACGGGGCCGCTCTGGGCAACCCAGCCGGCACGCACGGCGGGCGCGGCAGCAAGACTCGTTGCGGTGGGATAGCAGCCGGCGCAGGCGACCAGCACGGACTTGCCATCAGCATAGTCGGATGCGGCGGTCTCCAGGTCCCGACAGAACAGCTCGGGCAGACCAAAAGCACGGGTCTTGAGCAGCTCGGGGCTCGTGTGCTCGGCGGCATACCATGCCTCGAACACGGCCGGATCGCTCAGGCGGTAGTCGGCAGACAAGTCGAAGCAGGAAACGCCTGCGGCAAGCAGGGCGGGCACCTGCGCCATGGCGGCGGTGTGCGGCACGGCCAAAAAGACAGCGTCGCAGGATGTAAGCTCGGGAGCATCGTGCGTCGTGAAGACAAGATCGCTCACGCCGGCGAAACTCGGATACACCGCGGACAGCGGTTGGCCGGCATCGGCGTTGGACGTGATGGCAACAAGTTCAAACTCGGGATGGCCGAGTACGAGGCGAATGAGCTCGGCACCGGCATATCCTGCTGCACCGACGATTCCAACCTTTAAAGACATATCGGACTCCTTGTCTGCAGTTTATGCACCAATGCGCATCCCGCACCCGTCGTTATGAGGTGGGTTGAAACTTTAGCACCAAAAGATGCATATATACGCAAATCTTTTGCATATTCATGCATTGAAACAAACCAGACACATTCACGCGAAGGAATTGACAAATAACAATGGGCTCCACATCGCCCGGTGCACCTTGCGGTGCCGTTGCGATGTGGAGCCCGACACAGACGGGTATTTAAATTGTTGGGGCCGGCGGGAGAACTCTTTTAGAGCTCGACCGGCACCCATTCGTCGTGGTTGCAGATGAAGGCCTCCGGCTCCTCGACGCTAAAGAAGACGAGCGTGGGGTCGCCTGCGCCCTCATAATGCTCGCCCAAACGCTCCAGATGCTTCCAGCCGGCCTCGCGCATATCGGGGGCAGCCTGATCATCCAAGCCCGCGCGTCCGCGCAAAATGAGCCAGCCATGGCCCGGCCACCAGCTCGTGGCCTCAAAGCGCTGGTTTTGCAGCAGCTCCTGCCACACATCTTTGGTGCGTGCCGTCACAAACCACAGCTTGCCGTCCTGAATCTGTGCAAACGAAAACGGACGCACATGCGGCTGCCCATCCACGCTCGTCGCCAGATACCACGCCGGCACCGACGTCAGATACTCCAACACCGTATTCA
>UQUX01000027.1 GCA_900544425.1 uncultured Collinsella sp.
TGCAGCAGGGGCTCTCAATGTTTTTTATGTCCTGCTCATATCGTCTCTGCCGGCACTTGGGGACACTCCTTGGCGCGCCAGGGCCGGCCGCTTGGGACGAGGGACCATTTCATCCCTTGGCGGTCACCCGAGGTAAACCTTTACCGCCCGCCTATATTTGCCGAAATTACACTTGACGGCGGGGTACAATAAACCCGCATGCGGATTTCCGTTGCGGGCGCTTCCCATCGCCGGGGCGTGCCCGGGAGCATCCGGCATGCGGCCTTTGCGGCGCTCGGTCATGTGCAAGACGGGCGGTCGGGCCTGTAGGGCGCATCAGCTGCCCCTCGCCTCGGCATGTCTTCTCTCCACGCCATGCACCTGCTGCTGAGCCTGCCTGCCAGATGATTGGAAGCAACAGCGAAAATCCCATCACGCCAACATCCCGGCGATCGCCGGGGCCTGTATACCTATATGAGAGGAGAGGGGTATATGGCGCGTAAGTTTAAGTCTATGGACGGCAACGAGGCGGCCGCATATGTTTCGTATGCGTACACCGAGGTAGCGGGAATCTATCCCATTACGCCGTCCAGCCCGATGGCCGACCATGTCGACCAGTGGGCGGCCCAGGGTCGCAAGAACATCTTCGGCACCCCGGTCAAGGTCGTCGAGATGGAGTCCGAGGCAGGTGCAGCCGGTACCGTTCACGGTTCGCTGGGCGCCGGTGCTCTGACCACCACCTACACGGCTTCCCAGGGCCTGCTCCTGATGATCCCGAACATGTACAAGATCGCGGGCGAGCAGCTCCCGGGCGTCTTCCACGTCTCCGCGCGTTGCGTCGCTTCGCACGCCCTGAACATCTTTGGTGATCACTCCGACGTCATGGCCTGCCGCCAGACCGGTTTCGCCATGCTCGCCGAGGGCAACGTCCAGGAGGTCATGGACCTCTCGCCGGTGGCTCACCTTGCCGCCATCGAGGGCAAGACCCCGTTCCTTAACTTCTTCGACGGCTTCCGCACCAGCCACGAGATCCAGAAGGTCGCCATGTGGGACTACAAGGATCTGGCCGAGATGTGCGACATGGACGCCGTCCAGGCTTTCCGCGATCACGCGCTCAACCCTGAGCACCCGCATACCCGCGGTAGCCACGAGAACGGCGACATCTTCTTCCAGAACCGCGAGGCCTGCAACAAGGTCTACGACGAGCTTCCCGCCGTCGTCGAGGGCTACATGAAGAAGATCAACGAGAAGCTCGGCACCGATTACGGCCTGTTCAACTACTACGGCGCTCCCGATGCCGACCGCGTCGTCGTGTGCATGGGCTCCTTCTGCGACGTGCTCGAGGAAGTCATCGACTACCTCAACGCTCACGGCGAGAAGGTCGGCCTGGTCAAGGTTCGCCTGTTCCGTCCGTTCTCCATCAAGCACTTTGTCGACGTTCTCCCCGAGACCGTCCAGAAGATCGCCGTCATGGACCGTACCAAGGAGCCGGGTTCCATCGGCGAGCCGCTCTACCAGGACGTCGTCTCCGCTCTCTACGAGGCCGGCAAGACGGGCATCAAGGTCGTCGGCGGCCGCTATGGCCTGGGCAGCAAGGACACGCCTCCCGCGTCCGCGTTCGCTGTCTTCGAGGAGCTCAAGAAGGACGAGCCCAAGCGCGAGTTCACCATCGGCATTGTCGATGACGTGACCAACCTGAGCCTGCCCGAGGCCGAGGATGCGCCCAACACCGCAGCCCCCGGCACCATCGAGTGCAAGTTCTGGGGTCTGGGTGGCGACGGTACCGTCGGCGCCAACAAGAACTCGATCAAGATCATCGGCGACCACACCGACAAGTACGTCCAGGCCTACTTCCAGTACGACTCCAAGAAGACCGGCGGCGTCACCGTCTCGCACCTGCGCTTTGGTGATTCCCCGATTCGCTCGCCGTACTACGTGACCAAGGCCGACTTTGTCGCCTGCCATAACCCCAGCTACATCGTTAAGGGCTTCAAGATGGTCCGCGACGTCAAGCCGGGTGGCACCTTCCTGGTCAACTGCCAGTGGAGCGACGAGGAGTTCGCCGAGCACATGCCCGCCGTGGCCAAGCGCTACATCGCGAACAACAACGTCAACGTCTACCTGATCGACGCTATCGACCTGGCCGCTAAGGTCGGCATGGGCAAGCGCACCAACACGGTGCTCCAGTCCGCCTTCTTCGCGCTGGCCAAGGTCCTGCCCGCCGAGGATGCCCTGCAGTACATGAAGGACGCGGCTACCAAGTCCTACATGAAGAAGGGCCAGGCTATCGTCGACGCCAACCACAAGGCCATCGATGCCGGCGCTACCGCCTTCCGTAAGTTCGAGGTTCCGGCCGACTGGGCTACCGCCGAGGATGCCGCTCCCGTCGAGCTCTCCGAGGAGACCAAGTCCGCTATCGCCCAGCAGGTCAAGAACCTGCTCGAGCCCATCGATCGCATGGACGGCGACAGCCTGCCTGTTTCCGCCTTCGTCGATTGCGCCGACGGCCAGTTTGAGCTGGGCGCCTCCGCATACGAGAAGCGCGGCGTCGCCGTGGTCGTTCCCCACTGGGACGAGACCAAGTGCATCCAGTGCAACCAGTGCGCCTATGTGTGTCCGCATGCCACCATCCGTCCGTTCGCGATGACCGAGGACGAGGCTGCCGCCGCGCCCGAGGCTACCCGCACGCTCGACGCCATGGGCCCCAAGGCCAAGGGCATGAAGTTCACCATGGCTGTGTCCCCGCTCGACTGCATGGGCTGCACCAACTGCGTCAAGGTTTGCCCCAAGGGCGCCCTCGAGATGGTTCCCACCGAGCAGGAGATGGACCAGCAGCCCGTTTGGGACTACATGGTCGAGAACGTCTCCGAGAAGAAGGAGCTCATCGCGGCCAACGTCAAGGGCAGCCAGTTTAAGCAGCCCTACCTGGAGTTCTCCGGCTCCTGCGCCGGCTGCGCCGAGACCGCCTATGCACGTCTGGTGACCCAGGTCGCCGGCGACCGCATGTTCATTTCCAACGCCACCGGCTGCTCCTCCATTTGGGGCAACCCCGCTGCCACCGCTCCTTACTGCAAGGACAAGGACGGTCACGGCCCGGCGTGGAACAACTCCCTGTTCGAGGACAATGCCGAGCACGGTCTGGGCATGGCCGTTGGCTACGAGGCCGTTCAGAAGAAGCTGATCGCTGCTACGCAGGAGATCATCGCCGCTGACGGTCCGTCCGACGAGCTCAAGGCCGCCGGTCAGGCTTGGATCGACTCCGTCAACGACGCCGAGGCCTCTAAGACCGCTGCCGCCGCCTACGTTGCCGAGCTCGAGAAGTGCGGCTGCGACGCCTCCAAGGCGATCCTCGCCGACAAGGCTTACCTCACCAAGAAGTCCTTCTGGATCTTCGGCGGCGACGGCTGGGCCTACGACATCGGCTTCGGTGGCCTGGACCACGTCCTGGCTTCCGGCCACAACGTCAACGTCTTCGTCTTCGACACCGAGGTCTACTCCAACACCGGCGGTCAGGCCTCCAAGGCCTCGAACCTGGGCCAGGTCGCTCAGTTCGCCGCTGCCGGTAAGGTGACCAAGAAGAAGTCCCTGGCCGAGATCGCTATGAGCTATGGCTACGTCTACGTGGCGCAGGTCGCCATGGGCGCCAACCCGGCTCAGACCCTCAAGGCCATCCACGAGGCCGAGGCCTACGACGGTCCGTCCCTCATCATCGGCTACAGCCCCTGCGAGATGCACTCCATCAAGAAGGGTGGCATGCAGAACTGCCAGGCCGAGATGAAGAAGGCTGTCGAGTGCGGTTACTGGAACCTCTTCCGCTTCAACCCCGAGGCTGCTGCCGGCAAGAAGTTCTCGCTCGATTCCAAGGAGCCCGCGGGCGGTTATCAGGAGTTCCTGATGAACGAGGCCCGTTACGCTTCGCTGACGCGTTCCTTCCCCGAGCGCGCCGAGGAGCTCTTCAAGGAGAACGAGCAGGCCGCTATGGACCGCTACGCTCACCTGCTGAAGCTCAAGACGGTGTACAACGAGGCCTAGGTCTCCCACCGCAGGATCTGAGGACTGACCTTCGCGGACGTCCTCGGACATGAAAGAACCCCCGCTGCGCACTACGTGCGGCGGGGGTTCTTTCGTCCTGCGGAGTGCCCGCGAAGGTTAGCCCTCAGATCCTGCTACGACTACGTCCTCGGATTGTGTGGGCGGATGAAGGACGTAGTTGGCGGGTATTCCGTCCCTTTCGCTGTTTCGCGGCTTTGCCGCGAAACCTCGCGCCACTTTGGGGATGGATGGGGGACTTGGCTGTTGCCGCCTTTTCGGAGCTCTTCTTTATTCCTTATGCTGGATGAAAAGCCCCTTGTTTTTGCAGGGGTGCATACTCGACTTATATGTGCATAGAATCTCGTATAGTGCGAGTAAGATATTGCGCTGTCCGTTTTGTGTTTAGCAGAGATGTAGTTTGCATAATCCGACATAATCCTTGCTTCATTTAAATAAAGTCGCACGTAAATTACGTAGATATGTCTGAGCTGGAGTTCTGTACGCTGAGCGGATAAAAACGACCGTTCACCGTTCCGCTATTTTCAAAATGAATAAAATGAGCGATAAAGAGAATATAAACCTTAATAAACTCGCGTATCGCACGGACGCGGGTTATTAATGGGTTGTAGGCCTTTTACAGAAAGGATTCCAGCAATGTCTAAGCCTCTTGGTAAGCCCGATCGTATTGTCGTCGCCCTTGGCGGCAACGCCCTCGGCAACAACCCCGTCGAGCAGATCGAGGCCGTGAGCAACACCGCCCATGCCCTCCTCGGCCTCATCGAGCAGGGCAACGAGATCATCATCACCCACGGCAACGGCCCGCAGGTCGGCATGATCCAGAACGCCTTCGCCGCTGCCCACGATGCCATCGGTACCCCCGAGATGCCGCTGCCCGAGTGCGGCGCCATGTCCCAGGGCTACATTGGTTATCACCTGCAGCAGGGCATCGGCCGCGAGATGCACAAGCGCTATAAGCGTTGGCACGCCGCCACCGTCGTCACCCAGATCGAGTGCGATCCCGACGATCCCGCGTTCAAGAACCCGACCAAGCCGATCGGTCCCTTCTATACCGAGGAGCAGGCCAAGGAGTTCATGGCCGAGGATCCCTCCAAGGTCTTCGTCGAGGATTCCGGCCGCGGCTGGCGTCGCGTCGTCGCTTCCCCCGATCCCAAGAAGATCGTCGAGGCCGACTCCATCCTCAACCTGCTCGACAACGAGTTCATCGTCATCGCCTGCGGTGGCGGCGGCATCCCCGTCGTCCGCGACTACGAGAACAAGGGCTGCTACAAGGGCGTTCCCGCCGTCATCGACAAGGACCTGGGCGGCGAGCTGTTGGCCGAGGACTGCGACGCTGACGTTCTGTTCCTGCTGACCGCCGTTGAGCATGTCGCCATCAACTTCGGCAAGCCCAACCAGGAGGAGCTCGAGGACCTCACCGCCGACGAGGCCGAGCGCCTGGCCGACGAGGGCCAGTTCGGCAAGGGTTCCATGGAGCCCAAGGTCCGCGCTGCTATCAAGTTCGCGCGTTCCCGCAAGGGTCGTACCTGCATCATCGGCGCTCTGGACAAGGCCGCCGAGACCATGGCCGGCCTCTCCGGTACCCGCATCCACGAGTAGTCTCTACTCTGCTGCCTCTCTTGTGGGCGCCAGGCAAAGCGCCCACAAACTAGCCTCTCTTCATGAGCCCCGCAGTCCGCTCCGACTGCGGGGCTTTTGCTATTCACCTAGTCATTGGGGACGTTCTTAAATGACTAGTCAAACAAGAGCGCCCCCAATGACCACTCATTTAAGTCTGTCCCCAATGACTAGTAGTAGGCCCACATGGCTTCGACTTCGTTGAGGACCTCTACGACGCCCCAGCGGCGGGCGCTGCGGTTGGCCGAGTTGGGGTCGTAGACGCCAATCTGGTTGGCGTTGTCGATGCCGTAGAGCACGATGTAGTGGCCTACGTTGGTAAACGTACCGGGGCGCACTGCGGCGATGACGGGCGCACCCGAGCGAAGTGCTTGGGTAATCGATTCGCGATCGTTATAGAGCTGTGTTCCGTTGAGCCCTAGCTGCCACGCACCGCCTGTCATAAACGACCACTCGGTGGCACCAGTGGGGGCGTAGTTGCCGGCTTCGGCCAGTGCGCATACATCGACCGGCGTCTTATCGGTGTGGCCGGTCTTAAAGATATAGACCATGGTGAGGCAAGTGGGACCGCAAGCGTTTTCTCGAATAGTGCCACCGGCATAGGGCAGCTCCGACCATGCGGGGTCAATTTGGTAGATGTGGGGCATGGCGCCGGCCTGCCATTGCGAGCGTGGGGTCGAGAACGCAAAGGAGTAACCGGGCGCGACGGGAGCTTTAAGCAGCTTGTCCTCGGCAGTGGGCTCAAGACCGGCTGATCCGTGGGAGATACAGGATCCCAAAAACACAAAGACGAGGCAGGCGGCAATGGAGCAAAGCGCAAGGCGTAGGCGGCGGGCCGGAAGCGCGTGGCTTGTGGTGTGCGACGCGGGGTGAGGGGCGGAATTGCCGCGATCGCGTTGAGGTCGCGAAAAGGAGCGCTTGACGTAGTAGTCGGTCTTACGGCGATCGTAGCGGCGTGGCTGCGATGTGCCGGTCTGGCGTTGGCGTGTGCTCGTACTCACACGGTCTGACTGCTGCACGGTACGGCTTTGCTGCCGCGAAGAAGCCCCGAGCTGCTCTTGGGGGCGCTGCGGGTTGTCGTTGTCGGAGGTGATTTTGGGCGTTGACGTGGTGCGGCCGGCAAGGCGCACGCTTTGTGGCCGTTGGTCGCCGTCATTGTATCCGTATGCCATTCGAATCACCTTGCCTCATGTGTAACTTGTCTATCCTACATAAAAAGATGCACGACACATGGGTATGTGCGCCAAAAGCCTGACAAATGGTATGAACGTTGCCGCGCCGCGCGCCAAGCGTCACGGCAACAGGTATTCAAAAGCAGACAAGATGAAAGCGTCCAAGACGAATGACGTCTCCCGCCGTTCGTCCCAAAAACGGTGCCGCTCGTTTTGCAATTCTGCCTTCGGTCGAGCTGCGAGCGGCGCTGCTGCGCCAAGGCCGTATCTTAAAGCCATGGAATAAAAGCGCGCGGCAAAACGGACCGCGCAAGGGGTGACGCCAAGGGCGTCAAACAGGAAAGGAGGGGAACAATGGCGGACAAGAACGCAGAAGTTGCAGTCGAGGATAACGGCGGCATGAAGAAAACGCTTTCGCTCTGGAACTTCTTCACCATCGGCTTCGGTGCCATCATCGGTACCGGTTGGGTTCTGCAGGTCGGCGACTGGATGGTCGTGGGCGGCGGTCCCGTTCCCGCTATGATCGCATTCCTCTTGGGTGCAATCTTCCTCGTGCCCGTCGGAGCTGTTTTCGGTGAGCTCACGGCTGCTATCCCCATCTCGGGCGGCATTGTCGAGTATGTCGATCGTAGCTTTGGCCGTACGCTGAGCTACATCACCGGATGGCTTTTGGCCCTGGGCAACGGCATCCTGTGCCCGTGGGAGGCCATCGCCATTTCGACCCTCGTGTCCGAAATGTTCGGCAGCCTGCCCGGCCTTGAGTGGCTGCGCGCCGTCAAGCTCTACACCATCCTGGGGGCCGACGTTTACCTGTTCCCGACGCTGATCGCGCTCTGCTTTGCAGTCTACGTCATCTTCCTCAATTTCCGCGGTGCCAGCTCGGCTGCCAAGCTCCAGGCCTTCCTGACCAAGGCCCTGCTCTGCGGCATGCTGCTCGCCATGGGCGTCTCGCTGTTCACCGGCTCGCCGGACAATGCCATGCCCGTGTTCTCCCAGGTCACCGGCGCTGGCGGCGGCAAGGCCGCTACCGAGAGCACCAGCCTGTTTGCCGGCATCGTGTCGGTCCTGGTTCTGACCCCGTTCTTCTACGCCGGCTTCGACACCATTCCTCAGCAGGCTGAGGAAGCAGCCGAGGGCCTCAACTGGAACAAGTTCGGCAAGATCATCTCCCTGGCTCTGCTGGCCGCTGGCGGCTTCTACATGGTCTGCATCTACTCGTTCGGCACCATCCTCGACTGGCATGAGTTCGTTAAGAGCCCGGTTCCCGCGCTCGCCTGCCTCAAGGGCATCAACATGCTTCTGTACCTGGCCATGCTCGTCATCGCCACGCTTGGACCCATGGGCCCGATGAACTCCTTCTACGGCGCCACGAGCCGCATCATGCTCGCCATGGGCCGCAAGGGCCAGCTGCCCGAGCAGTTCGCCGAGGTCGACCCCAAGTCTGGCGCTCCCAAGCTCGCCTGCGTCGTTCTGGGCGTCATCACCGTCGTCGGTCCGTTTTTGGGCAAGAACATGCTCATCCCTCTGACCAACGTGTCGGCTCTCGCCTTCATCTTCTCCTGCGGCATGGTCGCCCTCGCTTGCCTGCGCATGCGCTTCACCGAGCCCGACCTGCCTCGTCCCTACGAGGTGCCCGGTGGCAAGTTTGGCATCTCCCTCGCTATCGCTGCCTGCGCCATCATCATCGGCCTGCTTGTGATTCCGTTCTCTCCCGCCTCCCTCAACATGGTGGAGTGGAGCATCGTGATCGGCTGGTTGGCTATTGGCCTGGCCCTCATGGCTTTCACCAATTCCCGCAAAAAGTAACGCCGAGCCGGGGCGGATCAGGTGCGCGGGACCCTCTCTTCCGCGCACCGAACCCGGCGCCACTTGGGTAGCTTTGTGAGGCCTTAACCCAACACGGCCTCGCCCACTATATGGATCCATAAGGAGGAACCATGTCCACTAAGTATGCAATCGTTGGCGGCAAGCTCATCGACGGTACCGGCGCCGAGCCGGTCGAGAACTCCCTCGTTCTCGTCGACGACAACGGCAAGATCGAGTACGCCGGCGCCATGCAGGACCTTCCCGAGGGCGTTGAGGTCATCGACGCCGCCGGCAAGACCGTCCTTCCCGGCCTGATCGACACCCACCTGCACTTCTCGGGCAACCTGACCGACGATGACACCGATTGGGTCATGCAGCCGCTCCTCGAGAAGCAGGCCGTCGCCGTCAAGCAGGCCTACGACTGCCTCACCCACGGCCTCACCACCGTCTGCGAGATCGGCCGCTTTGGTATCCAGATCCGTGACTGCATCGACAAGGGCGTCTTTAAGGGCCCGCGCGTTCTGGCCACCGGCCTCGGCTTCTGCCGCGTTGCCGGCCACGGTGACTCCCACCACTGCACCCAGGAGCTCAACAAAGAATCCCATCCTTGGGGTGACCAGGTCGACGGTCCTTGGGATCTGCGCAAGGCCGTCCGTCGTCGCCTGCGCGAGAACCCCGATGCCATCAAGATCTGGGCTACCGGTGGCGGCATCTGGCGCTGGGACTCCGGTCGCGACCAGCACTACTGCTCCGAGGAGATCCAGGCCGTGGTCGAAGAGGCAAAGATGGTCGGCATCCCCGTGTGGAGCCACTGCTACAACAACCACGCCGCTGCCTACGACTCCGTTCGCTTTGGCTGCGAGCAGCTGATTCACGGCTTCGATATCGATGAGCGCACCATGGACCTCATGGCCGAGCAGGGCACCTTCTTCACTCCGACGATCGCCTTCCTGCCCACCTGGTACGCCACCTATCCGCCCGTCTACGTTCCCGAGCTGCACGACAAGTACGAGGGCACCCTGGTCGAGAAGGAGCTGCAGCGCAACTACGACTGCCTGCGCGAGGCCAAGAAGCGCGGCGTCGTCATGACGATCGGCTCTGACTCCTTCTCCTTCGTCACCCCGTACGGCACCTGCTCCATCGAGGAGATGTACGAGTTCGTCGACAAGATCGGCTTCACCCCGGTCGAGACCATCACCTGTGCCACCCTCAACGGTGCCAAGATGTGCCACATCGAGGACGAGACCGGTTCCATCGAGGCCGGCAAGTGCGCCGACCTGCTGGTCGTCAACGGTGACGTCGCCGCCGACATCCACGTGCTCAACACCGACAACATGGACGTCATCATGAAGGACGGCTGGATTGTCGAGGCTGGCACCTTCGGCGAGGCAAACAAGTACAGCGCCTAAGCTACCGTTCATCGATGGCTTGATGTAAAACACAGTATTTGATTGCATAATGCAATGGAGAGGGTCGCTTGCGGCCCTCTTTATTGCTATGGGGTGCGTCAGTAAGAAGGAGATGACGGTGGATCTCAATAGGCTGATTCTGGGCAAGAGCTACAACTCTACCAAGGTCTTTCGTACCGCTCAGCATGTGGTTCAAGCCATCTTGCTCGGTATTGTCGTTCCGCTGCTTATCCTGCTGCTCATCTGGGATCTAACCGATAATCCCAATCCTGTTCCGGCCGTTGTCGTCATTGCCGGCTTGGTCATGCTGTGCTTCTTCTTCTCATATGTCTTTGTCGTTCCCGACGACCTCACATCGAGCGCTACCGACCGCACGCTCGCCATCGCGTCGAAAATATTCGCCTACACGTCGCGCGGCCTTACGCCCGAAGCTGCCCTGGGCGCCTCTAAGATCATCCTGTCCGAAACTATCGCCTCTGCCATCTGCTTTACCGACGGCAAGCAGGTGTTGGCAAGCTGGGGCGAGGACTCGGCAAAATGCCCCGCGGGCACCCCGGTGGTGCTGCGGACTACGCTCAACGTGATCAACAGCGGTGAGCAAAGCGTGTTCTCGCGCGATGCCTCGACCGAGACGGGTGGCTACTTTCCGCGCCTGCGCGCCGGTATTGTCGCACCGCTTACCGTGCGCGGGCATTGCGTGGGCACGCTCGAGCTGTATTATCCCCGTCTGAGCAGCATCGATATGCGCCAGACGGCGCTTGCCTCGGGCTTTGCCGACCTCATTTCCACGCAGCTTGCGAGCTTTGAGCTCGAGCGCCAGGACGAGCTTACGGCCCGCGTGGAGCTGCGCGCCTTGCAATCGCAGGTCGATCCTCATTTTCTATTCAATACCATCAGCACCATCGTGTCGCTCGTACGTACCGAGCCGGACAAGGCCAGGTCGCTGCTGATCGACTTTTCCAATTACTACCGTCAGACGCTTTCTGATTCCGATACCCTCACAACGCTCGAGCACGAGGTGGAACAGGGCACTCGCTATATCAATCTTATGCAGGCTCGTTATGGCGACGGCCGTCTGCGCGTCTCGGTCGATATCGACTTTGAGGTGCGCGATTGCATGGTGCCGCCGTTTATCTTGCAGCCGTTGCTCGAAAACTGCATCAAGCACGCGCAGCGCGAGACCGAGCCGCTTTCTATTCATGTTAGGGCTTTCGAGACCGATGACGGTTTGGAGATCATCGTCGAGGACGACGGCATCGGTATGAGCGAAGAAGTCTGCGCGCATCTGTTTGAGCAGCATCGCCTGGAGGAGCCCGAGAGCATTACCGCCGACGGCTCCGTCAAACGAGGCTGCGGCTTGGCGCTCCTTAACGTACTTCAGCGCATCCATTTCTTTTACGGAGAAGATTCCGGCATGCGCGTGAAGTCCCAGGAGGGCGTGGGAACGCAGGTCATCGTCGAGCTGAACGGCGAGCCGCATGAGCCCGCGCCGTTGACGGCGTAGCACGCGGTTGGATTGAGAGAAAAAGAGGGGAAGCACATATGTCCGAAGGCTGGAACATCTTGGTGGTTGATGACGAGCCTCCCATTAGGGCCGAGCTACGCTATCTGTTGGAAAAGGATACGCGTGTGGGTCAGATCGCCGAGGCAGGCAATGTCACCGAAGCCGTGGAGTCGATTCTGTCGAACAAGCCCGACGTGCTGTTTTTAGACATTACCATGCCCGGTCGCTCGGGAATTGAGCTTGCCGAGACACTGCAGAACCTAAAGACGCCGCCGGTGGTTGTGTTTGTGACGGCGTTTGCCGAGTATGCGGCTGATGCCTATAACCTCGATGCCGTCGATTATGTCGTCAAGCCGGTCGAGGACGCACGCCTGTCAAAGGCACTCGACAAGATCGAGGCAGCCTTGGGTGTCCGTCGTGTTATCCACGCTCCGCGCCAGCCTTTGCGTCTGACGGTGGACCGCGGGGGCAAAAAGGTGTTCATTCCCGCCGCAGACGTCTGCTACTTTGAGGCGCGCGCCGATTTTTGCAACGCCATCTGCGCCGAGGGAACGTACCTGATCAATGAGTCGATCTCTTCGCTCGAGCGTCGCTTGGACTCCGAGGGCTTTATTCGCGTTCATCGCAGCTACCTGGTCAATTTGGAAGACGTGCACAATGTTGAGATTGGCTCCACGGGGTTGATGGAGCTCAGGCTCGACCGCGTAAACTCGACGGTACCGGTGTCCCGTCGTCGTGCCGCCGAGGTCAAGTCGCACCTGGGGCTTGCGTAAGAGGCTTGCGTGTCGTCGTTTACCATCGCAGGTTTGGCATGGGCGCGCGGTGGGCATAATGGGTGGCATCGAATGAAATCGAAAGGATCATTATGCCCGCGCTTATCACCCATCATCTGTTTGGCGAGGAAAGCATCGACCGTCTTCCGCAGGGCGTCATCACGTCCGATGAAGAGCGCATTGCCTTTATCTTGGGCAACCAAGGCCCCGACCCGTTTTTCTTTCACATTCTGACACCGCGTGTTTCCGACTGCACGCTGCTGGCGCAGGTCATGCATCGGTCGCGCATGTCTCGCCAGTTCGCGTGCCTGCGCGACGGCGTGTCGCATCTGCTGCCGCGCGACGCCAGCTTGGGTCGTGCCTTTGCGCTGGGCCTGCTGTCTCATTACGTGCTCGACCGCAACGCCCACCCCTTTGTCTATGAGCAGCAGTTTGGCATCGTGGAGTCCGATTCAGAGCTTGAGGATTCGAGCAGTCAGGTCCATGCCGTGATCGAGAGCGACCTGGATGTACTGATGCTGCAGCTTAAACGCGATGGCGCTACGGTTGACGATTACCCGCCGGCGGGCGAGATCGTCACCACCGATCGCATCAATCGCGTGGCCGGCGTGCTGATGAGCTATGTTGCCGGACGCGTGTACGGCATTGACATTCCGGCGGGGGAGTACGGTGCTGCCGTTGCCAATATGCAGCGACTTTACCGCGCGATTGAGCCGGCCGGCTCCGCAAAGACGCGCGCGATCTCGCTGGTTGAGGGCTTGGTGCACAACTACTCGCTGCTCGACGGCCTTGCCCATCGCGTGACGACGGAGCTGCCCGAGCGCACCGGTAACCTGGGCCATCTGACATGGAAGAATCCCTTTACCGACGAGGTCTCGAACGAGAGTTTCCCCGAGGTCTTTGATCGTGCGCTGGTCGATTACGAATGCACGGTCGCACGTTTTATCGAGACCGGCGACATGGACGCCGTGACCGGCCACATCAACTACAGCGGTCGCGTGCTCGAAGCCGATGAGGAGTTCGACCGCGAGGAATAGGGCCTGTGCGTGCCCCTTTGCCGAATCCTTACCGGTGCTTCTGGACAATTGGGGTACGATGAACTAACTGCATATCGGGCAAATACGAAGGGTCCCTGTCCATGAAATACACCAAGCTCGAGCGTAACTGGGTTATGTACGATGTGGGCAATTCGGCCCTCGTGCTGCTCAATACCTCGGTGGTGCCCATTTACTTTAACGCCATCAATACCGGCGCTTCCTCGGCCGACCTGGTGGTCGCCTGGGGCAATGCACAGACGATCGCCTCGCTGGTCATCGCCATGCTCATGCCCATTCTGGGCGCACTTGCCGACTACGCCGGCAACAAGATCAAGTTCTTCTTGGGCTTTTTCCTCACGGGCCTGGTTCTTTGCCTGGCGCAGGCTATCCCAATGTCCGCTATGGCATTTTTGACCGTGTACGTGCTGTGCACCATCGGCCTTAACTCTTCTATGACGTTCTACGACGCCATGCTGCCCGACGTTACCACCGACGAGCGCATGGACGCCGTGTCCAGCTCGGGTTATGCCTGGGGCTACATCGGTTCCACCGTGCCGTTCGTCATCTGCCTGGCGCTCATCATGGGTGGCCCCGCTCTTGGCGTCCCCACCATGCTGGCAACGCGTCTGTCTTTTATCATCACTGGTGCCTGGTGGCTCATCTTTACCCTGCCGCTCATTCGCACCTATAAGCAAAAGTACGGTCGCGAGCGCGGTCCCGAGGACACTATCGGCCACATCGTGGGCGGTGTGTTCTCCGAGGTCGGACACACCATGCGCGAGATCGCCCACAACAAGACCGTGCTGGTCTACATGATCGCGTTCTTCTTCTATATCGACGGTGTGCACACGGTCATTTCCATGGCCACCAGTTACGGATCGGCCTTGGGCATCGATTCGACGCAGCTGGTGCTTGCGCTGCTCGTTACGCAGTTCGTGGCCTTTCCGTCCGCCATCATCTACGGTAAGCTCGCCGGACGCGTGGGCACGCTCAACATGATTCTGGTTGCGGTCGCCGCCTACATGGGCATTGTGCTGTTCGCCGCGTTCTTCCTAAAGACTGCCTTTGAATTCTGGGTGCTTGCCATTATGGTCGGCCTGTTCCAGGGCGGCGTGCAGGCGCTCAGCCGTAGCTACTTTGGCCGCATTATCCCCAAGGAAAAGTCCAACGAGTACTACGGCTTCTTTGACATCTTTGGTCGTTATGCAAGCGTTATGGGCACCTTCCTGGTGTCGGTCGTCACCTCGCTGACCGGCAACCCGTCGCTGGGCGTCCTTTCCATTGGTGTGCTGCTGATCGTTGGCTTTATGCTGCTGGTCCGCCTGTCCCGCATGACTCGGGCGGCAGAGCATGCCGCATAGGAGCGAGCGGCTATTGTGCCTGTCCACGGTACTCTTTTGGGGTTATCCGCAATAAACATTGCGACTTGCGAGCAATGATTTGCCCAAGTGGGTATGATGGAATCAGCTAGGTCGCGGGGCGTCGCCTGTGTTTGGCGGCGTCCCGTTTTTGTGTTGCAGGGAGGGTTAGGCATGAACGCCACAGTCGTGATTCCAACGTATTGGGCGGGCGATGACGCTCGCGCAAACGCCCCTGGCACCTATGACCATTCGACCCGACTCAACGCCGACAATCCCGAACTCGACCGCTGCCTGGCCTCGCTTGAGCAGGTACGTGACATCCCGCGCATCATCCTTTTGGTGGTCTGTCCCGTTTCTGCCACAGCCGATGTGTCGCTGCGCGTGCACGAGATTGTCGATGCGCATCCCACGCTCAAGGTCACCGTTGTCACCAACACCCAGGCCTCGCATATCGCAGACCGGGTTGCTCAGATCGCGCCCAAGGGTTCGGGCGAGTGCGTGAGCCTGCGAGGCTACGGTGCCATCCGCAATATGGGGCTAGCCTGTGCCGCTGTGCTGGGGCATGACGCGGTTATCTTTTTGGATGACGATGAGACTGTCATCGACGCCGACTTTATGAAGCGCGCGACCTATGCGTTGGGGCAGCAGACGCGTCAGGGCTTGCCGATCTTGGTCAAGAGCGGCTATTTCTACGATCGCGACGGCTCGCCGCTGGCTCCCACGGACAAGGCGGGCATCTGCCATCGTTGGTGGACCAAGCGCATCGAGTTCAACCGTTGGATGAAAAAGGCGCTCTCGGGCACCCGCATCTCGCGCTCCAACTACGTGTGCGGCGGCCTGATGGCCCTGCACGCCCGCGCCTTTACGCGTGTGGCCTTTGACCCGTTTATCACCCGCGGCGAGGACTTGGATTACCTCTTTAACATGCGCATGTTTGGCTACGACGTGTGGTTCGATAACGAGTGGACCGTGCGCCATCTGCCCCCGGAGTCCGAAAAGCGCTCACCGCGCTTTATGCAGGATGTATACCGTTGGTACTACGAACGGGCCAAGTTGACATTCGCCGCGCATCAAAAGGAGCTCATTCCCGTTACGGCGGCATCGCTCATGCCCTACCCGGGCCCGTGGATTTCGCGCGAGCTCGACGACCGTGTGCGCAAGACCGCTATGGTCCGCAGCGTGTTTACCCGCGAGCATGAGGGCTACCTGCGCATCTGGCGCCATGGTATCGGCGAGGCAAAGGCCTATGCGCGCCAAAACGCTGCAAGCTACCTGCGTTTCCAGAGCTTTTGGCCCAAGATCATGGACGGGCTTTGGCGTGACGCACAACTGATCAGTATCCTGGAGGGGGCCGAATGATCGACCGCCGCGCCCAGCGCGATAGTTCAATATCAATCTTTCGCATTATTGCCGTTGCCTGCGCCATTTGCGTGCTGGTGTACTTTATTTTTGCCTTGGTGACCGGTATCGAGCCGATCGCCACGGTGATTGCCTGCGCGCTGCTGTGCATCTTTCTGTGCATCTTTATCTTTTTGACGCTCAATCCCGATTCGGTGCGCTCCCAGTACACCGAGGAGACGCTCTCGGTGGCCTCGGCCATGCTCGAGGACATTAAGGGCGGTCTGACGCAGGAGTCGGCGCGTTTGGTGTGCCGGCGCATTTTGCCCGAGACGCGCGCCATGACGGTGGCCATCACCGACGAGGGCAACGTGCTGGCCTGCGCGGGCGAGCTTGAGAAAAAACTACTGCCAGATTCTCCCATCCACACGCTTGCCACACGCTACGTTATCGAACATGGCATCGTGCAGTCGTTCAACCGTATGGTGGATGTCGTGGGCTCGGACGGCTCGCACAACCAAGTCCCCGCCGGCATCATCGCCCCCATCAAGGTGGGCGATCGTACCGTCGGCACGCTCAAGTTCTACTACAAGACCCCACGCGCCGTCGACCGTACCCAGTATGCGCTTGCCTCGGGCTTTGCCGAGATCTTGTCCACGCAGCTCGCCATCCACGAGCTCGAGGTGCAAAAGGAACTCACGGCGCGCGCCGAGGTGCGTGCGCTGCAGGCGCAGATTAACCCGCACTTCCTGTTCAACACGCTGAACACCATTGCATCGTTTACGCGCACCGATCCGCTGCGGGCCCGCGAACTGCTTCGTGAGTTCTCATCGTTCTATCGCGCCACGCTCGACAACTCGGGATCGCTCATTCCGGTCTCGCGTGAGGTTGCGCAGACCAAGCGCTACCTTACCTTTGAGAAGGCCCGCTTTGGCGAGGACCGCGTGCTTGCGACGTTCGATGTGTCCGAGGACGTGGAAGATACGCTGGTGCCGGCGTTCGTGATCCAGCCGATTGTCGAGAACGCCGTACGTCATGGTATGGGCGATGACGACGCCCTGAGGATCGACGTGACCGTCCACCAAGACGGCGAGGATGCAATCTTGATTGCCGTGGCCGATAATGGCGTGGGCATGGATGAGGGTACCGCCGCCAGACTGTTTGACGAGCGCTCTGCCCGTCCCGACGCCAGCTCTCCCCAGGGTGGCGGCGCCGGTGTGGCCATGCACAATATTTCGGAGCGCATCCATCGCTTTTATGGGCCGCACTCCTATACGCGTGTCGAATCGGCGCCGGGCAAGGGCACCAAAGTGCTCCTTCATCTTGATTTGTCAGAGAGCATCTTTGACATTCAAGAGTAAAATAAAAGGCTACGGGCTCAACGTCATGCGACGGATGCCCGGCGTAGTTAGTTGACGAAAGGTTTTATCCCTATGCTGCGTGCGATGATTGTGGATGATGAGGCGCCGGCTCGCTCGGAGCTTCGCTTCCTGCTCGAGCAAACGGGCAAGATCGGCACGATCACGGAGGCGTCGAGCGTCCGCTCCGCCATCGAGATGCTTATGGAAAGTCGCGTGGATGTCGTGTTTCTCGATATCTCGATGCCCGGTGCCTCGGGCCTGCAACTTGCCGAGGCGCTGCATAAGCTCAAAAATCCGCCGGCGATCGTGTTTGTGACTGCGTATAGCGACCATGCGGTCGAGGCATTCGACGTGGATGCCGTCGATTATCTGATGAAGCCGGTCGAGGAAGCTCGCTTGGATCGCGCGATAGAGAAGGTCATGCAACGCGCCAAGCCGGTTACGGACAGCAAGGTGACCATCGAGCGTATCCCGGTGGAAAAGGGCGGCCGCAAGGTGCTCATTCCCGTGGACGACATTCGCTTTATCATGGCCAAGGACGATTACTCCTGCATCTATACCGTCGATGATCGCTTTTTGTCGACGACCTCGCTGGCGCAGTTTGAGGCCAAGCTCTGCGACTTTGCGGACACGAAGGCGTCCGTGCTCGGCGTGTATCTGCCGACGGTGCTGTCCATGGACGA
>UQUX01000028.1 GCA_900544425.1 uncultured Collinsella sp.
GATCCAGATTCTCTCCCGCCGCACCAAGAACAACCCCTGCCTGATCGGTGAGCCCGGTGTGGGCAAAACCGCCATCGCTGAGGGTCTGGCCCAGCGAATCGTCAAGGGGGACGTGCCCAACAGTCTGAAGGACAAGACCATCTTCTCCCTGGATATGGGCAGCCTCATCGCCGGGGCCAAGTACCGGGGCGAGTTTGAGGAGCGGCTGAAAGCCGTGCTGGGCGAGGTAAAAAAGAGCGAGGGCAAAATCATTTTGTTCATCGACGAGCTTCACACCATCGTGGGAGCGGGCAAGACCGAGGGCTCCATGGATGCCGGCAACATCCTCAAACCGGCGCTCGCCCGTGGCGACCTGCACGCGATCGGCGCGACCACGCTCGACGAATACCGCAAGTACATCGAGAAGGACGCGGCGCTCGCCCGTCGTTTCCAGACCGTGATGGTCAGCGAGCCTACCGTCGAGGACACCATCTCGATCCTGCGTGGCCTGAAGGAGAAGTACGAGATCTTCCACGGCGTGCATATCACCGATAGCGCGCTCGTGGCAGCTGCCGACCTCTCCGATCGCTACATCGCCGACCGCTTCCTGCCCGACAAGGCCATCGACCTGGTCGATGAGGCGGCAAGCCGCCTGCGCATGGAGCTCGACAGCATGCCGGTCGAGATCGATGCCACCACGCGTCAGCTCACCCAGCTGCAGATCGAGGAGCAGGCGCTCATGAAGGAGACCGACGACGCCTCCAAGGAGCGTCTGGAGGCCCTGCGCCAAGAGATTGCCGAGGTCCAGGAAAAGCTCAATGTGCAAAAGGCCGGCTGGCTCAACCAAAAGAACGCCATCGACCACGTGCAGGAGCTCAAGGGGCAGCTCGACGAGGCCAAGAGCGAGGAGGAGCGTGCGACGCGCAGCGGCGACCTGGGCCGTGCGTCCGAGCTGCGCTACTCCGTGATTCCGGGCCTGCAGCAGCAGATTCAGGATTCCGAGGCCGCGCTCGAGGCACAAAAGCAGCAGGACGGCGAGGGCCTCAACGAACAGGTGACCTCCGATGAGATCGCCGAGGTCGTGAGCGCCTGGACCGGCGTGCCCGTCTCCAAGATGATGCAGGGCGAGCTCGACAAGCTGAAGGGCTTGGAGGGCGAGCTGCATAAGCGCGTCATCGGCCAGGACGAGGCCGTCTCCGCCGTCGCCGCGGCCGTGCGCCGCAGCCGTGCGGGTCTCTCCGATCCAGACAAGCCCATCGGCAGCTTCTTCTTCCTGGGCCCCACCGGCGTGGGCAAGACCGAGCTCGCCAAGGCGCTGGCCGAGTGCCTGTTCGACGACGAGCGCGCGCTCGTGCGTATCGACATGTCCGAGTACATGGAGAAGTTCAGCGTCCAGCGTCTGATCGGTGCGCCTCCGGGATACGTGGGCTACGACGAGGGCGGCCAGCTCACCGAGGCCGTGCGCCGTCGTCCGTACTCCGTGATCTTGCTCGACGAGATGGAGAAGGCCCATCCGGATGTCTTTAACGTGCTGCTGCAGGTGCTTGACGACGGCCGCCTGACCGACGGTCAGGGTCGCCAGGTGTCCTTCAAGAACACGATTATCATCATGACGTCTAACGTGGGCTCCAAGGCCATCGCCGAGCTTTCCGGCAAGGACGAGGAGGAGATGCGCCATCAGGTCGACGTCGCCATGGCTCAGACCTTCCGCCCCGAGTTCCTCAACCGTATCGACGATATCGTGGTGTTCCATCCGCTCGGCATGGCGCAGATCGAGAAGATCGTCGACATCCAGCTCGCCGACGTCCGCGCGCGTCTGGCCAAGGAGCGCATGACGCTTGCCATCACCCCGGCGGCCAAGCAGATGCTTGCCGTGGGTGGCCTGGACCCCGTGTTCGGCGCCCGTCCGCTCAAGCGCCTGGTCCAGCGCGAGGTCGTGGATGCCATTGCTGCCGCTATCATCGACGGCACGGTGCGCGAGGGCGATCAGGTGACGGTCGATGTCGACAAGGACGGCGGCTTTACCGTCGTGTGCGACAACACGCCGGCGGCCACCTACGAGGTCCCCGACGCCGAGTAGATTTTTGGG
Organism: uncultured Collinsella sp.; assembly: GCA_900544425.1. Classification (GTDB taxonomy): domain Bacteria; phylum Actinomycetota; class Coriobacteriia; order Coriobacteriales; family Coriobacteriaceae; genus Collinsella. The sequence goes on from UQUX01000028.1 coordinate 2,069, forward strand.
ACATGCCTTAAAATCTGCCAGTCGTCTCTAAACGCCAAGGGCGGCGGATCCAATTGGGTCCGCCGCCCTTTTTCGTGCGACAATAGATGATGTTGAACGGATGCGATGCAAGGAGCTATGCAGATGAAAGACGAGATCAAGACGCACGCACCGGCGGCTGAGGCAGCGCCCGCCGCGCCGGTCGCACCGAAGGCTTCTCCCAAACCGGCGCCCAAGCCGCGCGACCCCTATATCCGTGCCGAGAACGAGGACGATGACGGTTACGACCCCTACAGCGACCGACGCCCCGAGCGCGAGCCGATGTTCGAAGCCGATCCGTGGCGCTAAGTGCCACCAATAAGTTGCGGTGAAATAGGGACTGTTTTGCGGTTTGACCAGCAAAAACAATCCCTATTTCACCGCAACTGCGTTGGGCGGCTGTCTTCGGGCCGGCTAGTCCTGGGCTTTGATACTCGGCAGGAGAATCTGGGCGAGGTAGTCGGTTTCGAGCTTAGTGGCACCATCGGCCTTGCCGTCTTTGCCAACCAGGTCGTTCTTGATCTGGCTATAGGTGTAGCGGTTGCCGGTCGTAAGCTCGACAAGCTCAATGGCCGTGTCCATGGGGTAGGTTGACACGGGGTTCTGCGTCCGTCCGTTGATGGTCTGGGGCACCACGTACGGATAGACGGGGCCGCTGGCGTAGACGGTATAACCGTTGCCTAGATTGGCCGCGCCCAAAACCGTATCGCCTTCATCGGGCGTAAAGCTCTCGCCCTCGCGCACCGCAACGAGCGTCACGAGCGGCGTATTGGCGTCGTCGCCCAGATAGATGCATAGCGTGCTTCCGTTTTGCCAAGTTGCGACCTTGCCGTACCACTCGACGGGAATATCGAGCTGGTAGAGGTCGGTTGCCTTGTGGCGAGCGTCAGCATCACGGGACGCCTGTGCCTTTTGCGCGCTCACGGCATTGACGGCGGCGTCGCGCCGCGCGGTTGCTGCCTGCTGGAGCACTTTGGCAGCCGCGGCGGAGCTCGCACCGCCCTCCTCGGCATACTTGGCGGCGGCATCGATCTGGTCGTCAGTCACCGTGTCGGCCGAAGGCACCTTGAGCTTAAAGGTGGCCTGGGCACTTAAATCCTGTCCATCGCTCTTAACGGTGACCTGCGTCTTGGTGGTCGGGACGGTATAGATGGTGCCGTCGGCCGCGATGGGGGAGGCAGCGATGGAGAGCGTGTAATCGCCGGGCAGCAGTTTGATGCCGCGGCCGTGCTCGTCAACGTAGAGTGTTTCGCTCACAGAAGAGCCGTCGGAGTCCTGGCCACTCACCTGCACGGGGATCTTTGAGCCAGTGGAACAGTCGAGGCCCGCGGCCTGCACGCCAATCTGCACTGACATCATCGTGTGGGCATTGGCGGCGACAGTGGCAGCCTGCTCTTGCTGATATCCGTTCCAGGCAGCATAGCCTGCGCCGCCGGCGACGAGCGCGACGGCCACAACGCCGGCAACCATCAGGTTGCGGCGCTTGGGCGACATCTTGCGATGGCGAACTTCGGCCTCGCGTGCCGAGGGAACGGATGGTAGGGGAATATCGCCCATGGCGATGGTCTCGTCCACGGCTGGTGCGGAACCCAGGCCAGGAAGCTCGCGGGTCAGCGAATCCTCGGCCGGTAAGCTGTCGAGCAAGACGGTTTCCTCGCCCGTGTCGGATTCGGGCTGGTCGTCGGCCTCGCACTCGGATTCCTCGTGCCCCGCCTCGTCCTCGGTGGGCGCGGCGCCATCGTCTTTTGCATCCCGATCATCGGGCTGCACCTCGATTTCCGGCTCATCCTGCACATCAACGTTCGAATCGTCAAACGCAATCTCGGCCAGCGCGATCTGGTCTAGGCTCTCCAGGGCCTCGGCACACGCTTCTGCATCTTGGGCCGCATCCTCTTGGCCCATCGTTTCATCTTTCATATATCCCCCAAGCTCAATATCGGGACAACACTGTACCCAAAAACGGGACCCTATAGGGCCGCCGCAGGATTTGAAATCCGATTTTATATATGCGCGTGTTTTTGAATGCAAGCGGGATGAAAAAAGCCCCCGGAAAGCGAGCGAAACGCTTTCCGGGGGCTCTGCGAGACATTGGATTGAAAAGCCTGGCGGGCGGGCCTATGCCCAAGTGCCAACAGCGACCAGCGCGTTACTCGGCGTGAGCGTAATCAACCTTGGCGCGGCGGGCAGTGGCCTTCTCCCAATCGCTGGTGCCCTCAAAGACGTCCTGCTTGTAGGGGTTGCGGCCGAGCTTCTTGGCGCGGTAGGCGACGTAGATGATCGCGGCGATGTTGGCGACCAGTGCGACGATCGAGACCGCGGTAGCGGCACCCGCGTCGAGCGTGGAGTGCGTCACAAAGATGGACTCCTCCTGGAAGTAGGGGAACACCTGGGCAAACATGCACCAAATGGCCAGCGTAAAGGCGCGGTTCTGGATCCAGCCGCCCTTGTTCCAGATAAAGGCGGCGACGGTGGGCGCCAGCAGCAGCGCAAAGCCGCAGAACCAGGAGTGGGTGGGCAGGCAGTTGTAGGTGTAGCAGAAGTTCCAGATATCGTAGGCGATGATGTAGACCCAGGTCATGTCGGGCCACAGCATGTCGGTCTGATCCTCGGAGGCGTAGACGCTCCACCAACCGGTCATGCAGAAGATGTTGATGATGCCCGCGATACCGTTGAACACGTTGTTCCAGCCGGCCAGCTGCGTGGCGCCCTCGGAGGTGACCCAGGTGGACTCGCCCAGGACAAAGAAGTGATAGGCGCTCTCAAAGTCAGACACGACGGCGATCATGATGTTGATGGCGACGATCACAAACGGCCACGCGCGGAACCAATGCGCCTTGCCGATCTTGCCCCACTGGTACTTAATGGCAATGAAGCCCCAGCAACCGGCCAGCGCCGCGTACACCTTGGCGTAGTGGAACCAGCTGTTCTGGTACACATGGGTGGGGTTGGTGAGCGCCCACTCGGCGCCCTGTGAGACGCCGATGGCGATGGCGACGCAGTAGATGGTCATGGCCAGCGGAGCCACGCCAAAGATGATTGCTGCGCCCAGCTTGGTGCGGCGGCCGACCTCGTTGAGCACGATCAGGCCAATAAAGACCATGGCCCAGCCGGCCCAGTGGATAAGGGTATCGCTACCCCAAACATCGAACAGCATGCTGCTCTCCTTTCACACGCCCGCGGCCCCTCTTCTGATCGCGGGCAGTTTGGCCAAATGTCGTCAGTTCTGGGGCTTGCGCTCCGGATACTTGGCGGTGTAGCCCTCGATGTGGAGCGTCGAGGCGATGATTTCCTTGACCGTCTCGTCGGGCACATCGGGGTGCGTGCGGATATACATCAAAAGACCCATGATGAGGGTGTAGAACGTCTCGTAGACATGGTCGATGCGTAGCTCATGATGGGCGACAAAATCCACCACGGTGGTGTCGCAGATATACTGCGCCACGCGTTGGACCACGTTGTGCAGAAAGCCGCCGTAGAGCGCGCCGCTGCTGGAGGTGAGCGTACTCGGCAGCTCGTGGCCGCTGGCGACCAGGCGCTTAAAGAGCGGGGCGACGGTGTCGAGTGCGCCCTCGATATCGCCGACGGTGCGGTTGGCATTCCACTGCTCGAGCTCGGAGATAAAACCGTCGATTGCCTCGTCCATGACGGCGGTGACGGCGGCGTCCATGTCGGCGAAGTAGTGGTAGAACAGCGAGCGCGTGCAGCCGGCTCGCTTGGTTACGGCCGATACCGATAGGTGGGACACGCCCAGCTCGGAGCTTACGGTGCGCACGGCGGCGAGGATCTCGCGACGGCGTTCGTCGCCCGTCAAGCGCTTTGCCGCGCTATCGGATACGGGGGCGGCATCGACCACAGAGGTATCTGCTGCGTTGTTGCCCATGTTTTGCCGCCTTTCATCCTCTTATGCCTGACCGTTCGCCTAACAGTCTTGAATATTGTTGACGGTTCGTCAATACTATTTTTGACACAATGTCAACAATGGCGGGTGAACGGCATGGGGGCATGCCCGGCCTGCAAAAAAGAGGGGTGCTGCGGTCTCGCCGGGCTGTGGCAAGAGAAGGGACAACCATGATTCTCAACGGACCGGGAATTAGCTACACCGAGCCCGATATCGGTTCGGAGTTCGTGCCGCCGCTGCCGGAGCATCCGCGCGAGGCCATCGTCAAGCTGTGTGAGCACTGCACCAACCGTCTGCTGCATCGCGACGAGCTGCTGGGCTACGAGTACTGGTCGTTTGCCGAGGCCGCGACCGACGAGCAGGCCGAAGTGCTCTGCAAGATGAAGATGCGCCGTCCCTACACGCTGTCCGAGATGGTCAAGCTCACCGGCATGCCCGAGGCCGATATCGAGAAGATGCTCGACGACATGAGCTACACGGGTCTGCTCGAGTACAACTGGGAAAATCCCGAGCGCGCCAAGCAGTGGGTCCTGCCCATGCTGGTGCCGGGTTCCGCCGAGTTCCTCAACATGCGCGTGGGCCAGCTCGAGGAGCACCCGGTCTACGCCAAGTTCTTTGAACAGGCATCCAAGGGCCCGCTGTCCAAGGCCACGCCGATGGTGCCGCCCGGAGGTGCCGGCATCGGCATGCACGTCATTCCGGTCGAGAAGGCCATTGACGCCGCGAGCACCTCGGTGCCTATTGAGCATATCGAGCACTGGCTCGACAAATACGAGGGCAAGTATGCCGCCAGCACCTGCAGTTGCCGCGCGAGCCGTCGCGTGATGGGTGAGGGCTGCGCCGACGACCCGGCCGATTGGTGCATCGCCGTGGGCGATATGGCCGACTACGTGGTCGAGACCGATCGTGGCCATTACGTGACCCGCGACGAGGTCTACGACATCCTGCGCCAGGCCGAGGACAACGGCTTTGTGCACCAGATCACCAACATCGACGGCGAGAACAAGATCTTCGCCATCTGCAACTGCAACGTCAACGTGTGCTACGCCCTGCGCACCTCGCAGCTGTTCAACACGCCCAACTTGTCGCGCTCGGCCTATGTCGCCAAGGTCGAGAAGGACAAGTGCGTTGCCTGCGGTCGCTGCGTTGAGGTGTGCCCGGCCGGTGCCGCCAAGCTGGGCCAGAAGCTCTGCAGCAAAAAGGCCGGCGGACAGGTGCCCGAGTATCCGCGCCAGGAGCTGCCCGATGCCACCAAATGGGACCACACCAAGTGGTCGCCCAACTACCGCAACGATAACCGTATCGAGACGCACGAGTCCGGTACCGCTCCCTGCAAGACGGCCTGCCCCGCGCATGTCGCCGTTCAGGGCTATTTGAAGCTCGCGGCTCAGGGTCGCTATGACGAGGCCCTAGCACTCATCAAGCGCGAGAACCCGCTGCCCGCTATCTGTGGCCGTGTGTGCAATCGCCGCTGCGAGGATGCCTGCACCCGCGGCCGTGTGGACGCCGCCGTGGCTATCGACGAGGTCAAGAAGTTCATCGCCCAGCGCGATCTTGATGCCGCGACCCGCTATGTCCCACCTGTGGTGACCCCGACGCGTGCCGGCGGCTTCGATCAGAAGGTCGCCATTATCGGCGCCGGCCCGGCCGGTCTGTCCTGCGCTTTCTACCTGGCCGAGAAGGGCTACAAGCCCGTCGTATTCGAGAAGAACGAGCGTCCGGGCGGCATGCTCACCTACGGTATTCCCAGCTTTAAGCTGCAGAAGGACGTTATCGAGGCCGAGGTCGAGATCATTCGCCTGATGGGCGCCGAGTTCCGCTATGGCGTGGAGGTCGGTCGCGATGTGACGCTCGACGAGCTGCGCGAGCAGGGCTTTAAGGCCTTCTACGTGGCTATTGGCTGCCAGGGCGGCCGCCTCGCCGGTATTCCGGGCGAGGATGCCGAGGATGTGACCGTGGCCGTCGACTTCCTTCGCGAGGTTAACAGCGGCAAGATCGACGCGCTGCCCGGCCGCACCATCGTGGTGGGCGGCGGCAACGTGGCTATCGATGTCGCGCGCAACGCCTGCCGTCTGGGTTCCGAGCACGTCGAGATGTTCTGCCTGGAGAGCGAGGCCCAGATGCCCGCCAGCGAGGAGGAGCGTCGCGAGGCCGTTGAGGACGGCGCTCACATCAGCTGCGGCTGGGGTCCCAAGGAGGTTCACCTGGACGAGTCCGGCCGTGTGTGCGGTATCACCTTCAAGCGCTGCGCGCGTGTCTTTGACGACGAGGGCCGGTTTGCGCCCGAGTACGACGAGAACGACCTGCGTCGCGTCGATGCCGACCGTGTTGTCATGTCGATTGGCCAGTCCATTGTGTGGGGCGACCTGCTGGCTGGCTCCAAGGTGGAGCTTGGCCGCGGCCAGGGCGCTCTTGCCGACCCCCAGACCTATCAGACCGCTGAGCCCGACATCTTTGTGGGCGGCGATGTCTATACCGGTCCGAGCTTTGCCATCGATGCCATCGCCGCCGGTCACGAGGCCGCCGTGTCCATCCACCGCTTTGTGCAGCCGGGCTCCACGCTCACCATCGGCCGCAACCAGCGCCGCTACACCGCGCTCGACCGCGACGATGTCGTGATCGAGAGCTACGACAACGCGAGCCGCGAGGTTGCCCACGTGGACCGCGAGCGCGAGAAGGCTGCGCCCTTTAGCGAGTACGTCGAGACCTTTACCGAAGAGCAGGTGCGCGCCGAGACCGCCCGTTGCCTGGGTTGCGGTGCCTCGATCGTCGACCCCAACAAGTGCATCGGCTGCGGCCTGTGCACCACCAAGTGCGCGTTCGACGCCATCCATCTGGATCGCGACCGCCCCGAGTGCTCCACGATGGTCAAATACGAGCAAAAGCTCCCAAGCCTGGGCAAGTACGCGCTCAAGCGCGCCATCAAGATTAAGTTCGGTCGCAAGTAAGTAGCCATAACGGGAACGGCGGAAGAAAAAGTGCATGAATTGGGGATCGTCTATCACATCATTCGCGATGTCGAGAACGTGGCGCGCGCCAATGGCGTGCGTCGCGTTTCGAGCGTCACGCTGCTGCTGGGCGAGGTCTCGGGCGTCGTTCCCGACTTGCTACTCGACGCTTGGCGCTGGGCAGCAGATAAAAAGCCTATCGCGCAGGGCGCGGAGCTTATCGTGGAGCCCGTCGAGGCCGTGACACATTGCGAGGCGTGCGGCCGCGACTACGCGACGGTCGAGCACGGCAAGACCTGTCCCCATTGCGGTAGCGGCGAGACATACCTGCTGCAGGGCCAAGAGGTCATGATCAAACAGATCGAGACCCCCGACGAGGACCCGGCAGACGCTGCTCCTGACGGCCTCTCCGACGTCCCCGACGCCGTCGACGCCGCCAACCCCCTCCACATCGCCTAGGATTCCCTATAAGTTGCGGTGAAATAGTTCCTAAATTCAGCCTTCTGGCTCTTAAACAAGAACTATTCCACCGCAACTATTTTGAGTGGTTTCATAGACCATAAGTCACGAAAATAGTCAAGCCATGTCTGTTTAAACAAAATAGCGGCAGTATAAGCGCATTCGCGCTTGCCTAAAATCGATATTAATGAACAGCCTGCTTGTATCTGTAAAATGCATGGCTTGATGAGCGACGCCTTGTCGTGTAATGAGTCAAAAAGCAGTAACGTAATCAACTTGTAACAAACCTAGACGTTTAAACAAATAATCCAACCTTTTGCGGATTTAGCTATAATTCCACAAACCAAACAGCTATACTCCTTTCATGTCGTGTAGGAAGTACGTAGGCAAAAAGGAGGTTATGTGATGGTAAGTATTGTTCTTGCTAGCCACGGGGACTTGGCAGCTGGAATCAAGCAGACGGGCTCGATGGTCTTTGGCGATCAGCCGTCTGTTGCCGTGGTCTCGCTCGAGCCGAGCATGGGCCCCGACGACTTCCGTGCCAAGGTCGAGGAAGCAATCGCTTCCTTCGAAGACCAGGAGCAGGTGCTCTTCCTCGTTGATCTGTGGGGCGGCACGCCGTTCAACCAGATCAGCGGGCTCATCGAGGGCCACGATTCCTGGGCTATCGTCACCGGTGTCAACCTGCCTATGCTCATCGAGGCATATTCGCAGCGCTTTGACGCAAAGAACACTGCGCATGCGATCGCAAAACATCTCGTGACTGAGGCTAAGGCTGGCGTGCGCGTCAAGCCCGAGTCTCTGGAGCCCGAGGAGAAGAAGCCGGCTGCGGCCGCCGCTGCTCCTGCAGGCGCCATCCCTCCGGGAACGGTCATCGGCGACGGGCACATCAAGATTGCCCACGTCCGTATCGACACCCGTCTGCTTCATGGTCAGGTGGCCACCACGTGGACCAAGCAGATCAACCCCAACCGCATCATCGTGGTTTCCGACGGCGTTGCTCACGATGAGCTCCGTAAGACCATGATCGAGCAGGCTGCCCCTCCGGGAGTCCATGCCAACGTCGTGCCCATCAAGAAGATGGCCGAGGTCGTCAAGGACACGCGCTTTGGTGACACCAAGGCCATGCTGCTCTTTGAGAACCCGCAGGATCTGCTCAAGGCCATCGAGGCCGGCGTCGACATCAAGGAAGTCAACATCGGTTCCATGGCTCACTCCAAGGGCAAGGTCGTCGTCACCAACGCCGTCGCTATGGGCGATGACGACGTCAAGACTCTCGAGGCCCTCAAGGCCAAGGGCGTCAAGTTCGAGGTCCGCAAGGTTCCTTCGGATGCTTCCGAGGATCTCGACGCCATGTTGAAGAAAGCTAAGGCCGAACTGGCCGCTCAAGCATAGTAAAGGAGGGTCCGATACATGTCTGCAATCACTATTCTGCTTGTTGCGATTGTCGCGTTGCTTGCCGGTATGGAAGGCATTCTGGATGAGTTCCAGTTCCATCAGCCGCTCGTGGCATGCACGCTTATCGGTCTCGTAACCGGTCACCTTCAGGAGGGCATCCTCCTGGGCGGTTCGCTCCAGATGATGGCCCTTGGCTGGGCTAACGTCGGCGCCGCCGTCGCGCCTGACGCCGCTCTGGCCTCGGTCGCTTCTTCGATCATCATGGTGCTCGCCCTCAACGGCGGCGCCACTGATTCGGCCAAGGCCGTTACCGCGGCCATCGCCGTCGCCGTCCCGCTGTCGGTCGCTGGTCTGTTCCTGACCATGATCTGCCGTACCATTGCTACCGCTATCGCTCACGCCATGGACGGTTGCGCCGAGAAGGGCGACTTCTCCGGCATCGAGCGCTGGCAGTACGCTGCCATCCTCATGCAGGGCCTTCGTATCGCCATCCCGGCAGTACTTCTGTGCATCATCCCGGCCGAGGCCGTTACCAACGCGCTTAACGCTATGCCCGACTGGCTGTCCGGCGGCATGGCTGTCGGCGGCGGCATGGTCGCTTCCGTCGGTTACGCCATGGTCATCAACATGATGGCCACCAAGGAGACCTGGCCGTTCTTCATCCTCGGCTTTGTCCTTGCTGCCATCCCTCAGCTCACGCTGATCGCCCTTGGCCTCATCGGCATCTCCCTTGCCCTCATCTACCTTGGCCTTAAGGATCTGGCCAAGCAGGGTGGCGGCATGGGCGGTGGCTCCGGCGACCCGCTCGGCGACATTCTGAACGATTACGAGTAGGAGGGGAGTGATACATATGGCAGAGAACAAGATTCAGCTCACCAAGGCTGACCGCAAGAAGGTTTGCTTCCGTCATCAGTTCCTTCAGGGCTCGTGGAACTACGAGCGTATGCAGAACGGCGGCTGGTGCTTCGCAATGATCCCTGCGATCAAGAAGCTCTACACCAGCAAGGATGACCAGATTGCCGCTCTTAAGCGCCACCTGGAGTTCTATAACACCCACCCCTATGTTTCCGCCCCCGTCATTGGCGTTACCCTCGCTCTCGAGGAGGAGCGCGCCAACGGTGCCCCGATTGACGACGTCGCCATCCAGGGCGTCAAGGTCGGTATGATGGGCCCGCTCGCCGGTGTCGGCGACCCCGCCTTCTGGTTCACCCTTCGCCCGATTCTGGGTGCTCTGGGCGCTTCCTTGGCCCTGTCCGGCAGCATCGCCGGTCCGCTGCTGTTCTTCTTCGCGTGGAACATCATCCGTTACGCCTTCCTGTGGTACACGCAGGAGTTTGGCTACAAGGTCGGCTCCTCCATCGCCAAGGACCTCTCCGGCGGTCTGATGGGCAAGGTCACCGAGGGTGCTTCCATCCTGGGTATGTTCATCATCGGCGCCCTGGTCGAGCGCTGGGTGTCCATCTCCTTCACCCCGGTCGTCTCCAGGGTCACGCAGTCTGCTGGCGCCTTTATCGACTGGGCTAGCCTGCCCTCCGGTTCCGAGGGTATCAAGGAAGCGCTGACGATGTATAACTCCATCGGTGCTAACGCCCTTGATCAGGTGAAGGTCACCACGCTTCAGGCCAACCTCGATCAGCTCATCCCCGGCCTTGCCGCCGTGTGCCTGACCCTGCTGGTCTGCAAGCTCCTCAAGAAGAAGGTCAGCCCGATCGTCATCATCCTGGCTCTCTTCGCCATCGGCATCATCGGTCGCGTCTGCGGCTTCATGTAAGCACGTTTCGGCTTAAGACCGAGAATTGCTAGGCAAGGGCTTTTGAGCCATTGAAACGGACCGCACCCGGTGGGTACACTGGATGCGGTCCGATTGTTTTATTTGGAGGGCGAGGCGCGCATGGCGCAATCTCAGAACAGCACGGTCGATCTGGCAACGCCGGCAACCTGCCTGATGGGGCTTACCAGCCACGGCAACGTGATGGTGGGCAATAAGGCGTTCGAGTATTACAACGAGCGCAATCCCGAGGATTATATTCAAATCCCGTGGGATGAGGTCGACTATATTGCCGCCGAGGTTTTACGCGGCACCAAGAAGATCACGCGTTTTGCCATCTTCACCAAGGACAACGGTCACTTTACGTTTTCGACGCGCGACGACAAAGAGACGCTTCGTGCTGTCCGCAAGTACGTCGACGAGGATAAGCTCGTGCGTTCGCCCGACTTTATCGATGTGACGGCCAAGGGCGCCAAGAGCATCCCCTCCGTTATCAAAAACCTCTTCCACAAAGGTAACTAGCTCCTCATAAGTTGCGGTGAAATAGTTCCTAAATACGGCTTTAGATGCTTCAGACAGGAACTATTCCACCGCAACTTCGAAGTCTAGTCATGCGACGTATTGCGATGCAGTAAATCTGCTACACTAGTACAACATGCCTCCGTAGCTCAGGGGATAGAGCACCGCTCTCCTAAAGCGGGTGTCGTGCGTTCGAATCGCACCGGGGGCACCAGAAGAAATTGCAGGTCAGACGGTATAAATCGTCTGACCTGCTTCTGTATAGATAGGCCTAAATAGACGATAGAGGGGTGAAAAAGGGGTGAAAGAAAGTTCTATGAGGAAAACAGCTCGCCTACATATTTCACTCCGATATTTCGCCCAAATATCCGGTTTTCAACCCTTTCCACAGTCTGTGGGCTTATAAGAAGCCCTCCGCCTATGGAAAGCGTTGAAAACCTAGGGTGACGTTGCTGCGAGAAGGGCGAGTTTCCAACAGCCCCCAGTGTCTCCGGGTTACGCTTGGGACCCTCCGACACCGAGGACCGTTGAAAACTCGCCCTTCTGCTAGGCAGGCATTTTTTCTAAGTAGGCCAGTTGCTTCAGAAGCAGCTGGAGAGTAATTGACATTCCAAATAATTCCATGAAAGTGAAGTCTGGCTCGCCACCGTTTACAGAGGGAAGCATAATTGTCTGGCGTGCCATCCTTGTAGCATTGAACTTGTACAGATAGCCAAACTTGCTCTTTTGCTGCTGGATGGCGACTTTTAGGAAGAGGTAGATAAACTCGTTGCCCTTGTTGTTCTTGACGTGAAAGCGTTTAACGTCATCGGAGAAAATGCACTCATAGGGGTGGTAGAACCCAAGGCAGACGCCATTACCGTTATAGTTCACGCCAAGGACATTGTTGTCGAGCGACGAATTCTTATCAGCCGTAAAACCGGCAATCCCGTTGCTATTGTCAAGCGCCCCAATAAACGGTCGTCTTCCATACTTTCGGTTACGAGATTCCAAGCGCCTCCCGGAACGAATGTCGAATATTTGGCTGATTGAGTACGATTTCCAATCTCTTTCGTGCAGTGAGGAGTGGTCGAACTCGGGGTTATTTACTCTCTCTCTCTCTCTCTCGATGGAGACGATGCGCTTTATCAGGAATTCGCGGCAGCGCTGGACTTGAATGGCTTCTCGCTCGCGGATGTAATCCTCCATGAACTGCCAATCGGGATTGCTGGACTCATCGATGGGAAGCATTACTCGTAGCAAATTGAGCCGTTTTAGGCTGATCGACCTTCCGTGGCCGAATAGCGTTCGCTGTTTAGAAATGGATGCGGCCACGAATTGCATGGCATATCTTGAGAGGTTTCCGATTGAGTCTCTTGGCCTTAAGTCCGTTACGTGGGTGTCGAGAGCGAATTCCATTGGTTGGTAGTATGCGAGACCCGCTCCGCCATCGCCGTCGTTGTTTAGAGTGATGGCGTGGCCACGATGAAGTCTTTCATTTGGGATAGAGACAAAAGCCTTTACGCCGTTGTCGCAGTTCCGAGCGGAAATAAGTGGAACGTCTCCGACCTGAAGAGAGGTCATGTTTTTTTCGGTGCCGCGAGCCGGTTGAAATAAATCCGAGATTTTAAAGGGTGCCCAATCCCTGTTATTCAAATCGAGCATCGGGGCCCTCCTCGAAGAGATAGCTACGACCATGAGAAACCATGTCTAGCTGGAATGTTAGATAATCGGCTATTGCCTTCTCGAAATCCTCTTCGGTAGGTATCTCATCGTTGAAGTAATAGAAGCTGTGCAGCCACTCGTCATCTGGCTTGACGGTCGAGCTGACGCAGAATTTCGATGGGGCGTCTTCGCGGCCGTTCCAAACGTCAAGAAGATGCTGCTTTCTGTCCTTTGCAGAGTCGCCTTCGACCAGGCCGACGTGCGCCCTTACCTCATAACCATCATCCCTAAAGTCGATGAAACGGCATTCCTTTTCAGGGTCATGTGGTTCGCCGGCGGTGAACACGGCTATGACGGGATTCGTTCCGACCCCATAGAATGTATCGGTGTTGCACGTAATAACGCCTTCGAGGGTGTGATGCTTGAGGATGGAGACCTTGAACTCCTTCTCGGCTTTGCTTTTTCCGGTCATGGATGATTGCGGAACGATGACCGCCGCTCTCGCACCTATTGTGAGAGAGTCGAGAAGACGTTCCACAAAAGATAGCTCGTATTGGCTTGGATCCGCTTTGGTTCCTTGGCTGTATGGAGGATTCATCAGCCCGACCGTTGCCCCTTTGAGCTGTATCTGGGCAGGGTTTTGCTTGAGGAAATCGCAGCATTCGAGGTTACTGTTTCCGTCTCGCCTAAGAATCATGTTTGCAGCCGCGACTGCAAACATATTGCTTTGGAGCTCGATGCCGTGAAGGCGCTTTTTCTTAATGTCTTTGCGTTGCTGCTCGCTGGTTGCAGAAGAAAGCATGCGATGCATGGCGGCGATGAGAAATCCCGCCGTTCCGCATGTTGGGTCAAGCACCGTATCCGAGGGCTTAACATCTACGAGCTCACACATAAGGTCGCAGATATGCTTTGGTGTGAGCACGATGCCGAGCGTTTGGCCATCCCCGCCGGAATAGCTCATAAACTCGCCGTAAAAGCGGCCTATGAAGTCCTCTGAAGTCTGCTGGTACTTGATGCTCTTGAAAACGTGTTCGTTAAGAAAGTTCGTGTAATAGTGCAACGGGGTCATCCCGAGGGTATCGTTGACCTCGTTCAGGCGGAAACTTGTCTGTATGATGCCGAACTCAGCAAGCAGCTTGTTTTTCTTGACATCTGGTCCGACGTTGGAACGTGTGAGTCTTCCTCGAATGGCGTTCATCAGCTTATCGCCGTCGCGCATGCCCTCGGTCTGGTCGCCGGTAAGGGAGTCGATTGAGAACCCGCCGTATTCGATTTCATCCAAAGCGAGAAGGATGCCAGCCACTACGAGGGCCTTATCTTGGTCCTTGATGGAGCCGTAGGTGCGAAGATATTCGTGGAGCTCTGCCGCATCCTTGAGAATTTGTTCGGTGGTCTTCTCGACGTCGGTTGGTTCGTCAAGAACATACCGTGTGTAGTATTCAACGATGTTGCTCGGTGAGAGCCAAGTGAACGATTCGAGGTCTGGGAGCCTCTTGTAGCCTTCTCGGTCATTCACGAACACGGGAGATATGGTGTGATGCTTGGAGTCCCCTGAAACACCAACGGCGAAGACCTCAGTGAAAGGGCTCTTCTTTGCGATGTGCGAGGCGTAGTGATAGGCACCGTTGACGGCATAATCGGTAACGGCCTCGGTGCTCATGTCAAGGATGCCAGAATCTGTTAGCTTTTCATGTCGGCTTTGGCTCGCCTTATCTTCGATGACAAGAACAAAGCGGCCAATTTTCGAAACGTATTCAGGATAGCCAGCGTTTCCCGTTCCGCGCTTGGATGCGTCCTTGAGGGCGTTGTCGATTTCTTTGATGCTGCTCCCCTGTGATGTGAACTCAATATCACACTCGGTGAGCCTGTCGGCAACCCAAAGGTCGAGTGCGGCTTCTTTCCTGGCCATGTGAAATCCTTTGATAACGAGCTGGTGCGAATTGAATCGCGACAAAGATATCCAACAGTTTAACCTCCGGCTATAGAGCAAAGGAAAACTACTTCCAATCGGAATTATCGAACGGTAGAGATTCGAGGTTGTCGCGTAGCGATCGGCCTTGAGGCCGATGGGTCCCGCTTATGGGCGGGACCCCCGCGACGCACGGCGTCGCTCTCGCTGCGGCTCCCTGGCAACGCTCCCCAGGGTCGCGTTTCGTCCGCCTACGCTCACGCCGGCCCCACCCGCCGAACGGCTTCGCTCGATGGCTTCCAGAAGTCGCCATCGCTCCGCCGTGGTCGCCGGGCGGGGCCTCTCGCGCCGGGTCGCCGAGCGCCGTCGTGCGACGCTCCCCATGGGTCGCGTC
>UQUX01000029.1 GCA_900544425.1 uncultured Collinsella sp.
GGCTGCGTCGATCACCAGAAGTACGCCGCGCTGCTCGATTGGTACAAGTCGCCCATCACGTTCGACGAGGCCAATGAGTTTGAGGGCGTGCTCGAGGCTTCACTCGAGCTCCGTAGCGCCGTGACCAAGGCCCTTGAGGATGCCCGCTCCGCCGGTACCTTCACCAAGAGCCAGCAGGTCCGCGTCAAGGCGGTCGTTCCCGCCGAGATGTACGCGCTGCTGACCGGTGATAAGGCCGTCGACTTGGCCGAGTTCTACATCGTTTCCGATGTTGAGCTGACCCAGGGCGAGGAACTCTCCGTTGCCATCGAGGCAGCCGAGGGCGAGTGCTGTGACCGTTGCTGGAACTACCGCACCACCGTCGGCGAGTACAACGGCCACGCACATATCTGCGAGAGGTGTGCGAATGCCCTTTAAGGCACGGTAACTCGGCATTTTAGTTATAGGTAGAATTTGGGCGCCTTCGGCCCATTTGCTCCGCTGAATAAAAGCGGCATTCTGTTTTTCGGAATGCCGCTTTCTTTTTATGCTGGTTATTTCGCTTGTGTTGGTGGATATGTCGTGCGCTCTGCATGTGGCAATATAAGATGGATAATTGCGTTAAACGGAATTCGATTGTTCTGAGGGCAGGGGATTGATTTGGGTCGTACTGGGGATATGACGCCGCCTTTGCGTTGGCGGTTGGGTGTTGCTGGTGGGGTGGCGCTGGTTGTGCTGCTTGTTGACCAGCTGACCAAGCTTGCGGTTCGTGCCGTGGGCGACGCTTTGCATGTGACTGTTATCCCCGGTGTGATCGACTTTCTATTTGTCCGCAATATCGGAGCCGCCTTTAGCATGGGCGAGGGTCATGGCGTCGCGTTCGCTGTGTTGGCGCTTGCGGTCATTGTCGCCATTGCCGTGTACTTGCTCCGTGCGCCTCAGCTCGCTCGTCTTGAGGTGGTAGGCATGGCTATGGTTGCGGGTGGCGCCATCGGCAACGCGATCGACCGTCTGGCTTTTGGCTTTGTGACCGATTTTATTGCCACCACTTTCATCGACTTCCCTGTCTTTAACGTGGCCGATATCGGCATTACCGCGGGCGTCGTGCTCGCACTCATCGGGTACATGTTCTTGAGTCCCGCTGCTCGCGAGGTCGATGCGACCGCTGAGCTCAACGCCCGTGACGAAGCCCGCGCCAAACGCAAAGCCAAACAGCGTGGGGAGCGTGCCCGCAAGATTCGCGAAAGGAATGAGCGTTAATGGCCGACATCCATATTCTTGTTGCCGACGATTGCTCTGGCCAGCGTCTTGACGCCTATTTGGGCGCCAACGATGGCTGTCCCACGCGCTCTGCCTGCGCGCATCTGATCGAGGGAGGCGCCGTTGCCGTCAACGGTGAGACTTGTCTCTCTAAAAAGTACGCCGTACGCGCCGGCGATCGCATCTCGGTCGACTTGCCCGAGCCGCACGACCCGACCGACGTGATTCCCGAGGCCATTCCCCTCGATATCCGCTACGAGGACGACTACCTTATCGTGCTCTCCAAGCAGCGGGGCCTGGTGTGCCATCCCGCCCATGGCCACGAGAGCGGCACCCTTGCGAACGCTCTGGTCTACCACTGCGGCATCGACCATCTGGGTACCGTACAGGGTGAGGACCGCCCCGGGATCGTGCATCGTTTGGATCGCGATACCTCGGGTCTCATGCTTGCGGCAAAGGACGACGACACGCAGCGCGCGCTTCAAAATCTCATTCGCACGCGCACGCTCGATCGTCGCTATATCACGCTTGTCCACGGGCACATCGCCATGGACGAGGGCACCATCAATACCGGTATTGCCCGTTCCACGCGCGACCGCGTCAAGATGGCGGTTTCGGACGATCCTTTCGCGCGTCAGGCCATTACGACCTTTAAGGTCCTTGAGCGCTTTGATTCCACGCGTTTTGATGACGGCTATACGCTCGTCGAGTGCCACCTGTTTACGGGCCGCACACATCAGATTCGCGTGCATATGCGCCATATCAACCATGCCTGCGTGGGCGATCCGCTCTACGGCAAGTGCGATGCACGCGCCGATCAGGGTCTGACCAGGCAATTCCTTCATTCCTGGCGCGTCGCATTCGACCATCCCGTGACGGGGGAGCGTATTGAGTGCCGCGATGAGCTGCCGTGGGATCTTGCCGCGGTTCTCGACGACCTGGCTCCTCGCTCACTCGGTCGTACTGCCGCTGGCGACGAAATCGTTCCGCAGCTCGGTCTTCTCGAAGTCTAGCCAGTATTAGGTGGTTTCTTGAACTCGATTAGCCTGCGGTAAGATATACGGTTGTTTACGTAACGCGTTCTCGGGAGCCTGCATGCTCGCCTTTTTACAAACCAACACACCCATTGTGATCTTCAACCAGATTGTCGTCACGCTGCTCACGGTCTGCTTTCTGTACCAGGTGGTCTTCTTTGTCATTGGCGCTCTTCGTGGCGAGGTCGCGCCTCCTAAGGCCAAAAAACTCCATCGCTATGCTTTCTTTATCGCGGCGCATAATGAGGAGGCCGTGATTGCCAACCTCGTTCGCTCCATCAAGGACCAGGATTATCCGTCCGAGCTTATCGAGGTCTTCGTGGTCGCCGATGCCTGCACCGACAACACGGCGCAGCTCGCGCGCGAGGCGGGCGCCATCGTTTATGAGCGCAACGACCTGGCCCGCAAGGGTAAGAGCTGGGTCATGGACTTTGGTTTTGACCGCATCCTTAACGAGTATCCCGACACGTTTGAGGGCTACTTTATTTTCGATGCTGATAACGTCATATCCCGCGATTACGTGTCCAAGATGAACGATGCCTTTGACCAGGGATTCCATGTGGTCACGAGCTATCGCAACTCCAAGAACTTTGGCAGCTCGTGGATCTCGGCAGCTAATGCTACCTGGTATTTGCGCGAGGCGCGCTTTCTCAACAACGCGCGCAATATCTGCAAGACTTCTTGCGCTGTCTCGGGTTCGGGCTACCTCATCTCCGCCAGTGTTATCGAGGGCATGCACGGCTGGCAGTTCCACACGCTGACCGAGGATATTCAGTTCACCACGTTCTGCGCCATTCACGGCATTCGCATTGGCTATGCGCCGGCGGAGTTCTTTGACGAACAGCCCGTGACGTTCAAGGCATCCTGGAAACAGCGCATGCGCTGGACCAAGGGCTTCTACCAGGTCTTTTTTACCTATGGCAAGCATCTTGTCAAATCGACGTTCCGCTACCATCGCTTTGCCGCCTACGACATGTTCATGACGATCGCCCCAGGTATGCTGCTGTCGCTCATCTCGATGCTCGCCAATGCGACGTTCCTGATCGTGGGTGGACTCTCGCACGGCTTTTTGGCTACCGAAGTCGAGATGCAGGCCTGTGCCGCGTCGCTCATTATGACCTTTGCCATGATGTACCAGACCTTCTTTATCCTGGCGCTGCTCACGACTATCTTTGAGTACAAGCATATTCACTGCGCGCAAAAGTGGCGTCTGGTGACTAACCTGTTTACCTTCCCGATCTTTATGTTCAGCTATATCCCCATCACGGTGGCCGCGCTGTTCCTGAAGGTCGACTGGGTTCCTACCCAGCATGCCGTAAACGTCACCCTCGACGAGGTCATGCAAGGCGCCAAATAACCACCACCAAAACCACCGCAAAGGGGACAGGCACCTTTGTGGTGGTTTTTGCTTTTGCGATGCAGCTCGAGGAGGCGTCCGATGGTCTATATCCCGTTTTGGATTTGCATCTTTGCCGGCGTGGCAATTGATGCCCGAGAGCGACGGTTTCCCAATGGGCTTGCCGGCGCATGTGCGGTGGCGGCTCTTGCAGGCGTCTGGCTCGACCTCGGTTTGAACACAGCGCTTGACCACGCGGGTCTTGCCGTCATTGTGTATCTTGCTCTCGTGCTGACTGAGTCCCTCTGGCGTCGTCTTCGCCAAATCCCGGGCATCGGCATGGGGGATGCCAAGGCGCTCTTCGCGCTTTGCACGCTCGACCCTATGGGTGGCATCGTGGCATTTGCCGTCGCACTCCTGGCTCTGGCCCTTTCCTGCCTCTTCACAAAATCGCGCTCCCTGCCATTGCTCCCGTTTTTAGTGCCGATTTTTGCCATAATCGAGGTCGTGGGCTGCACTTTGTAACCGATTGCGCATCCTTCTTAAGGAGCATGCCATGGAATCTAATCAAGAAACGGCCGTCATTAAGGCGCGCATGGACCGTATTCCCTCAGCGTTGTCGCCCGAGCTTGTCGAGCGCATTGCCGCCGATCGTGCTTCGGGCTATGTCAACCCGTATCGTTGCAACGATGATCAGGTCATTCGTCGTATTGATCGCACTACCGACAAAGGCACGCTTATGCGTCCGGCGTTTATGCGCGATACCGAAAAGATACTTCATCTTCCGGCTTACACCCGGTATGCGGGCAAAACGCAGGTCTTTAGCTTTCGTAGCAATGACGATCTGTCACGCCGCGGTTTGCACGTGCAGCTTGTCTCGCGCATTGCGCGCGATATCGGTCGCGCCCTGGGGCTCAATTGCGATCTGATCGAGGCGATTGGCCTGGGCCACGACTTGGGACACACGCCTTTCGGCCATTCCGGCGAGCGCTTCCTCAACGATATCTATCACGAGCGTACGGGGCGTTATTTTTTCCATAACGTGCAGTCGGTCCGCGTGCTCGACGCGTTGTATGGCCGCAACGTGTCGCTCCAGACGCTCGACGGCGTGCTATGCCATAACGGCGAGTACGAGCAGCGTGTGTTTGAGCTCTCGGACATGGGCTCCTTTGACCAGTTTGACCAGACGGTTGAGGATTGCATTGCCACGGGCTATAGCGCAATTGAGCATCTGCGTCCCATGACGCTCGAGGGCTGCGTCGTTCGCATCTCGGATATTCTTGCCTACGTCGGTCGTGACCGTCAGGATGCGATCGCGGCGGGCCTGCTTTCGCCCGACGCTTTTGATGATGGCCGGGGCGGTGCCTTCAACAGTTGGATCCTCACGCATGCCTCTATCGATATCGTTGAGCACAGCTATGGTAAGCCGCGCATCGAGATGAGCGAGGACCTGTTTGAGGAAATTCGCCGAGCCAAGCGCGAGAACTACGAGAAGATCTATAGCAAGGGCGGTATCGAAGGCGATTCCGAGGCGGAGCTGCGCGAGGCGTTCGTAAAGCTCTACGACCGTTGCCTGCGGGATCTAAACAGTGGCGACGAGTCCTCTTACATCTTTAAGCACCATATTTCGCGCATTGAGCAGCAGCTTTCCTACTATGATCGCACCTATGCCTGGCAGGACGACAAGGATCAAGCCGTGGTGGATTATATCGCGAGCATGACGGACGGTTATTTCTGCGAGCTGACGAGCAAGCTGTTCCCTGGTCTGGAGTTTCCGCACCGTACCTATATTAACGAACGGTAGTTCGTATTAATTCGGTATACTGTTAGTGGAAAACGTTTTTGATTGATACACGGGATGGCTATGGACGACCTTTTTTCTGCTTCGACGCGCGAGCGTTCCTTTCAGAATGCGCCGCTTGCGGTGCGCATGCGCCCCAATTCGCTCGACGAGTACGTGGGCCAGCAAAAGGCCGTCGGTAAGGGTTCATGGCTGCGTGCCGCGATCGAGCACGACGTGCTTTCGAGCGTGATTCTGTACGGGCCTGCCGGTACGGGCAAGACGACGCTGGCCCACATTATCGCCAACCATACCAAGAGCGAGTTTGTCGAGGTCAGCGCCGTCACGGGTACCGTGAAGGACCTGCGTCGTGTGATTGATGAGGCCAAGACGCGCCTGAATACGTACGACCGCCGCACCATTCTATTCATCGATGAGATTCACCGCTTCTCTAAGTCGCAGCAGGATGCCCTGCTGCATGCAGTTGAGAACCGTACCGTCATTATGATTGGCGCTACGACGGAGAACCCGTACTTCGAGGTCAACTCGGCACTGCTCTCACGTGGTCGCGTCGTGGAGCTTGAGCATCTGAAGGATGAGGATATCGCCACGCTTATTGAACGTGCGCTTGAGGCGCCGCAGGGCTTGAACGGTAAGTTCTCGGCCGATGAGGATACGGTCAAGACCATTTGCACGCTGGCAGCGGGTGACGCTCGCTCGGCGCTCACGACGCTCGAGCTTGCGAGCGAGATTGCCGTCACGCGTCCCGATACCGAGGGAACGCCAGCGCCCGCGGCGGGGGAGCGCTATCCCATCACCGTGGATGACGTGAAGATCGCCAACCCGCGTCGCGGCTTTACGTATGACAAAAACGGCGACATGCACTACGACATCATCAGTGCGTTTATTAAGTCTATGCGCGGTAGCGACCCCGATGCCACGATCTATTGGCTCGCGCGCATGATCGATGCTGGGGAGGATCCTAAGTTTATCGCTCGCCGCATTATGATTCACGCTTCTGAGGATGTTGGCAACGCCGACCCGCAGGCGCTTTTGGTGGCGCATGCCGCGTTTAAGTCTGCCGAGGTCATTGGCTATCCCGAGTGCCGCATTAACCTGGCTCAGGCTGCACTCTATGTGTGCTTGGCGCCAAAATCCAACGCGTGTGAGGCTTCGATCGATGCGGCGCTGGCCGATATCCATTCTAGTGGGCTTCGCGAGGTGCCGAGTTATCTGCGCGATCGCCATCGCCCGGGCAGCGATGAATACGGTGTGTATAAGTATCCACATGATTATCCCGAAGGCTGGGTCGATCAGCGCTATTTGCCCGATGGCTTGGAACGCGGTGCATTTTGGCAGCCTGCCGGGCGCGGCTGGGAAGAGTGGCGCGTAGAGCAAAGCGAACGCGACCGCAGCGGGAATGCACCGAGGTAGCTGCTGATAATTTTGTCCCACGTTGCTGCTCTTGGCATGTTCGGTCCCCTTTGGGGTACCATGAAAAGCGTCTGTATTTCGATTCTTCCGGGAGGCTTGTATGAGTCCCATTCAAATCGCCCTGCTGCTGCTCGCCGTTGCCGGCGTGTGGGCCATCGCTGAGCTCGCGCTTACCCTGCGCAAGACCCGCAATGTTGTCGACTCGCTCGATAAGACCGTGAACGACCTCAACAACACCATCGCCGAGGCTCAGCCTGTGGTGGCAAAGCTCGATGGCGCTGTCGATGAGCTTACGCCGGCGCTTGCCCAGATGGAGCCGCTGCTTAAGTCGAGCAAGACGGCAGTTGATGCCCTTACCTCCAATCTCGTAGAGGTCGAAGCCGTGGTTCGCGACATTTCCGAGGTTACGGGCAGCATGGCCGAGGCCAGCAATGCTGTGTCGAGCGTGACCGACTCTGCCGCCGGTGCTGTGCAGAAGCTCTTCAATAAGGTGAAGGCTCCTGCAGCCGACGCCGATCGCAAGCTCGCCGCTGCCGCTGCGGAGGCCGAGCAGCCTACCGAGCGCGTCCTAATTGGCGAGGACGAGGCCGCCGCGGGCGACGATGATGGTCAGAAGTCTGTATCCAAGCCGGCTCAGTATTACACCTATACGCCCGCCGAGACCTCTGAGGAGTCCTGCGATGAGTAGCGAAGCAACCTGCCCTATCACGCTGACCGTTGCCGGTGACCCGCGTCTCGCTCGCCTTGTGCGCATGACGGCAGCCAACGTTGGTGCCCTGTGCTCTATGTCTGTCGATCGCATCGAGGACATCCGCATGGCTGCTGAGGAGGCTTTCATCTTTGGTTGCACCGCGGTCGACTGCGATGACATCACCATCAAATTCGATGTCGATGAGACCCACGTTGGCATGACTATTACCTTTGGCGACCAGGCTACGGTCGATGAAGACGACCAGGCTGCGGTGTATGCCGAGCTCATCCTCGCGAGCGTGTGCGACTCCTACGAAAAGACTACGGCGCCCCTGACGCTTTCCCTCGACCTCAAGGCGGATATCTAATATGACCGAACGTTCCCGGAGCGGAAAGACCGCTTGGGACAAGGAGAAAACTCGCGAGCTGTTTCGTCGTTACAAGGAGACCGGTGATCCGGACGCCCGTGAGCAGCTCGTCATGTCCCATATGAACCTGGTAAGGTTTCTTGCCAACAAATTTAAGAATCGCGGCGAGCCGCTCGACGACCTCATGCAGGTCGGCTATCTGGGCTTGCTCAAGGCTATCGACCGTTTTGATCCCGAGCGCGGACTCGAGTTCACGACGTTTGCGACACCCACTATCCTGGGCGAGATCAAACGCCATTTTCGCGACAAGGGCTGGAGTGTGCGCGTACCGCGTCGTCTGCAGGAGCTCTCGGCCAAGGTCAACCAGGCTACTGACAAACTTACCAACGAGCTGCAGCGTTCGCCCAAGGTTGAGGAGATCGCTGAGTATCTAGATGTGACTGTCGATGAGGTCCTCGAGGCTATGGAATCGTCTTCGGCCTATACCTCGGTGCCCATCGAGGCTCCTGGTGCGTCCGATTCCGACGATGCGCCCTCGATTCTCGACCGTTACGCCGACGATGACAACGAGCTCGACTTTACCGATGACCGCCTGGTGATCGAGGAAGCCATCCGCGATTTCTCGCCGCGTGAGCGCGAGGTGATCGAGCTGCGCTTTGTGAAGGGCATGACCCAGATCGAGATTGCCAAGAAGCTGGGCATCTCGCAGGTGCAGGTCTCGCGTCTGCTGCGCCGCACGCTTAAGAAGATTCAGGACAAGATCGACCCCGACGGAGTGATGATTCGTTCATGAGTGAGCACCCCCAACAAACCGATCGCGTGCTGCGCGACACCCGCGTTCTGACGCTGCGCATTTGGGCTGTTGTCGGCTGCATTGTTATTGCTGCTGTCATCTTTAACCTTATGGGCATCCTGGCACCGGTTATTGAGTTTCTTGCCGTTGGCTCCATCATTGCTTTTGTGATGTCCCCGATCACCAACTGGCTCGAGCACCATGGCGTGAATCGCTGCATCGGTTCGCTTATTGCGCTAATTGTTGTT
Source organism: uncultured Collinsella sp. (assembly GCA_900544425.1). Lineage (GTDB taxonomy): Bacteria > Actinomycetota > Coriobacteriia > Coriobacteriales > Coriobacteriaceae > Collinsella. The sequence continues at coordinate 8,923 of UQUX01000029.1, forward strand.
GTTGCCGTGCTCGTCGGTGTCGTTTGCATCTTGTCGCCGATTCTCTTTGGTCAGATCATGGAAGTCCTGAGCCGCCTGCCCGAGCAGCTTCGTGTTGCGGGTGGCGATCTCAACGAGATGATCTCGCATGCCAAGACGCTCAACAACACGCCGCTCAAGGAGTATTTGGACGATAATCTTTCGTCGCTGGTTGCCGTGGCATCGAAGTATGTGTCTCAGATCGCTGCCGAGCTTGGCCGCGGTGTGTTCCCGCTCATCACCAATACGGCTTCGCAGTTGTTCGTGATCTTCCTTGGTCTGGTGCTTGCCTACTGGATGGCCTGCGACTACCCTCGCATGCATCACGAGATTTGCACCATCATCGGTCAGGAGAAGGAGACCTCGTACCGCTTTATGGTCGCCATCCTTTCTCGCTCTGTCGGCGGCTACATGCGCGGTATGGTCGTGACGTCCATCTGCGGTGGTTTCCTCGCCTTTATCGGTTTTATGATCATCGGTCATCCGTATGCGGCGCTCATGGCTATCTTTACCGGCATCATGCATTTGGTTCCGGTCGTCGGTCCTTGGGTGAGCGCAGCAATCGCCACGGTGCTCGGTTTCATGTTCAGCCCCATGTTGGCGTTATGGACGCTCATCGTGACGATGGTCGCGCAAAACGTCACCGACAACGTGATTTCTCCTAAGGTCATGCAGAGCTCGGTGCAGGTGCATCCCATCATGAGCCTCACGGCGCTCGTTATTGGCTCGGCACTCATGGGCCCCATCGGCATGATTATTGCCATCCCGCTTTGTGCGGCCCTCAAGGGCATCTTCGTGTACTACTTCGAGAATGAGACCGGCCGTCAGCTTGTGGCCTATGACGGCGCCGTGTTTAAGGGCACGCCGTACCGCGATGCCGATGGCAACCCGGTCGCCGCTTACGACGCGCTCGGTGACGACACCTTCATCTATGAGTCCGAGCTCATCGGTAACGAGACTGCGCCCGAGGCCCAGGCGATGCCTAAGCCCGAGTTCGATAATCCCTGGATCAAGCTCTCGGGTTTGCAACCCGATTCCACGGGCTTCTTCAAGAACCCCTTTGCCAAGGATGACGATTCCAACACGGACGACACCAAAACCGGCATCGACGGCTCCATGGACGATGATGACAACTAGCGGGGTAATTCGGATTAATATTCATACGCGCTAACATGCAATTTCGCTGAAGGGCCGGCATTGTGCCGGCCCTCTTTTTTGCACTTGCGCGGTGGGATGGTAATATCGTTACGTTTGAACTGTTTCGATGTGAAACCGAGGAGATTCCCTCTATGAGTGCTGACTACCCGTCAATGACTACGGCCGAGATCCGCTCCAAGTTCCTCAACTTCTTTGAGGAGCGCGGTCTTAAGCTCTATCCTTCTTCGTCCCTCGTCCCCGACGATCCTTCGCTGTTGCTTGCCAACGCTGGCATGAACCAGTTTAAGGAGTACTACCAGGGCAAGAAGACCATGAAGGAGATCGGCGCTATCTCCTGCCAGAAGTGCGTCCGCACCAACGACATCGATTGCATCGGCGAGGATGGCCGTCACCTGTCCTTCTTCGAGATGCTCGGCGACTTCTCCTTTGGCGGCGTCTCCAAGCAGCAGGCCTGCGCCTGGGCCTTTGAACTCATCACCAAGGAGTTCAAGCTGCCGCTCGACCGCCTGTACTTCACCGTCTTTACCGAGGACGACGAGACCCACGACGTGTGGCGTTCTCTGGGCGTTGCCGAGGACCACATCTCCCGCCTGGGCGAGGACGACAACTTCTGGGCCGCTGGCCCCACCGGCCCCTGCGGTCCGTGCTCCGAGATCTACTTTGACATGGGCGAGGAGGTCGGCTGCGGCAGCCCCGACTGCAAGCCCGGCTGCGACTGCGATCGCTTCCTGGAGTTCTGGAACCTCGTCTTTACCCAGTACGACCGCCAGGAGGACGGCTCTATGCCGGAGCTGCCGCACCGCAACCTCGATACAGGCATGGGCCTGGAGCGCATGGCCGCCATCATGCAGCACAAGACCGCCAACTACGACGGCGATCTGATGCAGCACCTCATCAAGCTGGGCGAGGAGATCAGCGGCAAGACCTATGACGCCGACGATTACTCCGGCGCCAGCCGCTCCCTGCGTATCATTGCCGACCACTCCCGTGCCGTCGACTTTATGATCTCTGACGGCATCCTTCCCGGTAACGAGGGTCGCGAGTACGTCCTTCGCCGCCTGCTCCGTCGTGCCGTGTTCCACGGTCGCCTGCTGGGCATTGAGGGCGCCTTCCTGACCAAGTTCATCGACGAGGTTAACGCTCAGATGGGCGAGGCCTATCCCGAGCTGCTCAAGAACGTCGCGCTCGTCAAGGGTATCGTTGCCTCCGAGGAGGAGCGCTTCTCCACGACGCTCGACAACGGCCGCGTTTACCTGGACGAGGCCCTGGCAGCGCTTGCCGAGGGCGCTGTCCTTCCGGGCGACGTTGCCTTTAAGCTGCACGACACCTTTGGTTTCCCCATCGACCTGACCGTCGAGATCGCCGGCACCGCCGGTCATGACGTCGATATGGACGGCTTCACCGCTTGCATGGAGGACCAGAAGGCCCGCGCTCGCGCCAACGCCAAGGGCGATGCTTGGGGCAGCTTCAACGACGTGTGGGTCGAGCTTTCCGACAAGGTTGCCGCGACCGAGTTCGACGGCTATGACAACGATGTGATCGAGGGCGCCAAGGTTGTCGCCATCGTGCGCAACGGTGAGTCCGTCGAGTCCGCTGCCGCGGGCGAGGACGTCGAGGTCGTGCTCGATCGCACCCCGTTCTATGCCGAGATGGGTGGCCAGCAGGGTGACGCCGGTGAGCTTTCCGCCGAGGGCGTTTCGCTGACCATTTCCGATACCAAGAACCACAACGGCCTGTATGCCCACGTCGCCCACGTTGCCGAGGGCACGCTGACCGTCGGTGCTACCGTGACCGCCGCGCTCGACGCCGTGCGCCGTGGCTTCCTGCGTCGCAACCACACCGCCACGCACCTGCTCGACGCCGCGCTTAAGCAGGTCCTGGGCGAGCATGTCTCCCAGGCTGGCTCTTTGGTGACGCCCGAGCACCTGCGTTTTGACTTCACGCACTTCGAGGCCCTGTCCTCCGAGCAGCTCAAGGCTGTCGAGGACCTGGTCAACCAGCAGATCTTCGCCTCCAAGCCGGTCGTGACCCGCGTCATGGGCATCGACGAGGCCAAGGCCGCCGGTGCTGTCGCCCTGTTTGGCGAGAAGTATGGCGACGTCGTCCGCGTTGTCTCCGTGGGCGCCGAGGACCAGCCGTTCTCCCGTGAGCTCTGCGGTGGCACCCATGCCGCCAACACCGCCGAGATCGGCCTGTTCAAGATCATTTCCGAGTCCTCTACGGGCTCCAACGTCCGCCGTATTGAGGCCGTGACCTCTAAGGGTGCTCTCGACTATATGGCCGACCGTCTGGCGCTCGTCGACGCCGCCGCTACTGCGCTCAAGTGCCGCGTGGATGAGGTTCCCGCCCGCGTGGAGAACCTGCAGGCCGAGCTGCGCGAGACTTCCAACAAGCTCAAGAAGGCACTGACCGGTGGCTCCTCCGACGCTATCTCCAGCGCCATCGAGGGCGCCGTCGAGCTCGACTGTTACAAGCTCGTCGTCGCTGAGCTCCAGGGCCTTGAGGCTGCCGACCTGCGCAACGTCTGGGATACCGTGCACCAGAAGGTCGCCGGTCCTGTCGCCTGCGTTGTCGCCAGCGTGACTGAGAAGGGCACACCGGCCCTGCTCGCCGCCGGCTCCGATGACGCCGTCAAGGCCGGTTTCCACGCCGGTAACGTGATCAAGCAGATCGCGGGCCTGGTCGACGGTCGCGGTGGCGGTCGTCCCAACATGGCCCAGGCCGGTGGCAAGAACGCTGCCGGTATCGCCGATGCCCTCGCGGCCGCTAAGACCGCGCTCGGCGCCTAAGAATATAAGAAGTCACTGTGGTTGCGCTTGCGCTGGACATAGGGGAGACCAGGATTGGCATCGCCGTCTCGAGCCGTGATGGCAAGATGGCGATGCCCGTTAAGGTGCTCCCGGCCGCCGAGGTCATCGGTATGGCCAAGACGTTTCGCTACCTGGTCGAGGACTATGAGCCCGATATCCTAGTAAGCGGACGTCCCCTGACCATGGCCGGTGAGCCCGGCCCCCAGGCCGAGCGCGTCGCCGCCGTGGCCCAAAAGATTGCCGACGAGCTCGAACTTCCGCTGGAGTTTGAGGACGAGCGTCTGTCCTCGCAGGAGGCCAAGCGAATCCTGCGAGAGCAGGGACTCAACGAAAAGCAGATGAGGGGCAAGATTGACATGATTGCCGCCAGCCTGTTTTTGCAGACGTGGCTTGATCGTAAAAACGAGGAGGTTTCGCATGCCTAGCGCTCCCGATCCGCGCCAGCCGAATCGTACACGTCAGCCGGCGTCGCGTCCTGCCCAGCCTGGCCAGCGTCCGGCACAGCCGACCCAGCGCGCAGCTCAGTCTGCCGCGCGCCCGGTGCAGTCCTCCTCTCGTTCGGCCCAACCTGTTCAACGGACGGGTCAGCAGCCTTCTGCTCGTTCGGTTCAGTATCCGGCTTCTCACGCGGCTCAGCAGCCCACTGCTCGTTCGGCTCAGCCTGCAGGCGGTGCTCGCTTTAAGCAACAGGCACCCACCCAGCGAACGCAGGCCCCCCAATTGCATTCGCATCACGCTCGCGGTTCGCATGGCGTTGCTCCGGCGACTCGCTCGAGCTACAACACGCATGCTCGTCGCGGTGCTCAAAAGAAGAGTTCTCCGGTTCCTATGATCATCGGCGTTGTGGTGGCCGTAATCGCGCTTGCTATTATCGCTTTCTTTGTCGTGCCTGCCGTCAAGGGCTTCTTTGCCGGTGAGGATACGAAGGTCACGGCTGGTCAGCAGGTTACGGTGACCATTCCCGACGGTGCTTCGGGTGATGCGATCGCCTCGATTCTCTCCGAGAACCATATCGTCGAAAATCCCAAGGATTATTACGCTGCGGTCAAAAAGCTCAACGCCGACATGTCGCTCAAGCCGGGTAAGTATTCGTTTACCACGCTTATGGATGCCACGAAGGTCGTCCAGCAGCTTATGGAAGGTCCCAACGCCGGCTCCGATGCGCTCACGATTCCTGAGGGCCTGACGGTCGATCAGGTTGCCGACCGCGTGGCCAAGGCGTACGACAGCATTTCTAAGGAAGACTTCCTTAACCAGGCTAAGGCGAGCAATTATGTGAATGATTACGCCTTCCTTAAGGGCGCTGCAAACGATTCGCTCGAGGGCTTTCTATTCCCCAAGACCTATTCGTTGGGCAAGGACCCGTCTGCCGACGATGTGATTCGCGCCATGCTCGACCAGTTCAACACCGAGTATAAGTCGCTTGACTTTGCCAGCTGCGAGGCAAAAATCAAGGAGCGCTATGGCGTGGAGATGTCCGATTACGACATCGTTAACCTTGCCTCGATTGTCGAGCGCGAGGGTCTCAACGCCGATCAGCGCGCGCATGTGGCATCGGTTTTCTATAACCGTCTGGCGGGCAAGCTCGATGGCCTGCGTTACCTCAATAGCGATGCGACCATGATGTACGTCACCGGCGGCGAGGTTACCGCCGACGACCTGCAGAGCGATAGCCCGTATAACACCTATAAGCACGAGGGCCTCCCGCCCACGCCCATTTGCTCTCCGTCGCTCGAGGCGCTCAAGGCCACCCTTGAGCCGACCGACTCCGATGACCTGTATTTCTACATTACGCAGGACGAGGAGTATTTCTCGAAGACCTACGAAGAGCATCAACAGTCTTGGAATTGATCATGAGGATTTTTAGCCCCAAACGATATGTTGCCTCGGTCGACCGCATCGACCTCGATACCCTCTGGGCCGACGGCAAGCGCGCCATTCTGCTCGATCGCGACAACACCCTGGTGCCGCGTGATACCGAGCAGGTACCTGCCGCGGTCTCCGCTTGGCTCGAGGCCGCCCATGCCAAGGGCTTTAAGCTGTGCATGGTGTCCAACAACTGGCATCGCGACCAGGTCATGGCGTCGGCGCGCGAGCTGGGGCTCGAGGCCATTAGCCATGCCATGAAGCCGGCGCCATTTGCCCTCAAAGCGGGTCTTAAACGTCTGGGCGTCACGGCCGACGAGGCCGTGCTGATCGGGGATCAGCTTTACACGGACGTGTGGAGCGGTAACTTTGCCGGTGTTGACACTATTCTGGTCAAGCCGCAGGCAACCCAGGACCTGTGGTACACGCAGATCTTCCGTATCTTTGAGCGCCGGGCCCTGCGCGACCTTCCCTGCGAGGAATAGGTTTCGCCATGTCTCAGCACATCAAACACGGCTGCGACCATATCTTCTTTATCGGCTTTTTGGGCGCGGGCAAGTCGACGCTTGCGCGCAACGTGGGCACTATGTTCAAGCGTCGATTCATCGATACCGATCGTTTGGTTGTGCGTCGTTGCGGCAAGTCGGTGACCGAGATTTTTGAGACCGAGGGCGAGGATCGTTTTCGCGAGCTCGAGACCTCGGCACTCCGTTCGCTTCAAAGCGAGCGCAGTCTGCTGGTATCGTGCGGGGGCGGCATCGTCGAGACGCCGGTTAACATTGAACTGATGCACGAGATGGGTACCTGTGTGTACCTCGAAGGCGACTTTGAGGACTCGTTGCGCCAGATTCGCCGCTCCGATACCCGGCCTGATTTCCGCTCGCCCGAGCACGCCGCGCGCCTGTTTGAGCATCGCCGTCCGCTGTATCGCCAAGCCGCCGATATTACCCTTGATATTCGCAACAAGTCCTTCGAGGACGTTTCCTACCTTTGTGCCGAGAAGCTTTTGGAGCGTGGACTGCTATGATTCGCCGTCAACTTATCAATTTCCAAAACCGCAGTGTCGATGTCCGCGTCGGATTGGGCGCGTTCGAGGAGCTGTCGCGCATGTTTGCCTCGGCTGTGGGCAAGCCTAAGCGCGCGATGGTTGTTTGGAACGACGCCACATCCGAGCGTTTTGGCGAGGTCGTCGAGCATGCGCTGGTCGACGCCGGTTTTGCCGTGTCGCTGCTCGTCCTCGAGGTTTCGCCTGCTGGTGCCACGCTGGCCGATGCCGATGCTATCTTTGGCGCCTTGTCTGCCAACGGCATTACCTGCGACGATCTGGTTGTCGCCGTTGGCGATGCCGCAACCTGCTCGGTTGTTAGCTGGTGCGCCAACCAGTGGTGCGGTCGCACCGAGTGCGCGCTGCTGCCGACGACGTTCGACGCCATGCTCACGGTCGCGACGACCATGAAGCCGCTCGTCGCCTCGTCGGCCAATGCGCTTCCCGCTATCGCGTTTCGTCCCGAACCGGGCTTGGTCGTGTGTGACCTCGACCTTGTTCGCGAGGCGGAACCCGAGGACCTCAAGTTTGGCTATGCGGTACTTGTTGGCACCATGCTTTCGAGCAGCAAGTCCCGCTGGAATCAGTTTACTGAGACCGTCCCCGAGATTCTCGCGGGCGAGGAGGTCGCACTCGTCAATGCCGTTCAATGGTCTCAGACTGCCCGCAAGGACGTGCTGACGGCCACGAACCCGAGCGCTCGCCATGCGCTCGATTTTGGCAAGACGGGGGAGCGCACCCTGCGCGCTTGCTTGGGCGATGCCGCTTCGCAGGTCCCTGCCTACCAGCTGTTGTCCGAGGGCATGCGCTTTGAGGCGCGCCTAGCACACGATGCCTGCGACTTCGATATCGACTATGTGTTTGATCTCGATGACTGCCTGGAGGACTTTGGCATCGAGGAGCTTGCCTTCGACTTGGAGCCTGCCGCATATATCGAGGAGTTCCGCA
>UQUX01000030.1 GCA_900544425.1 uncultured Collinsella sp.
CCCAGCCGTCCCAGTCCTCCTCGTCCATGCCGTCCTCGATGGAGATGATGGGATAGGTGTCGACGAGCTTCTCCCAGTAATCGACCATCTGGGCACTCGTGTACTCCACGCCCTCGCCCTTGAGCTCATACATACCGGTCTCAGCGTTGTAGAACTCTGTGGACGCCGGGTCCATGGCGTACATGAAGTCGACGCCGGGCTTAAAGCCGGCTTTCTCCACGGCCTTGGTGATGTACTCGAACGGCTCGGCATTGGTCTTGAGGTTGGGCGCAAAGCCGCCCTCGTCGCCCACGCCGCCGCCCAGGCCGGCCTCGTGCAGCACGCCCTTGAGGGTGTGGTAGACTTCGGCGCACCAACGCAGACCCTCGGCAAAGCTCGGGGCGCCCACCGGCATGATCATAAACTCCTGGAAGTCAACGTTATTGTCGGCATGCACGCCGCCGTTGAGGATGTTCATCATGGGCGTGGGCAGCAGGTGGGCGTTGACGCCGCCCAGGTACTGGTACAGCGACAGGCCCGCCGACTCGGCAGCGGCGCGGGCGACGGCCAGCGACACGCCCAGGATGGCGTTGGCACCGAGCTTGGTCTTGTTGGGGGTACCGTCCGCGGCAATCAGCGCGGCATCGACGGCGCGCTGGTCGAAGGCGTCGAGGCCCACGACGGCGTTAGCGCACTCGTTGTTGACGTGCTCGACGGCCTGCGAAACGCCCTTGCCCAGGTAGCGGCCCTTGTCGCCATCGCGTAGCTCGCAGGCCTCAAAGGCGCCGGTCGAAGCACCCGAAGGCACCATTGCGCGGCCAAAGCTGCCGTCCTCGAGCACGACCTCGACCTCGACGGTGGGATTGCCGCGGCTGTCGAGTACCTCGCGACCGTAGACGTCCAAAATATCGCTCATGTTGTCTCCCTCTCACTTGGAAACGTAGTGGATGCAAGCGACCGGCTGACCGTGCACCATCGGTGCGCCTCCGTAAGTTAGCCATGTCGCACTTTTTGCATTATGCCCTAAGTTAGCCGAAGGATACACTTGATTTTCGAAAAATTTAGCGGGAACGATGAGGCGCGTCAGCCCGTCGTTCCCGCAGTCTTACTCCTCCGCCTTTGCGGCATCCCACAGGTCGTTGAGGCCGTGGGTCGAGAGCTCGGCCAGATCCACGTGGGCATCGGCCGCCATCTGCTCCATCGCGGCCCAGCGGCGGCGGAACTTTGCTGTGCTGGCACGCAGGGCGCTCTCGGCGTCGATACCCTCCTTGCGCGCGACGTTGACCAGGGCAAAGAGCAGATCGCCAAACTCCATTTCGCGCTCGGGCGTTCCGGGGGCCTCGGCCTCAAACTCGGCACGCTCCTCGGCAACCTCGTCCCACACGTCCTGGACCGTCTCCCACTCAAAGCCCACGGCAGCCGCCTTGCGCGACACCTTCTGAGCCTGCATCAGCGCCGGTAGATGCGTGGGCACGCCGTCGAGCAGGCCCTCGGGCGCAGCCTCGCCTGCCGCCACGGCCTTGTCCTTGGCGGCCTTCTCGGCAAGCTTGACCTCGTCCCAAATCTTGAGCACCTCGTCGGAGCTGTCGGCATCTACATCGCCAAACACGTGCGGATGACGGCGGATGAGCTTGGCATCGATATCACGCGCCACGTCGGCCAGCGTAAACTCGCCGGCGTCAGCAGCAATCTGCGCATGCAGCACGACCTGCATGAGCACGTCACCCAGCTCCTCGCGCAGGTGAACCGCGTCGTCCGCCTCGATGCAGTCGAGCGCCTCGTAGGCCTCCTCGATCATGTTCTTGCCAATGCTGCGGTGCGTCTGCTCGCGGTCCCACGGGCAGCCGTCGGGCTGACGCAAGCGCCAGACGGTCTGCACCAGATGCTGCAGCTCGGCCGACGCGTCGACCAGCGTGGACAGGTCACGCGAACCCTCGGCATTTTGCTGAGCCATGTACTGCGCCATGGTTATTCCTCCTCCAGGATCACATGGCGGAACGCGCCGTCCTCGTAGATGCCGTAGCTGTGCGTGCCGTCCTTGGGAATGCTCACACTACCGGGGTTGAAGAGCCACAGGCCCGGGTGCGCGGCGCTTTCCTCGTTGACCTTGATGTGCGTATGACCGTAGACGAGCGCGGAGCCCTCGGGCAACGCGGGCGCGTGGTCGACGCTGTTGTGCATGCCGGCGCCAAAGACATGGCCGTGCGTCAGGAACAGCTCGCGGCCGGTCTCGTCGAACAGCGTGGCGTAGTCGGCCATGACGGGGAAGTCGAGCACCATCTGGTCGACCTCGGCGTCGCAGTTGCCGCGCACCGCGATGATACGGTCGGCCAGGGCGTTGAGCAGCGGGATCACGTGCTTGGGGGCGTAATCGCGCGGCAGGTCGTTGCGCGGACCGTGGTAGAGCAGGTCGCCCAGCAGCACGATGCGGTCGGGCTGCTGGGATTCGATGGCGGCAACCAGGCGCTCGGCCCAGTATGCCGAGCCGTGGATGTCGGAGGCGATGAGGTATTTCATGGTGGTCCTTTCGGTGAGGTTGATGGGGTGGGTGTGGCGCGTCGCCGACCGTGTCACTCAAATTGCAGAGCCGCGGCTTGCGCCGCCTGCATCACGCGCTGGAGCGGCACATTGTGCTCACGGGCAAGGCGAGCGCAGTCCTCGTACTCGGGCGCTGCACGCTCGCTGCCATCGGGCAGGGTTGCCACCTTTACGGCCACCTCGCCCCAAGGCGTTGTCACCTGCTCGAATCGGCGCGGCAGGCAAACGCGTTCCATCACCTGGCGACGAACGGCGTTGGTCGTGGTCTCCAAAAAGATAATCGTCTGTAGGCGCTCGATATCCTCGTGCGAGCAGATCACCTGCAACTGCCATCCGGGGCGACCCTTTTTGCAGTAGAGGGGTAGCCAGTGCACCTCGCGGGCGCCGGCCTCGCGCAGGCGGTCGGCGGCATAGGCGAGTACCTCGGGCGACGCATCGTCGATGTCGCACTCCAGCTTGACGATGGTCTCGGGCGCATCGGTCTCGCGGGACAGCGGAGATGTACTTCCACGTTGCATACGGTCCGGTTCCTTTCCGCGCGGGCTCGTTTTGTTCACTCAAACGCTAGCACATCGCGGGCGGCGTGGGGGCGGCGTCATGGGATGGGCGGGACTTTTGCCCGTCGCGGACGTCGGCGTGCGCCGGGATCGTCCTCGCCCCTATCCAAACGTGTACGGCAGCCTCCAAACACGTCATTTTTTGCAGCTTTTGGAGGCTGACGTACACGTTTTGAGGCAGGGTCGATGTCGTGCGGCAGCCCTTGCGCGCCGCCTGCCCTTTCCAGTCGGTTTCGACTTGTGGCGTTCCCGGCGCGCCAGGGGTCGCGCCATTACAATGGAGCGGATTCGCTTGACGCAAAGGAGCCGCTATGCCCATGTGCCCGCTGGTCGATTGCCATACCCACACCTCGTTTTCGGACGGGCATGCCTCGTTTGAGGACAACGTCCGTGCCGCTGCTGCGGCCGGCTGCCGCGTCATGGTCTCGACCGACCATCTCACCCTGCCCGCCAGCATGGATGCTAACTGCGAGGTGCAGGTTGTCGAGGGTGACCTGACGGCACATCGTCTGGCTTTTGAGGACGCTCGCAATCTTGCCGCTCAGATTGCGCCAGAACTCACCTTTATCTACGGTTTCGAATGCGATTGGTACGAGGGCCGCGAGCCTTTGGTTGAGCGCTGGTCCCAGGGCGCCGTCGTACTCCTGGGCAGTGTGCATTGGATTGGCAACCCAGGCGATATTGCGGCAGGTGCTGCGGGCACGGCGGGGACGGAGGACGTCGCTCGTCCTGATACACCCGATTCCCTTTGCGGTTGGATCGACGATGACACCAACCTGCATGTTTGGGAAAACTTAGACGTACGCGGCGTGTGGGAGCGCTATGTCGATGACTGGTGCCGCGCCTGCGAGAGCCCGCTCAACTTTGATGTAATGGCTCACCCCGACCTGGTCATGCGCTTTTCGAAAGAGGGCTTTGCGCCCGACTTTGACCCCGCGCCGTTCTGGGGGCAGATGGCAGAGTGTGCACACGACACAGGCCGCCGCGTTGAGGTCTCGACCGCCGCGCCGCGCAAGGGACTCGACGACTACTATCCCGCGACCGGGTTGTTGCGTTGCTTCGCCCACGCCGAGGTGCCGATCACTTTTGGCTCGGACGCACACCGCGCCTGCGACATCTGCTGGAACATCCGCGAGGCCCAGGCCCACGCCTACGACTGCGGTTATCGAACCTTCGACATCCCCCACCTCACCGGAGAATGGGAGTCCACGCCCCTCGCCTAACTGGTCGTTTAAGAACGTCCCCAATGACTAGTGGCGGCGGGCGTTGAGTTCGCCGGCTAGCTCGTCGAGGGTGATACCGTAGCGCTCGAGCGTCACGAGCAGGTGGTAGACCAGGTCGCCGGCCTCGTAGCGGATGTGATCGTGATCGCTATCCTTGCAGGCCATGATCACCTCGCTTGCCTCCTCGGCAAGCTTCTTGAGCAGCTCGTCCTCGACATCGGTCAGCAGACGCGCGGTATAGCTCTCCTGCGGCGATGCATCATGACGACCGTGAATCACCTCGGCCAGACCTGTCAGCGTCTCTCCGATATTTCCATCCTGAACGTTTGCGGTGCGCACACCCATAGTTCAATCCTTTCTGGTGGCCGAGCGTCTAATCGAGCGCCCGCCCTACGCGAGTTTCTTAAAGAAGCAGGTACGGTTGCCGGTGTGGCAAGCCGGGCCCGGCGAGTCGACCTTGACCAGCAGCGTATCGCTATCGCAGTCGGCCCAGAGCTCCTTGACCTCCTGCATGTTGCCGCTTGTCGCGCCCTTGTTCCAGAGCTCCTGGCGGCTGCGGCTCCAAAACCACGTGGTCCCGGTCTTGAGCGTCAACCCCACCGATTCCTCGTTCATCCAAGCAACCATAAGCACCTCGCCGGTGTCATATTGCTGAACCACACAAGGGATCAATCCTTTGGCGTCGTATTTAAGATCCGCTGGAGTAGTAATTTCTCTCATTTCAATTCCCCAATTTAAACATCACATGTCGGCGAGGGTTGTCCAGGTGCCGCAGGTTGCCACGAAAGAGGAGCGACGCGTACTTTGGTACGCGAGCGACGGTTTGAGCGGCAAGATGCGGTGCCTGGACAAGCCGCAGCGCAGCCCGCAGCACTAGAAGTCCAACCTCACAGGAATACCTTGAGAGGCCATATACTCTTTGACTTCGCGAATGCTGAAGGTTCCAAAGTGAAAGACGCTCGCCGCCAGCACGGCATCGGCCTCGCCCTCGATCACGCCCTCAGCGAAATGCTCGAGCGTGCCCACGCCACCGCTCGCGATGACGGGGATTGGCACCGCGCGCGCCACGGCGCGGGTGAGCGCCAGGTCAAAGCCAGCCTTGGTGCCGTCGCGATCCATGCTGGTCAGCAGGATCTCGCCGGCGCCGCGGCGAGCCGCCTCCTCGGCCCACGCCACCGCATCGATACCCGTGGCGTTGCGGCCTCCTGCGGTAAAGACCTCCCACTTGTCGGCACCGGATGCTCCGGGCAAGCCGACGCGCTTGGCATCGATCGCCACAACCACGGCCTGGCTGCCAAACGCCGCGGCAGCCTGGCTGATCAGCGACGGATCGCGCACAGCCGCCGAGTTGAGCGACACCTTGTCGGCACCGGCGGCAACCATGGTGCGCATGCCCGCCAGGTCGCGAAAGCCGCCGCCCACGGTATAGGGAATGGCCAGCTCCTCGGCCGCATGCGCCGCCATCTCGATAGTCGTCGCACGGTTATCGCTCGTCGCGGTAATGTCCAAAAATACGACCTCGTCCGCACCCTCGCGGTCGTAGGCGCGGGCCAGCTCCACCGGATCGCCGGCATCGCGCAAGCTCACAAAGTTGACGCCCTTGACCACACGGCCGTCCTTGACGTCCAGGCAGGGAATTACGCGCTTGGTAAGCATGGGCTACTCCTCCCCTCGAGCGGCGGCCAGCGCCTGGGCCAGCGTAAAGTTGCCCTCGTAGAGCGCACGACCGGTAATGGCGCCTTCAATCGCGCCCTCACCCACCGCGGCCAGCGCGCGGATGTCGTCGAGCGTCGAGATACCGCCCGACGCCACGACGGGAAAGCCCGCGACCTGCGCCACATGGCGATACGCCGCCACATCGATGCCCGTCTGCATGCCATCACGCGCGATGTCGGTATACACCAGATGCTTAAAGCCCAGCTCGGTAAGCTGCGCCACGGCATCGTCGAGTGCCACGCCCGCGCCGTCGCGCCAGCCGTTCACCTTAACCTGGCCGTCGCGCGCGGCAATGTCGGCGACCAACAGCTCGCCAAAGCCCTGGGCTGCCACCTCAGCAAAACCCGGCTCGGTCACGAGCACGGTGCCCAGCGCAATGCGGCGAGCACCATAGCCTGCCAGCTCATCGATGCGTGCGAGTGAGCGAACGCCGCCGCCCACGTCCACGGACAGACCGTCGACGCCGCAGATGGCCTTAATCGCCGCCGAGTTGGCAGCGCATGTGTCCTCGTCCTCGCCAAAGGCAGCGGACAGGTCGACGACATGCACCCAGCTTGCGCCCTGCTCGGCAAACGAGCGGGCGACGGCCACGGGGTCATCGGAATATACCTTGCAGCGGTTGCGGTCGCCGCGCTCCAGGCGCACAACCTTGCCGCCGATCAGATCGATTGCGGGAAACAGGATCATCGGCCAACCTCCTCGACGATGTTGACGAAGTTCTTAAGGATGCGCTGACCCAGCGCGGAGGATTTCTCGGGATGGAACTGGCAGCCCCACACATTGCCGTGGCGCACGATGCACGGGAAACTCCGTGTATAGTGCGTGCGCGCCAACACATCGGTGGCATCGACGTCGCCGGCCACCGCGTAGCTGTGGGTGAAGTACATATTGGCGCCCTCGGCAAAACCGGCGAGCAGCGGATCGGCCGCGCCGGCAGGCGTCATGTGCACCTGATCCCAGCCCACGTGCGGGACCTTCAGTCGGCTCGACTCCAAGCGCGTGCACGAGCCGCACATAATACCCAGGCCATCGACCCAGGGACCGTCAGCCTGTTCGGGAGCGTTTCCGTCCGCGACCGCGCCCTCGTCCGCCGGCACGCCCTCGTGGCCGCGCTCAAAAAATAGCTGAAGGCCCAGGCAGATGCCGAGCAGCGGAGTTCCAGCGGCGACGGCATCGAGCACGGCCGCCTCCTCGCCGCTCTGGCGCATAAAGGCGATCGCGTCATAGAACGCGCCCACGCCCGGGATGACCAGGCCGTCGGCGTTACGGATCTGCTCCGGATCGTCCGATGTGCAGGCGGCGGCACCGGCGCGCGCAAGCCCGCGCACGACGCTCGACAAGTTGCCCTTGTGGTAGTCGACCACCACAATCTTCGGTCCGCCCACGCGACCCCTCCTCTTCTCATCATCCAAAACCACCACAAAGGTGCCTGTCCCCTTCGTGGTGGTTTTACCCTTGTGACGGTTACAGCGAGCCCTTGGTGCTGGGGATGCCCTGCACGCGGGGATCGAACTCGCAGGCGTGGCGCATCGTGCGACCCACGGCCTTAAAGGCGGCCTCGATAATGTGATGCGAGTTGCCGCCCGCCAGCTCGCGCACGTGCAGCGTAAGTTTGGCATCGCGCGCAAAGGCATAGAAGAACTCGACAGCCAGCTCGGTATCGAAGCTGCCCACGCGCTCGGTCGGCACGGGCAGCTCGCAGTAGGCCTGGCCGCGACCCGAAATGTCCACGGCGGCCATCACGAGCGTCTCGTCCATGGCGATCGCCGCATCGGCAAAGCGCGTAATACCCGCTTTGTCGCCCAGCGCCCGGCAAAACGCCTCGCCCAGCACAATGCCCGTGTCCTCGACGGTATGGTGCGCATCGACTTCCACATCGCCTACCGCATGCACCGTCAAATCGAACAGGCCATGGCGGCCAAAGGCGTTGAGCATGTGGTCGAAAAACGGCACGCCGGTCGAGATATCGCACGTACCGGTTCCATCCAGGTCGAGTTTGACGACAATGTCGGTCTCCCCCGTCTTGCGGGTCACCTCGGCATAACGGCCCATCTAGATCTCCTCCTTCACCAGCACGGCAAACGCAGCCAGTACCTCATCGTTTTCCTGCGGCGTGCCCACGGTAATGCGCAGACAGTCCGCAAGCCCCGGCGCATAGCTAAAGTCGCGCACCAAAATCGAATACTCGTCGCGTAGGCGCTCGCGCACGCGCGTGGCATGCGGCGTACGCACGAGCACAAAGTTCGCCGCGCTCGGCCATGCCTCCACGGGCAGGCCCTCGGTAGCCATCGCGCGCAGGGCGCACAGCTCGCGCTCGCGCTCGGATGCGACCTGCGCCACCACAGGTGCATACGCATCGCGCGCACGCACGCAGGCAAGTGCTGCCGCCTGGCTCAGCACGTTAACTGAATAGATCTGGCGAATCGCCGCGAACACGTCGATGACTTCCGGCGCCGCGATCACGTAACCCAGACGCGTACCGGCAGCGCCAAACGCCTTGGACAACGTATGCAGAATCACCAGGTTGGGATGCTCGGCAATAAGCCCCTGCGCCGTGATGGCCGCGCCAAACGAATCGTCGGCAAACTCAACGTAGGCCTCGTCGACCATCACCATGCCGGGGCACGCATCGCACAGGGCCGCGACAAAGTCGAGCGGTGCCACGTCACCCGTAGGATTGTTGGGCGAGGTCACGATCGCTAGGTTGCACTCGGGCGCCGCTGCGAGCACAGCCGCTTGGTCGAGCCTAAAGGTCGCCGGGTCGCGCCACACATCGCGCACCTCGGTCTGACAGAGCGACGCAAAGAACGCGTACTCGCTAAAGCACGGCGGGCAGTTGAGCAGGGTCCGTCCCGCGCCGCCAAACGCCAGCAGGTAGTTATAGAGCAGCTCGTCACCGCCGTTTCCCACGCAGACATTCTCGCGCGCCACACCATGCCAAGCGGCCAGCTCGTCGCGCAGATCGTTGGACATGGGATCGGGATAGCGGTTGAGCGGTGTAGCGGCCAGGGCGGCGTCGACCGCCTCGCGCACGCCAGCCGGCACGGGATAAGTGTTCTCGTTGGCCGAAAGGTTGATGCGTGTGGGCGTAAAGTTGGGATCGTAGGGCTCAATGCCGGCCAAGTAGGGCTGGACGAGCTCCTTCATACGGGGCGTGAGCTCGGCCATATTAGGCCTCCTTGCCAGTCGCGCCGGCGCCATCCGCGCTTGCAGCCGCCAGGTCCACGCCCTCGGCAACCGTCGCCACGGCGTCGCCCGGCCAGGCAACCTTGGTCAGGTCGGCCGCAGCGAGCGACTCGGCGCCCACGGCATCCTCGCCCTGCTCCAACACGCGGCGGCGCAGCGCGGCGGAAAGCGCGTGTGCCCACAGACCCTCGGCCTCGGCTAGACGCTGCGTGGCGGGAGCGTCGGAGAGCAGGCCCTCGGGTGTATAGCAAATGACACTCGAGCGCTTGACGAACTCTTCGACCGAAAGCGGGTTGGAGAACATGGCCGTGCCGCCGGTCGGCAGCGTGTGGTTGGGGCCGGCAACATAATCGCCGAGCGGCTCGGAACTCCAAGCACCCACAAAGATGGCGCCGGCGTTGCGAATGCCGCCGAGCAGGCCCATCGCGTCCTTGCAGTGCAGCTCCAAGTGCTCGGGCGCCACGGTATTCACCGCCTCGACGGCGGCAGCCATGTCGGCGGCCACCACGATGGTGCCCTCATTGTCGAGCGAAGCACGCGTGATCTCGGCACGCGGGGACTGTGCCACCAGGATGTCGATACCCGCCTCGACCTCACGCGCAAACTGCTCGTCGCAGGTCACCAGATAGCAGGCTGCCAGCGGGTCGTGCTCGGCCTGGGCCATCAGGTCGGCCGCGACCACCATAGGCTTGGCCGTGGCATCGGCCAGCACGCAGACCTCGGAGGGACCGGCGACCATATCGATACCCACGTCACCCGAGACAATCTGCTTGGCAGCGGCGACAAAGGCGTTGCCCGGGCCGGTAATCTTGTCGACACGCGGAATGGTCTCGGTACCGTACGCCAGCGCGGCCACGGCCTGGGCGCCGCCCACCATATAGATCTCGTCCACGCCGCCGAGCTTGGCGGCCGCGAGCGTATACGGGCTAATCAGTCCATCCTTTTGCGGCGGGGTTACCATGACCACGCGTTTGACGCCGGCCACCTTGGCGGGAATGGCGTTCATAAGCACCGTGGAGGGGTACTGCGCACGACCGCCCGGCACATAGATGCCGGCCGCAGCAAGCGGGGTCACCTTAACGCCGAGCATCGTGCCGTCCGGGCGCGTGGTAAACCAGCTCTGCTCGACCTCGCGCTGGTGGAACTCGCGAATCTGACGTGCAGCCTTCTCGAGCGCCGTGACAAAAGCGGGCTCGAGGCCTTCGAGCGCGGCATCGATCTGCTCTTGCGGCAGACGGAAGCTCTGCAGTTCAACGCCGTCAAAACGCTGACAGTAATCGCGCACCGCAGCATCGCCGTTGGCACGCACGTTGGCCACGATATCGCGGGCGGCGTCGACGATGTTTTGCGGCAGCACGCCCTTGCGGTTGAGCTGGTTGGTAACGAGGCGCTCACCGGGAGCAAGCTTGATGGTCTTCATTTCGGTATCCCCTATCGGTCGAGGCTATGTTCGAAAAACGAGAGGCCGGGCGGCGGCGCCAATCGGCCCGCAGCCCAGACGTTGGGACGCCCGTGCGTGCTCGCGCTATTGTGCCGAGCCCGCAACGGGCTCAAAATGCTTGTCCTTCACGGCCGCCGCCAGGCGATCGGCCAAGTTGCGCACGCGCGGGTCCAGGCGCGCGGCACCCGGGTTGACGAAGAATCGCGCCGTGCAGTCCATAATGCGACCGGTAATAACCAGGTCGTTATCGCGCAGCGTGGCGCCCGTGGCGGTAATGTCCACGATGCGGTCGGTCATGCCAACGATGGGGCCCAACTCAATATTGCCGTGCAGCGAAACGATGTCGGCATTCACGCCACGCTCGGCATACCAAGCGCTCGCGATGCGCGGGTACTTG
Organism: uncultured Collinsella sp.; assembly: GCA_900544425.1. GTDB lineage: Bacteria > Actinomycetota > Coriobacteriia > Coriobacteriales > Coriobacteriaceae > Collinsella. The sequence goes on from UQUX01000030.1 coordinate 11,038, forward strand.
GTGGCCACGCGAAGAGAACCGCGGCGGGCATAGTTGCGCTCGGCCTGGCCAGCGCGCCATGCGGGCTCCGCCTCGATAAACGTGCACAGGCCGTAGCCCAGATCGACCAGCTGCAGCAGGTTAAGGTCTGCCTCGATAAGCGAGTCCCAACCGCAGATGCCGCAATCGGCACCACCGCAGCCCACAAAGGCGGGTGCGTCGCTGGGGCGCACAATGACAAACTCGATATCTCCGACCACGCCCTCGCCGGCACGCGTGTCGCAACCGCGCACGATTAGATGACGGCCGGGGTCACGCAGCTCAGAGACATCCAGGCCCGCGGCCTCGAGCACGTCGAGCGTGTCAGCCTTAAGCGAGCCCTTGGGCACGGCGATGCGCAGCGGGCCCTCGGCGCCACGGCCGACGGCGTGGTCGCCATCGGAAGCGGCATCCTCGGCCGAGGTGCGCGCGGCCTCCAGGCGCTCGAGCGAAAAGGCGAAGCCCGCCGCCGGCACCTCGATGCCGTCGCCAAACGCACCGGTAAAGATGGAGTCGTAGCGTCCGCCCGAACCGACCGGATCGGGCAGGCCGCCGGCATAGGCCTTAAAGACCAGACCCGTGTAGTAATCAAAAGAGTTCATGATGGAGAAGTCGAAGGACAGCACCTGGGCGTCCTCGGAAGCCAGGCCCTCGACCAGGGCACGCAGCTCGCGCGTCAGCGGCGCGACGATGCCGGCAGCCTCCAGCAGCGCATCCACGCGGTCGAGCACCTCGGCACCACCGTGCAGGCGCGGCAGCTCGCTAATGGCGGCCTTGACGGCATCGGACTCGGCGCTGGCAGCCACGCGGGCATCGAGGCCCACAAAGTCGTTGGCATGCACGCAGCGCAGGGCCTCGGCAGCCAGCTCACGATCCTCGCATACCGCGAGCAATTCCTTAAAAGGACGCACGCTGCCTGCGATAATGCGCGCATCGGGAAGTGCCAGCTCGCGCACGGCCTCGGCGACCAGCGAGACAATCTCGACATCGCCCGAGGCATCGCCCGCGCCGATAAGCTCAAAGCCCAACTGCGTAAACTGGCGCGAACCACCGGCATTGCGCTGACACTCGCGAACCACCGGCGCCTCGTAACGTAAGCGCAGAGGCAGGTCGGCCGCGCGCATGCGAGTCGAAACCAGGCGAACGATCGGCAGCGTGTTGTCGGGACGGACCACCAGCAGGCGACCGTCGTCATCAAAGAGCTTAAACGGCGTATCCGCAATGCGGCCGCCTTCCTCGAGCGAACCCTTGTCCTCGAGCAGCGGCGTCTCGACCGGAAGGTAATGATGCTCCCTGAAGCAGCCCTTCACCGTACATGCGATCTCCTCGCGCGCCTGAGCCTCCTCGGGCAATATGTCCCGGAATCCCCACGGTGTGGCCGTCATCTGGTGAGCCTCCTCATGCTGTATTTCATATAGAACAGAAGACCGGCATAGCTCCGCCGGTCTTCTGGGTACTTTAGCATACTAGAGTGTTTGCGGGGAAAATCGTCCTCCTCGGCTCACACCGTATTCATTTGGAAACATAGGAGCGGATTGTCGCAACCCAACCCCACCTAGACGCCAATCGCACGACGATACTCTGCCATTACCTGCGCATCGGCAGCTGCGGGGTCGGCAAAATAGCGCCCGTCATAGGTCTCGGCCGAAACAACTCCGCGATAGCCGCGCGCCACCAGCCTATCCAGGTCGGCGCGCATATCGCGGTCGCCGTCACCCCAGGCAAGATGCGTCGTGCCATCTGCCGCAACATCGACAAAATGCACGTGGGCGACATCATCGCCAAGCAGATCGAAATAATCGTCGATGGTATCCCCCGCCACCGCCATAGCGCCCAAATCCAGACACGCCTTAAGTGCCGGATGACCAACTGCCTCGATCATGCGCTTCGTATCGGCCGCCGAGTTCACGATCATCGACTCAACCGGCTGCAGGGCCTCGAGCACCAGTCGCACGCCGCGCTCTCCCGCATGCTCGGCAATCGCACGCAGCATCGAGGCGCTACGACCCCACGCGCCCTCGATCGGCTCGTTCAAAAATGCCCAGCCGCTCGAGACCATGACCTGCTCGGCTCCAAGTTCCGCCGCGATATCCACAACGTTCTTAAAGTACGCGAGCGTGCGGGTACGCGCCTCATTCCCGCGCGCCGCGATATTCCACGGCTTGGGGTTGTTCTGTTCGGGACAAAGTCCCACAATCCGAACCCCATACCGCTGCGACAGCTCCCGCACCTGCTCGAGCGAATCGTATCCATGGCAATCGACATACAGATGCATCGCCCCGGTCCAAAGCTCGCAACACGTGTAGCCCGAGGCCGCTGCCGAAGAAAAGAATTCCTCAAGGTCAAAATAACGATGGCTGATATTCATGACGGCAAGCTGCGGATACTCCATCTTGTCCACCTTTCGGCAAAAGGGCGCCGCAGCACAGTGTGCGCGACGCCCCCTCTTACATTATTCTCATTATGACGGATGCCCTACTGAACACCAAGCACTCCAAAGAACGCGCCGGCGATACTCACGAGCAGGATCACGAGCATGATGACCAGCGGATTCATCTTCTTCTTGAGCATGAGATAGACGATTCCAAACAGCCCCATCGTGACAAAGCCCGGGAAGATTCCGTTGAGCAGCTCGGCCAGCGTCTGAGCACCATCGCCCGCACCGACCATGAGCGGAATGTCCACGGTGACCATCTCCATGGTCATAGCGCCGATCACCATGGCGCCCATGATAGAGGCCATCTTGACGATCGTGTCCATAATGCCCGATTCCTGGACCTTGCTGATCATGTCCGAGCCAAAGCGATACCCCACAAACGTCAGCAGGTAACGGATGATGTAGTGAGGGACATTGAACACGAGCAGGAACAAAATCGGGCCAAGAATAGAGCCCTGTAGCGCCAGCGACGTGCCGACACCCGTTGCCAAAATTCGCAGCGTGCCCCAGTAGAAGGCATCGCCCACGCCGGACAGCGGCCCCATCAAAGCAAGCTTGACATTAGAGATCGCGCTCGTGTCAAAGCTATCGTCAGTAGCGTTGACCTCCTCCATTGCAGCGGCGATGGACATGGGGAGCGTCGAGATGTACGGCGTGACGTTATAGAGCTCCATATGGCGCTTGAGGGCGGCCTTAAAGTCCGCATCCTGCGGATACAGCTTGCGAAGGATCGGCATAAGGGCCCACATAAAGCCGATATGGCCCATACGCTCGTAGTTCCAGGAATGCTCATAGGGAATCGAGCGCCAGAACAGCTTCTTAAGGTCTGCGCGGGAAATCAGCCCGTCGTAAGAAGACTCAAACTTAAAACTCATCGAACCCACTCCCAATCGCAGGATCCTCGGTTGCCACTGCGGGCTGCTCCGCCTTTTTCTTGTCACCCAAAACCGTCATCGCGACGACGATGATCGCGGCAAAGATCGCCACGCCCGTCGTGCTAATGCCAAAGTAGGCGACGAGGAAGAAGCCAGCGAAGAAGAACGGCGCCACAGTCTTGTTCATAATCATCTGAGCCAGCATTGCAAAACCGAGCGCGGGCAAGAAGGCGGCGGCGACATCCATACCGGTCTGAACGAAATCGGGGATGATGTTGAGCAGGCTGGCAACAGCATCGGCGCCAAAGAAGAATGCCAGGGGAATAATCAGCAGGCCGCACCAGCTCTGCGCGTAGCCGGCGATGAGCATGTTGCGCGTGATGGCCTTGGTGTCTCCGTCCTCGACGTTTTTGTCGATACGGTGCACCAGCAGCAGCATCACCGGCTGGCCCAGGGCGGTATCGAGCGCCAGGACGATCGTTGCGATGGGAATACCCAGGGTCAGGGCCGCCGAAGCGTCCGCGCCGGCCTGCATGGCAAGCGACACACCCAGAATGGTTCCGGAAATCGTATCGGGCGGGTTATACGCACCGACTGAGATGGCGCCGACCATGGCAAGCTCCATTGTGGCGCCCATGATCGTGCCGGTCACCATGTCGCCCATGACAAGGCCAACCAGAGGTCCGAGCACGATCGGGCGCTGGAGGTAGCTCGTACCCGTCAGCCACTCGGAATAGCCCAAAAGGGCGATCAGGAAAATCAGGATTGTCTTGATAACCATGACAGCCCCTAACCGATAACCTTCGCGGCGTCAGTCTTCGCATCTGCCGGAATCATCTGAATGAACAGTTCATAGCCCTCGCCGAGCAGCTCTTTGACGTATGCCTCGTTTTCGGGCGTAAGGAACACGCTCGTCGAGACCTGGCGGGCATTCTCGCTAAAGGCAACGTTGCCGAGGTTGATCTTCTTGACTCCCATCGCCTTGGCGACGGCACCGGCCTGCTGGATCGTCTCGCAAACCACGAAGAGCTTGTACTTGTCGGTCACTCCGCTCTGGAGCGCCTTGACGGCATCCTCGGTGTTTTTGACAACGACCTTGCAGCCCTCCGGCTTTGCAAGGGACAGGGCCTGCAGACGAAGCTTGTCATTGAGGACCGTGTCGCTCACCAACAAGATGCAGTCGGCACCCAGAGCCGAGGTCCAGCTAACGGCAACCTGGCCGTGAAGCAGTCGATAGTCCACGCGAATCATCTGAATCATGATGTGCTCCCTAGTGGTTAAAACTCATCGAGTTCGGCCTGCCCCAGCAGGTCGTTGACGTACTTGACCTTGGTGTCGTCCGCCTCGACGATCTGGCGAATGGCCTCATCGATCGGGGTGGATTCGGGCACGAACAGCAGCTGAATAAGGAGCGGCAGGTTCATGTTGGTCACGAGGTGCGTGTTAGGACGCGTCTGGACGATCTTGGTGAACTCGTTGTTGACGCTGCCGCCAAAGAGGTCGGTGCACACGACGACCTCATCGTCCGCGGCAAAGCCGTCCAGAATCGCTGCGGCCTCCTTGGTCAGGTCCTCGTTTCCGTCGACATACATAGAGAGCGCATGGACGTTTTCGCGCTCGCCGGAAAGCAGGCCGATGCTCTCGACGATTCCAGACGCAAAATGAGCATGGGACGCCACGATAAACTGCCTCATTCGATTCCCCTTCCTAGCGAATTTCGGCATAAAAATGCCCGGACGCATGCGCCCGGGCAGGGTGCTTCTTAAATGAGTGGTCAACTATTAGTAGTCGAACTGGTGATAGTAACGACGGTAGTTGAGGTTGTGCTTGGTGACCGTCTCGTAGTAAGCGGCAAGGCGATCGGTGATCAGCGAGGAGAGGATCCACGGAGACACGATGACGCGGAACTCGTCGTCAAGGCCGGGGATCGCGAACTCGGCGGTGTCGATGATGTTGATGTCGGTGTCGCCGGTCACGCCGCGGGTCAGGAACGCGCGGACGCGCTCGTCGAGCTTGCGGTTCTCGTCCTCGCCCATGAACAGGAACACGGGGACGCCGGGCTCCACGAGCTCGAGGGTGCCGTGGAAGAAGTCGGCCGAGGTGATGTAGCGGGTGCGCTTCCACTGCATCTCCTCGAGGATGCACATCGAGAACAGGATCGTCTCGCCCCACAGGGCGCCGGAGCCGATGAACATGGTGTAGGGGGCCAGGGCGTACTTCTTGGCGAGCTCCTCGGCGCGCGGCTCGAAGCGCTTGCGGATATCGAGCATGTCCTTCCAGATGTCCTTGGTCTGCTCGATAAACAGGTCAAACTTGGGGAAGCAGCCGCGGCGGTTGAGCAGGCGCAGGCCGAAGCAGTCGGCGAGACCTTAGAGATCGGAA
>UQUX01000031.1 GCA_900544425.1 uncultured Collinsella sp.
GTGTACTCCTTGCCCGCCAGCTCCACCGGGTAGGTGATGTCAGTCTTTTCCGCCCAGCTGTGGGCGGTGAGCCACGGGTCGGGCTTTTCGTTCTGCACGCCGTCCTCAAAGGACTGGTGGAACAGGCCGAAGTGATACCGCAGGCCCACGCCGTCGCCGGGCAGGTTCAGCGTTGCCAGAGAGTCGAGGAAGCAGGCAGCCAGACGGCCCAGACCGCCGTTGCCCAGAGAAGGTTCCGGCTCCACCTCTTCGATATCGGAAAGGCTCTTGCCGACGGCAGCCAGTGCATCGCGGGCTTCATCGTACAGTCCCAGATTGATGAGGTTGTTGGACAGCAGCTTGCCGATGAGAAATTCGGCGCTGATATAGTACAGCTTGCGGCCGGTGACCGTCTGCACACGGTCGGCGCTCTTCTGCCGGACGAGTTCCAGCAGCGCGAGATACAGCTCCTGATTCGTGCAGTCTGCCAGCGGCTTGCCCGTGAGACCCTGTAACGTTTCGGTAAAGCTCATAAATGCATCCTCCTTTGTTAGGGTGTATCTGAAAAGTTGAAAATTTAGTCTATTTCTACAAGCACAGCCGGATCTTGCGTGAAACAGCCTTGGATCCCGCTTGTGCTTGCGAAATATTCGTCATTTTCTTTGTTTTCAAATATACCTTGCGGAAAACAGGTTTGACATCTGTACCTCCAGATATACCACATAAAACAATCAAAATCTTGCCTAAAAAGCGCAGACTGTGGTACAATCCTATCATCGGGAGGTGAAACAATGCAAAATCAGGCATCTTTGCAGGAGACCAAGCAGCATGGTGCCGTGCGATTTCCCTTCAATCTGTATCCCTGCACCATTCCGGGGGACTTTCCGCAGGTGGCGCTCCACTGGCAGGAGAGCATGGAGCTGGTCTTTGTCAAGCGGGGCACAGGACTGGTGCAGGTGGGCGCTGAGAGCTGCCCGGCCCGCATGGGGGACATCTTTATTTTTACGCCCGGCACCCTCCATGCCCTGCGGCAGGCCGAAGGGCAGTGCATGGAATACGAAAATATCATTTTTGAGCTGGAGCTTCTGGGCGGCGCAGAGGACCTTTGTGCCGAGAAATATCTGCTTCCGCTGCAAAGCGGGCGCTTGTCGCTGCCTGCGCGGCTGACCCCGAACGATTTGTGCTATCTGCAGGCCGCCGCCTGCCTGCGGGAGGTGGAGGATGCCAACCGCGCCAAGCTCCCCGGCTACGAGCTGCAGGTCAAGGGGGCATTGCTGCGGTTTCTTGCCCTGCTCCTTGCACAGGGCCGGCAGCGGCTTGCCGCCGAGACAGCCGACACCCAGCGGCTGAAAACGCTCCTGCAATGGCTCTCGGCCCATTATACCGAGGAACTCCGGGTCGCCGATGCCGCCGGGGTCTGCTCCTTCAGTGCCAGCCACTTCATGCGGTGGTTCCGGCAGATGACCGGGCAGAGCTTTGTGGCCTTTCTGAACGAGTATCGGCTCAACGCCGCCGCCGAAGCGCTGCAGGCCACGGATGAGACGGTTCTGACCATCGCTTCCCGGTGCGGGTTTGAGAACCTCTCCTATTTTAACCGGGCGTTCAAGGCGCACTTCGGCATGACACCCCGGGAGTACCGGAAAAAATAAGCAAAACGAGGCCGTTCTGCCTCTCTGGAAAAGAGAGGAAACGGCCTCGTTTTTTGCACATCAGATCTCCGGCGGCGGGCAGCAGCTCTCCCGTTGGATGAGCTTATGCGGCACAATGATCTTGGTTGCCAGAAGATTCGGGTTCTCGATATGGTTGATGGTCTGGCTGGCCGCTTCCATGCCCAGCTGATAGGGGTTCACGTCCACGGTGGTCAGCTGCGGGCTGGTGATGCGGGAGAACAGCGAGTTATTGAAGGACACGATGGAAAGGTCTTTCGGGACGCGCAAACCCAGCTTGCCGCAGAACTGTTCCAGCACCACGGCAAGGATGTCGTCGCTGACCAGCATGGCGGTGGGGCGGTCCGGCGCGGTGAACAGGGCCTTCAGCGTTTCTTCGTAAGCATCGTTCAGGGCATCGATCTCCACGCAGTCCTCTTCGCGGGGGGTGATGCCATGCTTGAGCAGGGACATCTGGTAACCGCGTTTGCGCTCTGCAGAAAACAGCATGGCATCGACCACTTCCGCGGGTTCGATGAGTATTTCTCCATCCCCTACGGCAGCGAGACTGCGGCAGAGGGCCACTGGGAGAAAGGCCCCGGCATCGAGCTGTTCCGTGCCGTGGAGCAGGCATTGGGCAAGCGGGAGATCATTGCGGAGGATCTTGGCTATATGAGCGAGACGGTCCGTCAGCTGGTGCGGGACAGCGGCTTCCCCGGCATGAAGGTGCTGGAATTTGCCTTTGACTCCCGCGACACCGGCAGTGCCAGCGACTATCTGCCCCACAACTACCCGGTGAACAGCGTGGCCTATACCGGCACCCACGACAACGAGACGGCGCGCGGTTGGTTTGAGGGAACGGCCACCCCGCGTCAACGCGAGCAGGCAGCCCTGTACACCCATCAGCAGGCCGGCGAACCCATGGCAGATGCACTCAATCGCACCATCGCCGCCAGCGTGAGTGACACGTGCATCTACACCATGCAGGACCTGCTCAACTTGGGCAACGAGGCGCGCATCAACACCCCTGCCACGCTGGGCGGCAACTGGACCTGGCGCATGCTCGACGGCGCCATCACCCGCGAGCTCGAGCACAAACTCACCGACTGGACCGAGACCTACTTCCGCATCCCGTCGGAAGCCGAAATCAAGCTTCCTCAATAGGAGCTACCGCGCCCGGCCCCTCCCCACCGTGCGGACGCGCTTGCTTTTCCCGCGCGAGGCCACCCCAATCCCCTCGCGCGGGCTTCTTATGAATTGCAGACATGAAACAACCCATCACAGGAGAAAACATGCCCCAAATTAACCTCACGGAACTCGCCGAGCAGTCTTTTGGCACCTCGCTCGAGCAGCTCGACGACCGTCGCATTTACAAGCTGCTGGTCAAACTCGTGCAGGAGCGCTCTGCCACCTGCCCGCTCAACAACGGCAAGAAAAAGCTCTATTACATTTCCGCCGAATTTTTGATCGGCAAGCTGCTCATCAACAACATGATCGACCTCGGCATCTACGACGAGGTTAAGGACCAGCTCACCGCCGCAGGCCACGACCTCAACAAGATCGAGGAATTCGAGGTCGAGCCGTCACTCGGCAACGGCGGCCTGGGCCGCTTGGCCGCATGCTTCCTGGATTCCATCGCCACGCTGGGCTTGACCGGCGATGGCGTGGGCCTCAACTATCACTACGGTCTGTTCCGTCAGCGCTTTGTCGACAACCAGCAGAAGGCCGTCCCCGACGAGTGGCTCGGTGAGCAGGACATCCTAGTCGACGATGACCGCTCCTACACCGTCGAGTTCGGCGATTTTGCCGTTACCTCCAAGCTCGTCAACATCGATGTGCCCGGTTACGGCCAGCCCACCAAGAACCGCCTGCGTTTGTTCGACCTGGCGAGCGTCGACGACGGCCTGGTCCCCGGCAGCTCCATCGACTTCGACAAGACCGAGATCGCCAAGAACCTCACCTTGTTCCTCTACCCCGACGATTCCGACGAGCAGGGCCGCCTACTTCGCATCTATCAGGAGTACTTCATGGTGAGCAACGCCGCCCAGCTCCTGATCGACGAGGCCGTCGAGCGCGGCAGCAACCTGCACGATCTGGCCGATTACGCCGTTGTCCAGATCAACGACACGCACCCCACCATGGTCATTCCCGAGCTCATTCGCTTGCTCACCACCGAGCATGGCATCGAGTTTGACGAGGCCGTGACCATCGTACGCTCCATGGTCGCCTACACTAACCACACGATTCTTGCCGAGGCGCTCGAGAAGTGGCCGCTCGCCAGCCTACAGAAGGTCTCCCCTGCCATCGCCGACATTATCGTCAAGCTCGATGAGATCGCGAAGGCCGAGCACGATGACCCGCGCGTCGCCATCATCGACAAACACGATACCGTCCACATGGCCCACATGGACATCCACTTTGGCTTCTCCATCAACGGCGTAGCCGCCCTCCACACCAAGATCCTGGAGGACACCGAGCTTCATCCGTTCTACGAGATCTATCCCAAGAAGTTCTCCAACAAGACCAACGGCATCACCTTCCGCCGCTGGATCCATGGGGCCAACCCCGCGCTCGCCAGCCTGCTCGACGATGTGATCGGCACCGACTGGCGCAGCACCGGCGATCTGAGCAAACTCGCCAAGTTCGCCGACGACAAGGACGTTCTTGAGCGCCTGGCCGCCACCAAGGTCGAGGCCAAGGCCATCATGCGCCAGTTCATGGCGCTCGAGCAGGGCGTGACCATTCCCTCCAACGCCATCATCGACGTCCAGGTCAAGCGCATCCACGAGTACAAGCGCCAGCAGATGCTCGCGCTCTACATCATCTGGAAGTACCTCGATATCAAGAACGGCAACAGACCTAAGCACCCCGTCACCATCATCTTTGGCGGCAAGGCGGCGCCTGCCTACACTATCGCGCAGGACATCATCCATCTGATCTTGACGCTGTCGCAGTGGATTGCAAACGACCCCGACGTGGCTCCCTACCTGCAGGTTGTGATGATCGAGAACTACAACGTCACCGCCGCCGAGCGCGTGATCCCCGCCGCTGACATCTCCGAGCAGATCAGCCTGGCCTCCAAGGAGGCGAGCGGCACCTCCAACATGAAGTTCATGCTCAACGGCGCCCTAACCCTGTGCACGCTCGACGGTGCCAACGTGGAGATTGCCGAGCTCGTGGGCGACGAGAATATCTATACCTTTGGTGCCTCGTCCAAACAGGTCGAGCAGCTCTATGCCGACGGCACCTATGACGCCGGTGCGCTCTACCGCAAGCCCGGCATTAAACTGCTGGTGGACTTCATCACCAACCCGGCCTTTATGGCGACCGGCAACGTCGAGCGCCTGCAGCGCCTGCACGATGACATTAAGGGCAAGGACTGGTTTATGGCCCTGCTCGACATCGAGGAGTACATCCAGACCAAGGAGCGCGTGTTGGCCGACTACGAGGACCAGGACGCCTGGATGCGCAAGACGCTCATCAATATCGCCAACGCCGGCACCTTCTCGTCTGACCGCACGATCTCCCAGTACAACGACGAGATTTGGCACCTGAGCTAATTTCGCTTCCCTTACCCATCCTCTTGAGAAACGGAGTCCTGGCAACACGGCTCCGTTTTTTGTGCCCGCACGTTACCCTGCGACCCAACTCGGCCAAACAATCTCGATCTGTAACAACTACTCGGTAAAAACGGTCCCAGCTGTTACAGATTGAGACATACCGGCCCCTCCCCTTGGGTTTATCTCGATCTGTAACATCTAGCAGCTGAAATTCACCTTTGGTGTTACAGATTTAGATGAAATGGTTAGCTCAGCGGAACCGTCTCGATCTGTAACATCTAACGTCCGAAATCAGCCTCACCCGTTACAGATCGAGACAAACGACCGGTCAGACAGCCCCAACACAAAGAAAGGCTCCCCTCTCGCCCAGTGGACGGGAGGGGAGCCTTATATGTGACCGCGGCAAAAGGATGGCAATACCGCAGTCGCCCAAAGGGAGGGCCTGGATGCACCGGGCCTAGATAAGGTTCTTGCCAGAGACCTTATCGAAGAGGTGGGTCGCGTTCTTCTCGAACTTGAACCAGATGGTGTCGCCAGCCTTGAGCGCGCCCTTGGCCTCGAGGTCGACGACGGGGATAATCAGGACAAACTGGCCGTCGGGAGCGGTCACGTGGACATGCTCGGTCGAGCCCATGAGCTCGGTCACCTCGACGGTACCCTGGAGCGCGCCCTCCTCGCCCTTGTCGGCAAGCAGGATCTGCTCGGGACGCACGCCGGCCGTAATCTCCTTCACGTCGCCGCCGTCCCAGTTGAGGGCAAGCTGAGCGCAAGTCTCGGGGGCGAGCGCCACGTTCATATCCTCGGTCTTGACGGTAAAGCCGTTGCCCGAGCGCACCAGCTGGGCATCGAAGAAGTTCATCTGCGGCACGCCGATGAAGCCGGCGACGAAGATGTTCGCGGGATGGTTGAAGACCTCCTGCGGCGTGGCGATCTGCTGGACAACGCCGTCCTTCATGACCACGATACGGTCACCGAGGGTCATAGCCTCGGTCTGGTCGTGAGTAACATAAATGAACGTGCCCTTGATCTCGTGGCGCAGCTTAATGAGCTCGGCACGCATCTGGTTACGAAGCTTGGCGTCCAGGTTGGACAGCGGCTCGTCCATCAGGAAGACCTTGGGGTCACGCACGATGGCGCGGCCGATAGCGACACGCTGGCGCTGGCCGCCGGAGAGCGCCTTGGGCTTACGGTCGAGGTACTCGGTAATGCCCAGAATCTCGGCAGCAGAGCGAACCTTGCGGTCGATCTCGTCCTTGGGAACCTTCTTGAGCTCGAGCGTAAATGCCATGTTCTCGTACACCGTCATATTGGGGTACAGAGCGTAGCTCTGGAACACCATGGCGATGTCGCGGTCCTTGGGCGCCACGTCGTTGACACGCTTGCCGTCGATGAGCACATCGCCCGAGGTAATGTCCTCCAGGCCGGCGACCATGCGCATCGTCGTGGACTTACCGCAGCCAGAGGGGCCAACGAGGACGACGAACTCCTGGTCGTGAACGGTGAGGTTGAAGTCCTCTACAGCGAGCACACCGTCCTCGGTAACCTTGAGGTTGTGCTTCTTCTCCTCGGTCTTCTTCTTTTTGCCAAAGAAGCCTTTCTTTTTTGACTCGTTGTTGGGATACACCTTCTGAACATGTTTGAGAACGATCTCGGCCATGTCTCTACCTTTCGATATGCGGCGCCGCGCTGAGGGGCGCCGCAGAAACTTGCAAAACAGTTACGGCATTAGCCCTTGACGGCACCTGCCACCACGCCGTCGATGATGTACTTCTGACAGAGGATGTACATGATAACGATGGGGATAACGACCATCATGATGCAGGCCATCATGGGGCCGAGCTCGACGTGGCCGTAGCCGCCGCGGAAGTACTGGATCAAGATAGGAATGGTCTTGTACTTGGTGGAGTCGAGCGTAAGGTAGGGCAGCAGATAGTCGTTCCAGACCCACATGGTCTCGAGGATGCCGACCGAAAGATAGGTGGGCTTCATGATGGGAAGGACGATCTTAAAGAACACCTGGACCGGGTTGCAGCCATCAATCATGGCCGCCTCCTCGATCTCGAGCGGGATGTTCTTTACAAAACCGGCGAACATAAAGACCGCCAGGCCCGCGCCAAAGCCCAGATAGATAAAGCAGATGTTGAACGGCGTATTAAAGCCGATGCGGTCCGCCAAATTGGACAGCGTGAACATGAGCATCTGGAACGGCACGACCATCGAGAACACGAACAGGTAATAGAAGAAGTTCGAGATCTTGTTGTTGACACGAACCACGTACCAAGCGCACATGGAGCAGCACACCAAGATCAGCACGACCGACGTGACCGTGATGATGAGCGAGCACATAAATGCCGAGGCAAAGCCCTGCTCGTTAAGGGCGTGCATGTAGTTTGCGAGGCCGTTGAACGTCTCGGGCGTGAGCAGATCGAATGCCGTGGTGGTGCTGATTGCGGTCGCTTTCTTAAAAGAATTAAGCGCAATCATGAACACGGGGTAGATCCACGCGAGCGACAGGATCGTAAAGAAAATCGAGAGCGCGCGGTTGATAACCTTATCGCGTTTCATTACTGCTGCACCTCCTTGGACCTCGTGGCCTTAAGCTGGATCATGGAGATGGCCACGACCAGGATGCAGAAGATAACCGCCTTGGCCTGACCAATGCCCTGCCATGCGATACCGGCACGCGAATAGAACGTGTTGTAGATGTTCAGGGCGAGCATCTCGGTGGAGTGCGCGGGGGCGCCGCCGGTAAGGGCGAGGTTCTGGTCGAACAGCTTAAAGCCGTTGGTGATGGACAGGAACAGGCAGATGGTGATGGTCGGCATCAGGTTAGGGATCTTAACCTTCCAAAACGTCTGCCATGCCGTAGCGCCGTCGACCTTGGCGGCCTCGATGTAGTCGGACGGAATGGACTGCAGACCAGCGATGTAGATGATCATCATGTAGCCGACCTGCTGCCACAGGGTCAGGATGATAAGGCCCCAGAAGCCAGCAGCAGAGTTAAGAGCGATGAGCTGGGCGCCCACGTTGGAGAGCAGGCAGTTGATCAGAATCTGCCAAATGTAGCCCAGCACGATGCCGCCGATCAGGTTAGGCATAAAGAAGATCGTACGGAAGATGTTGGTGCCTTTGAGCGCCTTGCGGGTGAGCGCCTGCGCAATGGCCAGGGCGATCACGTTGATGAGCACCGTCGACAGGAAGGCAAACGCCACGGTAAAGAAGAACGACGTGGAGAACTGCGGATCGGACAGCGCGCGCACGTAGTTCTCGATACCGACAAAGTGCGCGTTACTAATGATAATAAACTGGCAGAACGAGAGATAGAAGCCCTGGATAAAAGGGATCACGAACCCGATCATAAACGCCAGACACGTGGGCAGCATAAAGAGCGGCCACCAGCGCTTGAGTGCTTTGCCCATAAAAGGGTCCTTTCAATATGCAGGGGGCGGGCAAACCAACGTCTGCCCGCCCCCTGTCGCTAATCAGATAGCTTGGGCAGCAACTGCTTACTCGGAAGCGGCCTTCTCGGTCTTCCAGCCATCGACGAAGGCGTTCTTGACGCCGTCCCACTTGCTGTTATCGGCAGCGTAGGCAATCAGAGCCTGCTTGAGGTTCTTCTTCCACTCCTCGGAGGGAATGTAGACAAAGTCCCAAGCAACGGTCTTCTTGCCGTCCTTGGCCATGGCAACGGCCTGCTGCGAGAAGACGTTGGTGGTCTCCTTGGCGCTCTTGAACGGAGCGGTCAGGCCCATCTTGTCGGCGATGATGCTGGTCGGGGTGTCAGCGGTGACGCACCAATACATGAAGTCCTCGGTGGCCTTCTGGGCATCCTCGGAAGCCTGGGAACTGACGCACCAGTAGTTCTCGCCGCCGGAGCACAGGCCCTGGTTCTCCTCGCCGTCAACACCGATGTAGATCGGCATCATGCCAATCTGATCGTCGGTCATGCCGGCCTTGACGAGGTCAGAGTAGGCCCAAGAGCCGTTCTGGTAGAAGACGGCCTTGCCGGTTGCGAACTCGTTGGTGGCGTCGTCGCCGGTCTTGGAAGCAAGCTGCGAAGGATCGCAGGTGGAGTCGGTGATGTACAGGTCGAAGATCTGCTTGTAGTTGTCGAGGAACTCACCCTTGATCTCGTCGTCCTCCTGGTTGTGCTCCTTCTCAAACTCGTAGTAGAGCGGCATGTTGGCAAGGTGGGTGGTGTAGCGCCAGCTGGAGGAGTCGTCCATGCCGGCGGAAGTGAAGGCACCCTCGACACCAAGCTCGTCCTTGCGGGCCTGGATGTCGTCGGCACAAGCCTTCAGCTTGTCGAAGGAGTTGATGTCCTCGGCCTTGTAGCCAGCCTTCTCGAGCAGCTGCTTGTTGTAGATGATGCCGAAGCTCTCCTGGACCCAGTCGATGCACACATCCTTGCCGTCGGACTGCAGAGCCAGGGAGTCGTCAATGAGCTCACCGCGGAGCTTGGTATCGGACAGGTCGGCGCAGTAATCCTTCCAGTTCTTAAGACCGGTGGGGCCGTTGACCTGGAACAGGGTCGGAGCGGAGCTCTTGGACATCTCGGACTTAAGCTTCTCCTCGTAGGTGTTGGAAGCGGCGGTCACGATCTTGACCTCGACGCCCTTCTCCTTCTTATAGGCCTTGGCGATCTCCTTCCACTCCTTGTCGACCTCGGGCTTGAATTGGAGGAAGTAGACCTCGGCAGCGTCACCAGAAGCAGAGGAGCCGGAGCCGGCAGAACCACCGCAACCCACGAGGCCCAGACCAAGAACTGCAGCCGCGGAACCAGCAAAGCCCAGGAACTGCCTTCTGCTCATTTCGTTCTTCATTACAATCCACCCTTTCACACCGTGGCGGCACCCTTTGCCGCCGCCTTCGGAGATTGGCTCGGGGACTTTGCCCCTTTTGCTGATTTGAACGATACGCTATTTGGCTAGTTGTTTGAACAAGTATTACTAGAGCGGTAGAAAAACTTCGGTGAACGGTAATTTCAACTTGATACTTGACAAGTTTTGTATAAACAATTATTTGTTATCTAATGCAGAGAAAACGCCCGGTCAAGCCGATGTACCGTCGGTTTGACCGGGCGTTTTCTCTTTGAGGCCATGAGTCTCGTCAGGCTGCGAGCTAGCCGGCTATCGCTTGGAATTGACGCGGTAATGGAAGATCTCGGGGTGTGTGCGAGTGTGCGTCACCTCAAACAAGATGCCATCCGAGGTGTACGACTGACTCTCCATGACGGCAACGCAGTTGTATTTGCCGAGGTCAAGATAGCTGCAGTCCTCATCGTTGGCGAGCTCGACACTCACCGTACGACGGCTCGCCATCACTTTGACACCGCGCTTGTGCTCCAGATAGCCGTAAATAGAATCTGCCGCGATCTCGGGAGTCAGGCCCTTGGCGATCGACGCCAAAAAATAGCCATGGTCCACTTGGCGCGCGTTGCCGTTGAGGCTTCGGACACGCACTACGCGAATCAACTCCTCGCCCACCTTAAAGCCCAGGTGACGAGAGAGTTGCTCGGTGCAAACCAGATGTTCGAAAGACTTAACGTCCGTCGATGCAACGGCATTGTTGCGCTTTGCAAACTCGCCAAACGACTCAACCTCTTCGAGTGCGCCCAACATGTCGGTTTCGCCCTTAAGCCAAATAACGCGCACGCCCTTGCCGTGTATGGGCTGCACAAACATCCCGTCGGCCAGCATACCCAAGGCGCGACGGACGGTATTGCGAGTGCATCCGAACTCCGCGGTCAGCTCGGCTTCGGTTGGCAGCATCTCCTGAAACGCATAGGTCCCATTAATGATGCGCGAGCGTATTTCTCGGTAGATTCCTTCGTATATCGCTTTTGGCATTGTTTCACCTCTACATTATTCATTTCCGGCTAGGCACGATAGCATTTCTTAAAGTTGTTTAAACCGAATATCGGTAAAGCGACAGGATTTAACCGTTGACGGTTTCTGTCATGCCCAAATCGGTTTCGCTCAAAACTGCCGGTACGACAATCGTCTGGTCCTCTACAATGAATCCATTGTTTAAACGTTTCCCCACGCGCAACGCGCCTCGATATTCGGAAGGCAGAACATGCTGCAAAAAATCCAACGCTTTGGCGGGGCAATGTTCGCGCCCTCCATGCTGTTTTCTATATCAGGCCTCATGGTCGGCGTCTCCGCTCTCGCAACGACTGCGGACATCGTCGGCGATCTCGCCGTATACGGAACCCCTTGGTACGTTTTTTGGACCATCATCCAGCGCGGCTCGTGGACGGTCTTTAAACGCCTCCCGCTCCTTTTTGCCGTAGCGCTGCCCATCGGTCTTGCCCAAAAACAACCGGCTCGTTGCTGTCTCGAGGCTCTCGTCGCCTATTTTGCCTACTGCTTCTTTTTGAGCGAGATCATTAAGCTGAGCGGAGACAACCTTGGACTTGAGTACCCGTCATCTTTGACCTCCGCCAGCGGTATCACCGTCATCGACGGCATCAAGACGCTCGACACCGGCATTATCGGCCCGCTGGCGGTATCGGCAACCGTCGTTGCCATCCATGACCGCTTCTACGATGCCAAGGTTCCCGATTGGCTCGGCACCTTCTCGGGCTCCTCGCTGGTCTACCTCATCAGCTTTTTTGCCGTGTTTGCCCTTGCCGCTATCTCGGCCGCCATCGTGCCCTACGTATACGATGTAACCGATACGCTGCGTCACGCGCTTGCAGGCGTCGGTCCCTTTGGCGTGGGCATCTTTGTCTTTTTAGAACGAGCACTCGAGCCCTTTGGCCTGCACCACCTGCTCTACATGCCGATCTACTACGACAACCTGGTCATTAACGACGGCATCTACGCCACGTGGAGCAGTTTGCTCCCCATCCTCTCCCATAGCACGCGCCCCCTTAATGAGCTTGCGCCGTGGGCCGGTTTTACCGCCACCGGCTGGGTCAAGCTCTTTGGCCTTCCTGCCATCGCAGCTGCGTTCTACTCCACCGCAAAACCCGAGCGCCGCGCCGGCCTCAGGGTCATCCTTGTTCCCGCCATCATCGCCTCGGTGGTTTGCGGCGTTACCGAGCCACTCGAGTTTCTCTTTATGTTCACCCACCCCGGGCTCTTTTTGCTCTACGCCGTCTTATCGTCTTGCCTTGCCACAACCATGAATCTCTTTGGCATCGTCGGCATCTTCTCGGGCGGCCTGATGGAGATGGCAGCCTTCAACTTTATTCCGCTCATGCGCACGCATGCCGGTGCCTATCTTTTGGCGCTCGGTATCGGCCTTGCCTTTAGCCTCATCTTTTTTGTTAGTTTTCGAGCACTCATCTTGGTCTATGACCTTAAGACTCCGGGCCGCGAGGATCATGTCGCCAATCGCGCGGCAATCGATTGTTTAACGGGAAGCGACTTTGCCAAAGAGCAATCTCCCAATGACGAGGTCAATAGTCGATCCGATCAAGATCACGTCCTCGCTGAGCGGGTAATTCAGCTTTTAGGTGGCGTTGGCAATATCGTGGGCGCAACCAACTGCGCCACGCGCCTGCGCGTCGAGGTCGCAGACCCTTCCATCGTTGCAGATAACGCGTCGTTTGTCGCGGTGGGCGCCAAGGGCCTCATCATTACGGGCAAGACCGCCCAGGTGATCATCGGCATCTCCGTTCCCCGCGTTAAAGAGCATTTTGACCAGATCATGGGCCTCGAGCCGGAATTTGTGCCCACCACCTCGGCCTCCCCTGCCGCCAGCGCAGCCCATAAGCGCGGCGATATTTGCTTCTTCGATATCGACGGAACGCTCGCCTGGCAAGACCCCAGGCTCGCCCAAGACCTTCCCGAAGACGAGCGGGACCTCTCCCCCTATCCCAACGAGGCGGTTTCGCAGGCAATCCGAGAGTTTGTCGCCAACGGCAACATGGCCTTTATCTGCACGGGACGTACCCTCAGCTGCATCCACCCCAAACTTCTTGAGCTGCCTTGGACCGGCATCGTCTGTCTTGCGGGCGGTTACGCCGAGATCAACGGACACGCAATTCGCGATCTGTCGATGACGCCCAGTATGCTGCAGCGTCTTGCCCCCTACCTTGAGCAATCGGGCGAGGTCATCCGCTTTGAGGGCCTCAACGGCGTCGTGCGCATGAGTGCCGATGCGCCCGATGCTCCCGGATACGCGCGCACCCTGGGCGACGCAGTCACGCAGCTGCAACATTACAGTGTCTACAAGATCTTGATGTCTACATCGCTCGCCAACCACATCGCTCAAGATAAGGCACTTGAGCCGCTGCTGTGCTTTAACGAGCTCGAACTCGAGGTGACCGAAATCTCGCCCCGCGAATGCACGAAGCGCGGGGGCATCCAGTCTGTACTCGACGCCCTCGACCCCCACCACGGAACCGTATACGGCATTGGCGACGCCAGCAATGACGTCTCGCTGATGAACGCCGTCGATGTCGGTATCGCCATGGGCAATGCGCCGGACTATCTCAAGGATAAGGCCGATTACGTGACCGACACCGTCGATCACGACGGTGTCGTTGCGGCGCTCGAGCATTTTAGGCTGATTTAGGCGCGCTCCATCAAACGCACGCCCGTTGTCCTAAATCGCCAAAACTGCCGCGCCAAACGCCCTGATGTGGCAATATGTTATCTGCATATTGCATCAACGCAACCTCAGAAAGAATGCGAGAACCCGTGTCCAGTCCGTTTACCAGCTTTTTAGCCCAGCACTTTGACCAGATTAACGACTATCTGGCCACGTTCTTTGACGGACAGGCGACCTCTGCCGATATCGAGCGCTACCTGTACGCGCCGCTCTCGACTTTTACGGCCAACGCCGGCAAGCGCCACCGCCCGCTTATCTGCATGCTCGCCGCAACCGCAGTGGGCGGTAGCTTCGAGAGCGCCCGCAGCGCCGCGGCAGCTATCGAGCATTTCCAGTCGGGCGCGCTAATCCACGACGACATCGCCGACAACGGACAGCTTCGTCGAGGCAAGCCCTGCATGCACCTTACCGAGGGCACGGGCCTTGCCATCAATTGTGGCGACCTGGCGCTCACCATGGTCACCAAGACGGTTCTCGACGACCCTACGCTGGAGTCCGACGTGAAGCTGCGCGTGCTCCACGAGCTTACCGAGATGATCGTCCGCACCATCGAGGGTCAAGCACTCGACCTGGGTTGGGTCCGCGACGGGCGCTTTGATATCTCGGTTGATGACTACCTGGACATGGCGACGCACAAGACCGCGTTTTACAGCGGAGCCACGCCGCTTGCCGCCGGAGCCATTATCGGCGGCGGCAGCGATGAGCAAATCGAAGCGCTGCGCGCCTTTGGCCTGCACACAGGCCTTGCCTTTCAGATTCAGGACGACCTGCTCAACCTTGTCGGCACTAAGGAAGCCGCCAACAAGGACTTCCGCACCGACATCACCGAGGGCAAGCGCACGCTTGTCGCCGTACACGCCCTCTCTGATGAGCGCCACCACGACGAGGTCGAGGCGATTCTTTCCTCGGGCACCGATGATCCCGCGCAGCTCGCACGCGCCGTGGAGATCTTCCAGGAGACCGACTCCATCGATTACGCCCACACTTACGCGCTCGACCTGACCGCTAAGGCCAAAGCGGCCATCGAGAACGTTGAGCTTGATCCGCACGCACGCGAGCTGTTCCTCTCCATGGCAGATTTCTTTGTGGAGCGTCTTAACTAACGGGGGTTATAAAACCTGTCAGCAGCGTATTTAGGCACAACTTGCTACACTGTTGAGTGCATGTTTATGCATCCCTTTGCGTTGTCTATCCGACAGACGCTCAAATAGTACGAATGGTACGCCGAAAGGGGTTCGTTCATGGAACCTATTACAACGGGCATGCAAGGAGCAGCCGTCGAGGACGTGCAGTCTCGTCTCCTGCAGCTCGGCTACACGATTGATGCCGCCGAAGTCACCGACAAGTACTTTGGAGCCACCACTGAGCAGGCCGTCAGCACCTTCAGGCTCGACAGCGGCCTTGCTGCCGGTCATGCCGTCGATATCCCCTGCTGGAGCGCCCTTGTAGACGCTTCGTATAAGCTGGGCGACCGCACTCTCTATCTGCGCATGCCCAATTTCCATGGCGCCGATGTGCAGGCCCTGCAGCGCGCTCTCAACGTTTTGGGCTTTGCCTGTGGCGAAGACGACGGCTACTTTGGTCCGCATACCGAGGCCGCCCTGCAGCAGTTCCAGGAAAATGTCGGCCTGTTTGCCGACGGCATGGCCTTCCAGGACACCTACGCCTACATCAACCGCCTGCACCATGTGTGGGAGGGCAAGCCCTCGGTCACCGAAGCCGAGTCCCGTATCGGTTTTGCTCGCGCCGCCAACGTGCTCGAGCGCTTCCAGATTGCCGTTATCGGCGAGGACCCCATCGCACGCAGCGTTGCGTCGCGCATGTGGAATATCGCCACGGCAACGACCGACAACAGCGGCATGATGCTCTGCGACTCCGAGGTCCCAACCGACGTTGACCTGGTGCTCGAGATCGCAAGCGACGAGCTGCCCGCCGACGCCGCACCGCGCGCCACGATTGCCCTCGCCGAGTGCCACAACCTGGCCCAGCGCATCCGCACTGCCAATGTCGCCGCACAGCAGAAGCCGGCACGCATTCGCATTGAGCTCACGGGCATGACGCGCTACAACGGCACCTTCACGGCCAGCGACGCGCAGACACTCGCCGTACGCCTGCTCGATGGCGTTTGCGATGCCCTCGCAGATTAGGTAAACTAAACGAGTTGCTTTTGGGCAACACCACACATTGGGACGTAGTTCAACGGTAGAACTCCGGTTTTTGGTGCCGGCTGTTGGGGGTTCGAATCCCTCCGTCCCAGCCCTTAAGAACACAGCGCTCCAGGCCCTTATGAACCTGGAGCGCTTTCTTGTGGGCAAGCGGAGGAATTCGAACCCGCAAGGGTGCGGAGCTGAGGAAACGCGAA
>UQUX01000032.1 GCA_900544425.1 uncultured Collinsella sp.
TAGGCCATCGATTTGCCGACGCCTGTGCCCGCCTCAATTACACGATGAGTGCCCGTGACCAGCGCATCGCGGACCTCGAGCGCCATCGCGATCTGCTCATCACGCGGCTCGTAAGTGGGATACATGCGATTGACCAGGCCACCTGGCGCATAGTCTGCCTCAATCTCCTCACGACTCGGCATCTTGAGGACCGGCAGTTCGTCGGCGTCCACCCGATCGTCGGCGCGATCGGCCTTGAGAACGTCAGTACGAGCGGCGCTGAGAGAGAAGATAGAACCAGGGTTCTGCCCTGCCAAGAATGAGAAGATAGGACGATAGGACCAAGGCACATCCGGATGCATGTCGGCTAGGCGCGCCATGAGGCCCTGGGGCAAGTCGGTGAGCGCCACGAGCAACACGCGCCATACGCCACACAGGGCGTCGACGTCGGCATTGGCACGGTGTGATACCGAGTCACAGCCAAACAGATCGGCCATAAAAGACAGCTTGTGCGAGGCCAGGCGCGGAAGCGCGATGCGCGACAGCGCCAGCGAATCGATCCAAATATCGCTCACGTTGACGCCGCCTTTGACCGACTCGATAAACGAGCGGTCGAACGTGGCGTTATGTGCGATTACCGGGCAACCACCGACAAAATCGGCGAGAGCGGCTACGGCCTCAACGGCCGACGGGGCATCTGCCACATCGGCATTTGTAATGCTCGTGAGCTCGGTAATCTCGGCGGGAATCAGCTGTTTGGGATGCACGAAGGTATCGAAGCGGTCGACGACCTCGCGGCCCGAAAGACGGGCCGCCGAGATCTCGATCAGCTCATTGTCCTGCACCGAAAGACCTGTGGTCTCGGTATCGAGGACGATCACATCTTCCTCGATAAGGCCGAAGGACTGCGTTTTGGCGCGTTCGGCAATCGTGGCATAGGAGTCGATGACAAACTGCGGCGTTCCTGACGAAACCGCGTCCTCGATTAGCATGCAATGCCCGCTCGACGAAGGCCCATACGGATCAGGCTGTCACAGACCTGCGGGAACGTCATGTCGTCGGTGTGGCGGATCTCGTCCGGATACAGCGACGTATCGGTCATGCCGGGAATGGTATTGGTCTCGAGGATAACGGGGCCGTCCTCACTCACGATAAAGTCGCTGCGCGAGATGCCCAGGCAACCGAGGGCCTTGTGAGCAGCACAGGCAAGCTCCTGGGCACGAGCGTAATTCTCGGGTGAAATCTGCGCCGGAATGCGATGGATGTCCGTAGGGTCGACATACTTCACGTCCAGATCGTAGAACTCGCAGTCCTCGGGCTTACGAATCTCGACAATCGGCAGAGCGCGCACGTCATCTTCGCCGTATACGCCGACGGTGATCTCGGTACCCTCGATGCACTTCTCGACCAGCACTTTGTCGCCGTACTCAAACGCCTTGGCGATTGCCGCGGGCAGCTCGGAGGACTCATGGACCAGGGAAATGCCATAGCTGGAACCGTTGACGGCCGGCTTCACAAAGCAGCGCTCGCCACAAACCTCGACGATACGATCGATATCGACTTCATCGCCCACCTCGAGCGCAAGGCCGGGGGCAACGGGAATGCCCGCCTTGGCGTACAGGAGCTTAGAGACCTCCTTGTCGGCACCGCAGGCGCTGGCAAGCACGCCCGAGGCCGTGTAGGGGATACCCAGGGTCTCCATAGCGCCCTGCATGGCGCCATCCTCGCCGCCGGCACCGTGCATGGCGATAAACGCCACGTCAAAGCCGCCGGTCGCCATGGTTACCATAAAATCATCGGCAGCCGTGTCGAGCAGCTCCACCGAAGTGTAGCCGGCCTCCTTCAAGGCAACTACGACGTTCTTTCCCGAATTGAGCGAGATCTCGCGCTCGGCGGAATGACCGCCCGCCAAGACCGCTACGTGCATGTTCTCTAGGCTTTTACCCGGCATGGGCAGACTCCTCCTCTATAATTTCTGCAGCTGATACCATATTGTAGCGATACCCTCTACGTTTCCCCAAAATCGAAAGGCTTCCATGAATCCCAGGACTAAATCTCAGGACATTCGCGACTTGAGCCAAAACGATATTCGCGAGCTCGTGGCAGAACTTGGCCAGCCCGCCTTCCGCGCGAAACAGCTCATCGAATGGGTCTTTGAGAAGAACGTTTGTTCGTTTGACGATATGACCAACCTTCCCAAGGCCTTCCGCGAGCAGCTTAAAGAGGCTTTTGCCTTTGACACGCCGACGGAGCTTATCAAGCAGGTTTCCAAAGACGGCTCGCGCAAGTATCTGCTCGAGTACCACGACGGCATTTCCGTCGAGACTGTCGGTATGCCTCGTCGCAATAAACTCTCCGTCTGTATTTCTACTCAGGCTGGCTGTGGCATGGGCTGTGCTTTTTGCGCTACCGGTCTCAACGGCCTCAAGCGCTCTCTGACCGCTCAAGAGATCGTCGACCAGGTGTTGCATGTCTCGAATGATTTTGGCGAACGTGCAACAAGCGTTGTCTTCATGGGCCAGGGCGAGCCGTTTGCCAACTACGATGAGGTTCTCAAGGCGCTGCGAATCCTCAACGACCCCGATGGCATTGGTATCGGTGCTCGTCACCTCACCGTCTCCACCAGCGGCGTTATTCCCGGTATTCGCAAATTTGCCGATATCCCCGAGCAGTTCACGCTTGCCGTTTCTCTGCATTCCGCCATTCAGTCGACGCGCAATAAGTTCATGCCCGGTGTTAAGAAGTACACGCTGCTTCGCCTTCACGAGGCGCTTCAGCTCTACACCGAGAAGACTGGCCGCCGCCCGACCTATGAGTATGCCATGATCGAAGGCGTTAACGATACGAATCCCGAGATGCAGGCGCTCTGCGACTTCTGCGAGGGAACGCTGTGCCACGTTAACCTGATTCAGCTTAACTACATCGAGGGCAGCCCGCTCAAGCCGTCGCCGATTCATAAGGTTGAGGATCTTCAGCGTCGTCTTGAGTCCCGTGGCATCGAGACCACGATTCGCAACTCCCGTGGTAACGATATTGACGCCGCTTGCGGACAACTGAAGCAGCGCTTCAAAGTTCAGAAGAACGCATAGGGGAGTCGCACCCCAAAACGTTTCATGTGAAACATCGAACGACCCCGGTTACAGAATATGCAACCGGGGTCGTTTCATTTATTGACCTTTATTTTGAATCAGCTGCTACCTGTCCCATTTTTTACGGCCAAAATGAGGGGTCCTTGTCTCGTGAACCGGACAAGGACCCCTCAATATATGCTGAGTAATTGTTAGGTACCTAATAGCCTACATTTTCCCATTGGTTGCTAACCCAACCTTGATTAATCTTGGGATTCTTCGTTACCTGAGCAGTACGTATGGCAACATCTTCCGTCATAACATCCATTTTCTTTTTGGAAGTATCGACGATATCTTGCGCGCCACGAAGCAAACGACCTCGAAGTTCATCGTCTGTCGCGATCTTATAGCCAGCAAAGGTACCAGCCGCGACAGTCGTCACCAATGCAATCGCTGTTAAAATCTTATTCCTCATCTTGGCCTCCTTGATCGAACTGAATCATTTCGCCAAGAATACGAGAGAGCTCTTCCTCGTCTTTAAACTCAATCTCAATCTTATTCTTTCCACGCGAGCTCTTCACACGCACGTTGGTATTAAAAAACTGACGAAGCACACGGGCAGCCTTTTTAAAAGACTGAGGCGTTGCAGGCCTCGGAGTCTTAGGTGTCTCTCCGGCAGAAAACAACGGAGCAAGATTTTCTGTCGCTCTTACGGAAAGACCCTCTGCAACAACTTTCTCTGCAAGTCGAATTCGAGCATCCTCATAGGGAACCGCAAGAATTGCACGTGCATGACCAGCAGTAAGTTTGCCCTCAAAAATCATCTGCTGAACTACTTCGGGGAGATCGAGAAGACGCAGCGAGTTTGTAATTGCAGAGCGTGACTTGCTTACCGCCTTCGACAATGCCTCCTGGGTCATACCGCTGGCGTCGATGAGCTGGCGATAACCCTTAGCCTCTTCGACGGGATTCAGATCAGAACGCTGAAGGTTTTCGATAAGAGCAAGAGCCAGCATCTCTTCATCATTAACATCTTTAATGATGACAGGCAGCTCCTCAAGACCAGCAAGCTTTGACGCCTGATAACGACGCTCACCAGCGATGATCTCATAGCCGTTTCCATGCTTTCGAACCAAAAGCGGCTGCAAGACGCCATGTTCTTGGATTGACTCGCTCAACTCACGAAGTTCAGTTTCGTTAAAGTGAATTCGCGGCTGATTAGGGTTGGGAACGATATCCTCAATAGGTAGTTTTGTTTCAGATGCGACATTTGAACCCGATGCAGCCGAACCACCGGTCTCATACTCGGCCTCTGAGACCAAAGCATTGAGTCCACGTCCCAATCCGCCACGTTTCTTTACACTAGGCACGCTTGATCACCTCTTTTGCAAGGTTCATATATGCTTTTGCACCCTTATTTTGAGGTGCATAGGTAATTACCGGTTCTCCAAAAGACGGAGCTTCGGAGATTTTAACCGTACGGGGTATCAACGTCTTAAACGCCTTATCACCAAAGTACGATTGAACCTCCTCAACAACCTGATTCGATAGAGAAGTACGCGAGTCATACATGGTCATAAGCACACCGTAGGTGTCTAAGCCCTTGTTCAGACGAGATTTGACCATCTTCATTGACTCAAGCAGCTTCGTAACGCCCTCGAGTGCGTAATACTCGCACTGGATCGGAATCAAAACGCTGTCTGCTGCGGTCAAAGCGTTGATAGTAAGCAGTCCGAGCGAAGGAGGGCAGTCAATGAAAATAAAATCGAACTCGTCCTGAATCGGCTCAAGCAAATCTTTGAGGCGGGTTTCACGAGCAATTGCGCTTACGAGCTCAATTTCGGCGCCTGCAAGCTGAATTGTAGCCGGAATTACGAATACCTTTTTGCAATTTGTATCAAGAACCAGCGATTCTGCCGGCACATCATTCAACAACGCATCATAGATGCAGTGATCAAGGTCTTCTTTTTCAATTCCGAATCCACTGGTGCTATTTCCTTGCGGATCAAAATCGACAATCAGTGTCTTACGACCCTGCTCACCCAGTGCTGCTGCAAGGTTTACAGCCGTCGTTGACTTACCGACGCCGCCTTTTTGATTGATGATTGCAATGATACGCGTGTCTTTTGCGCTCTTAGAACGCTTAACGTCGCGAAATCCCACGGTCCCTCCTGGTGTGTATTAAAGCTGTCAAACGGAGGATGTTTCACGTGAAACATTCCGATTCGATATCAACCGCCATGTTTCACGTGAAACACTGCAAGTTGTTAGTATCCATTATGTTTCACGTGAAACATCTAGGCAAGCGGATTCTTCTTTGCCATGCCATTTGCACGAGGCAATGAAACAGATGCTGGATAACTCTTCTTAAGAACAATGAACTCCCTGTGGCCCAAGTCCTCAGGCAAATCGATTGCGTCATTCAGAAGCAAAGTGAAGCCGCAAATCTTAGCTGCTGACATGCCGGAAGCAAGCTCCTCATCCGAAGGATTGCCCTTGGTTATAACAAATAGCCCTCCATCCTTCAGATACGGAGCCGCATACTCAACAAGAATCGGTAGAGGGGCCAGTGCGCGGGCGGTTACAACAGAGAACTGCTTCTTATGGCTTCGAGCATATTCTTCAAGACGATCATGAACCGCATGAGCATGTTTCAATCCAAGAGCATGAACAAAGGAATTTACCGCATCAACCTTCTTGCCAACAGAGTCAATATAAGTAGTTTTACGATGCGTTGTTATGGTTAATGGAATACCAGGGAAGCCCGCACCTGTTCCCATATCCAGCAAAGCTCCCTCAGGAGCCTTGTTGATATAGGGGAGCAAAACAAGTGAGTCGAGGATATGAAGTACTGCAGCATCTTCTACGTTAAGAATACGGGTGAGATTGGTTGTCTTATTTGTTTCTAGAACCAAATCCAAATGCTGAATACATTTCCTCAGCTCAACATCAGTTACGCTCAAGGAATACTCTTTGCAATAGAAAGCTAGACGACTCAACATCTCGTCAGCTTGCTGATCAGTAAGTACTAACAACGAAAGCTCCTTTCTGACAAAAATCAGTGTATCGAGAACTTTTGACAAAAAAAGGGGACGTGGAAACCACGTCCCCTTAGCATAAGCTCGAGTAGATTATCGAGCAACAATCACCACATGGCGATCAGGGTCTGAACCCTCAGAATGAGTATCGACGGCATCATTGCCACGAAGTGCGATGTGAACCAGTCGGCGCTCGTAGGCATTCATGGGCGGAAGCGAAACACTCTTATGAGTGCGAATGGCACGCTCGGCAGCAGACTGAGCAATGGAGGCAACCTTGTCCTGACGGCGGCTCTTGTATCCCTCGACGTCCACTACAACCGGATACCTAAAGCCAAGTTTGCGGCTCACCAGCAAAGAGAACATAACCTGAAGGGCATCAAGGGTGCGACCATGACGGCCAATGAGAACAGCAAGGTCGGGAGCCGTTACATCCAAAATCAGCTCACCCTCGTCGCCCTCATACTCATCGATAGGAGAGTTGGCGGCATCGAAGTGCGAAAGGATGGAACGCAGGATGGAAATCGCAACATCGGCAATGGTGTCGAGCTCCTCATCGGTCAGCTCTTCACCAGCCTTGTAGCGCTGTGCAATCTCGGGATAATCGCCCGCGACCTGCGGGGCAACCTCCTCAAGCATATCCTCGATGATCTCTTCAGACATAACGTACTCCAAAAGTTAGGTACCTAAATAAGATTGATATCCCACTACTTCTTCTTGTGCGGACGCGGCTTCTTCTCTCGACGAGTGACCTCAACCTGCAGCGGAGCGTTCTTAAGACGCTCCTCCTCATCGGCCTTCGCCTTGTCGATGACCTTCTGCGTCACAAAAATCTGCTGGATAACCTGCCAAGCAGACGAGACGTCGTAGTACAGCAGAACACCAACGGGAAGGCTCCAGCCCATCCAAAGCATCATGACCGTCATGACAACGGCCATCATACGCATGCTCTGAGCCTGCTGGCCGGTCTGGTTGCGCGACATATAGAGCTGCGGAATCAGGGTCAGGACGGCGAACAGGATCAGGCAAACCAGCGCAGGCAGTGCAACCATAAAGCCATCGGCAAAGGAAGCGCTCGGCGTGGTGGTCAGGTCGGGCAGGATGTTGAAGAACGAGAACGTGCCGTCGTTAAAGTACTGCGGCAGGTTGCGCAGCAATGTAAACAGGGCGAACAGGATAGGCATCTGAATCAGCAGCGGTAGACAGCCAGCCATGGGGTTGAACTTGTTCTCGCTGTAGAACTTCTGCATCTCCTCGGCCTGACGCTGGGGATCGTCGGCATAGCGCTCCTGGATCTCGAGCATCTTGGGCTGCAGCACCTGCATGCGAGCCGTCGACTTGGTCGACTTGAGCATAAGCGGCGTCAGCAGCAGACGGATGATGACCACCAGAATGATGATGGACAGGCCCCAGTCGACCGCAAAGGTCTGGATGAGCTTGAGCAGCTCGAAAAGGATGTTAACGATCCAATCCCACATGTAAGTTTTCCTCCGATAGCGAGTGCCCGCTAGGGCACAGGGTCATAACCGCCGACGTGCAGGGGATTGCAGCGAGCGATGCGCCTCACGGCAAGCCAGCAGCCTCTCAAAACACCGTGCTTCTCAATCGCCTGGATGGCGTATTGCGAGCACGTTGGGTAATAAATGCAGGCGTCAGGCAATAAGGGCGAAATAACCTGTTGATATATGCGAATAGGAGCGATGGCAACACGTCGCAAAACGTGATTGCTCATCGCTCCTCCCCGGCAACGCCGGCGCGCTTCATAAGCGAACGCAACGCCTTGTCCATCTCCTGCGGCGAGGAAACCCTCGTCTTGGGAGTTGCAAACAAGATGATGTCATAACCCGCAACGGGAAATCCGCAGCTGCGGGCGGCCTCGCGCATCACACGCTTAGATCGGTTGCGCACGACGGCACAACCGAGTCGCTTAGCACCAACGAAGGCGACCCTTCCGGAGTCGCCTTCGCCAACCGATTCACATATGGTCATTCGAATCAGAGGGTGATTGAAACGACGCCCCTGACTGAACACATGCTCGAAATCTTGCCGAGACTTAATAGTCTTCATGCGAGATGTGTGTATCGCTGCTAGACAGTGAGACGCTTGCGGCCCTTGGCGCGACGACGGGCGAGCACGGCACGACCACCCTTAGTGGCCATACGGGCACGGAAGCCATGGGTCTTGGCACGCTTACGCTTATTAGGCTGATACGTACGCTTCATCTTAAGTTCCTCCTGCTGCATTTCGAGTGTCCGCGGGGACGCGGACGCAGATATAGACACGTGAGCTTGAAGATTGTAGGGAAATCAATGTTCAAATGTCAAGAAATCAAAGGTAAAAGGTTGCGCAGTTCACACGGTTCCCCCATAAGCGCAACCGAAATTTGCGCCTCATGGCAACCTTTCACGATATTTCATCGAGTTTTCAACAGGTCATGTTGGCAATGTTGAGAACTTTTCGCCTGTTTTCCAAATTTTTCAACAGGTTTTGAAAAGTTGTCGAAAGATGAGAAACGTTGCACGGTGAGCTACTATTTGTTCGAAACCTTTTGAAAGATTGCGAGCGGCATGTCTGACGACTTTTACACCATGGTCGATTCCGGAGACCCGGCACCCGACAACGAGCACATCACCGGCGTGCGCGAAGAGCGTGCGGAAGGCGAGCAGACGACCACGCAGGCGCCAAAAGCCATGTACGCCGCGCGCATCGCCGTCTATGACGACATGCTGTCGACACCGCGGGTGATCGTCATTGATCCGCAAGATGTCCGCACGTATTTGGAAGAGACGACCAACACCGTCTACCAGTGCATGAAAGAACAAGGTGGCCATATCTCGCTCATGGTCATCCGCGAGATTGTCGAAAACTTTATCCACGCACACTTTGCCGAGCCCATCATCTCGATTCTGGACGGCGGAGACACCATCCGCTTTGCTGACCAAGGACCCGGCATCGACGACAAGGAACGCGCTTTCGACTTTGGCGTTACCAGCGCAAACAGCAAGATGAAGCGCTATATCCGTGGAACCGGAGCAGGGTTTCCCATGGTGCAGGAGTATTTGGAAAACGCCGGCGGTGCCGTATCCATCGAGGACAACATGGGCAACGGCACCGTGGTTACGGTAAGCCTGAACCCTAAACGCGTGCAGGAAATCGAGCGTGCCGGCGGACGCGGCGCTGCCGTGCGGCCCGAGACGGAGCAGCCCACATATCCCCTGCCGGGAGCTTTTGCGCAGCAGCCCGTGGCAACGCAGCAGATGCAGCCCCCCGTGGGACAGATGCAGCAGCCCGGAATGCTTCCCACACAAGAACCCCAGGCGGCATCTATGTCGATGCCGCCAAACATGCCAGAGGCCATGCCACTGGCTGATCAGGATGCAGCAGCAATGCAGCAGGCGACGGGGGCGCCGGGTGGCCAGCAAATGGGCTATCAGCCGTACCAACAGGGATATCCATATCAGCAGATGCCGCCACTGGGGTATGGCCAGCAGTTCCCGCAGCAGTACCAGCAGGGATATCAGCAGCCGTACCAGCAGATGCCGCAGCAGCAGTACAACCCCTGGGCCCAACAGATGCCTCCGCAGCCTTACCAACAGTGGCCTCAAAGTTTTCAACAGCAAATGCCGCCGACGCAGAGTTCTCAACAACCAGCAGCTCAAATGATGTATCCTAATGCAGTAAATCAGTATGCACAGCCACAACCGGACGTGTTCGTAAGCGATCGCGGCAACGCCGCGCTGGGCTATCTGGCGCAAAATCAAGCGTGCGGCGCAACCGATCTTGCGAGGGCGTTTGGAAACTCGGCCCCCACTTGGTCACGCACGCTCAATGACTTGGCGCAGGCCGGCTTGGTCATCAAGCATGGCCAGAAATACCATCTGACCGAACTCGGCGCCGCTCGCGTGCGAGCTCAGAGCTAAAGAACGGGAGAGACAGTGGACGAGGAAGCAAGCATCATCCTGGGGGATGCCATCGCCTTTTGCCAGCGCGACGGCCAAGATGCACGCCTCATCAACATGCTGGGGCAATCGCGCGCCATAAGCCTGACCGAAGATACGCTCACGATCGAGGCCCCCTCGCGCTTTGCCATCGCGCAGCTCAAAAAGCATCAGCCGACTATTGAGGCTTATCTGGAAGAAATCGCCTTTGCACCGATTGCTCTCGACATCGTGGCGCCGCAAGGCGCCGCAACGGAATCCGCTGCCGCGACGGCGCCCGCCACGGCTCCCGCTGCTTCCCCGACGGTACCAGCCTCCGCAAGCGACGTGCCGACAATCGAGCACCAGCACAGCGATGTTTCCCGTGAAACCATGGCGCCGTTGCCGACCGCGGTAGCGACGTCAACGAACGCACCCGTCACGCACATGCCCATCGCTCACGACGCAGCGGCGGGCGCGGATTCGGGCATTGCAATCAAGAACACGCTCTCGGCCGACGATTTTCGTCGCATGATGAACCAGATGAAGGGCGGAGCGCCGACTAAATCCACGCAAGCTGCGACCCCCGCTTCACCCATGCCAGCACCGACCGTGCCGGCCGAGCAGAATACGGATGGAGCCCCGCTCGCCGCGAACTCAAAATTTACCTTTGAGAACTTTGTCTACGGCCCCGAGAACAGCCATGCCTATCGCTCGGCACTCAAGTTTGCCGCCCTCGCGGACGAGCGCGGCACATGCACATCACTGTTTATCTACGGCAAATCGGG
Source organism: uncultured Collinsella sp. (assembly GCA_900544425.1). GTDB lineage: Bacteria > Actinomycetota > Coriobacteriia > Coriobacteriales > Coriobacteriaceae > Collinsella. The sequence goes on from UQUX01000032.1 coordinate 10,791, forward strand.
CCTGGGCAAGACGCACCTGCTGCTTGCCATCAAAAACGAGCTCGCCGAGAAGTCACCCGAGATCAAGGTCAAGTATGCCAACTCCCAGGCATATCTGGACGACCTGATGACCGAGTTCGACCGCCAAAAGAAGAGCAACGCCCCCATCATGCAGGCGTACCACGGCGTGGACGTGCTCATCATCGATGACATCCAAAACATCATCGGCAAGCGCGCAAGCGTGGACTACTTTTTCCAGCTCATGGACGAGTTCATCCGCAACAACAAGAAGGTCGTCATCGCGGCAGACCGCGCCCCCAAGGACCTGAGCATGGACGAGCGTCTGACCAGCCGCTTCAACGCCGGAATGCTCTGCCTGGTCGCAGAGCCCAGCTACGAGATGAAATACAAGATCTTGCAGCGCTATTACGAGAACACTATCGTCGCCGCTCCCGAGGCAGGCGACGACTCGCTGCTGGCGGCCTATGGGGGCGACGGCGGGCACCTGACCGACGGGCACTTTAAACACATGGCCGAGGTCTCGGGCACCAACATCCGCGAACTCGAGAGCTTTTGCGAGCGCTGCGCCGGCGAGGCGGGCGACCGCGAACGCGAGGGCGGGGAGCTCACCTTTGACGATATCGATGCCATCGCCAGCCAGTACTTCGACACATCGGCCAAAAAGATCAACGTCCAGACGGTTCAGTCCGTCATCGAAGAGCAGTACGGCGTAACGCACGAGGAGCTCATCGGCCCGCGTCGCAACGCCAATATCGCCAAAGCACGCCATATCGCTATCTACCTGGCCATCGAGATGTGCGAGATGACGACCACGGCGGTGGGCGCCGAATTTGGCAACCGCAACCACTCGACCGTCAGCACGAGCTACAAAAAGGTCCAGAAGATGATCCAGGAAGACCGCACCGTCACCGAAGACCTTAAGTCGCTGCGCGATAAAATTACACTGCGCTCGTAGGAAAATAGAGACACCTGTTGAAAACTTGTCGAAACCACGGACATAAGGTGTTTAAAACCCAACCCGCGGTGATGAAAAGTTTTGCGCAGGTTTTGAACGTGGAAAACCACCCCCGTTGCACACAGGTTGCTGTCGATTCTCTTTCTGGGTCTGACCTGCGTCTTTGGGAGTAATCAACAGTTTCGTCAGTGCTATTACTATTATTAAGATATTTATATCTATAGAAAGGTATTAAAAGATGAAGTTCACCGTCAGCCAGAGCTCGCTTACACAAGCCATCGGCGTCGTTATGAAGGGCGTCGCTTCGGCATCCACCCTTCCCATCCTGTCGGGCGTGCTCGTCAAGGCGCAAGACGGCATCTTGGAATTCCAGACCTCTAACTACACCATCTCGATCCGTCATCGCATCGCGGCGCATGTCGAAGAAGAGGGCGAGATGGTTATCCCTTGTAAGATGCTCTCCAATATCACCAAGACCCTCCCCGATGCCCCGGTCACCTTTGAGCTGTCCGAGCGCCAGGTGCTGATTGGTTGCGAGAAGAGCTCTTTCCGACTGAACACGCTTGATGCTAATGACTTCCCCGAGTTTCCGGCCTATGCCATCGAGAGCGCCGTGGAACTGCCGACCGATATCTTGTCCGAAATGGTCGGCCGCGTGTGGCGCGTCACCTCGACCGACAAGGCCCGCCCCATCCTGGGTGGCGTGCACATGAAGGTCGAGAACAACACCGTGCGCCTGGTGGCGACCGATTCCTTCCGTTTGGCCGTGTGCGATACGCAGGTTGAGACCTCGACCCTCGAGGGTTCCTTTGAGCTCAACGTTCCGGCCGACGCCTTTAACGACGCGCTGAACATCATGGCCAGCCAGGCGACCATCATGATCGGGGCTACCGACACCCAGGTCGTCTTTGAGGCCGGCAACACCACCTACGTGTCGCGCCGCATCGAGGGCGTGTACCCCAACTACAAGCAGCTCATCCCCGATTCGTGCGTGACGAGCGTCAAGATCGACGTCGCCGCCTTTAACGCCGCCCTCAAGCGCGTGGCCGTTATCGCGAGCGCCAACCCCGCCGTCAAGTTCGAGATCGATGTCGAGAACGGGCAGATGGGCCTGTCCTCCATTTCCAATGACCAGGACCTTGCGCAGGAGACGATCGATGTCGAGGCCGAGGGCGAGTCGGGCACCATCGCCTTCAACTACCACTACATCTTCGGCTGCCTCAATGCCCTATCCAAGGAGAAGGAGATCACGCTGGAGCTCAAGAGCTACTCGCAGGCGGGCATCTTCAAGTCCTACGACAAGATCAACTACCTGTACCTGGTCATGCCGGTCCGAATCTAGCGTTGCGCCATGACCATGTTCGCCCGCGATCTTTCCGTCGCGCACTACCGCAGCTTCGATAGCTATCGCCTTGCCCTAGACGACGGCGTGACGATACTTGCGGGACCCAACGCGGCGGGAAAGACCAATCTCATAGAGGCGCTGCAGCTGCTGACGAGCGGCGCCTCGTTTAGGCATCCGACCGCAGCCGAGCTCGTTCATGACGGCGTGGGCTCGTGCAGGGTCGAGCTGAGGCTCGAGGGCGACGGCCGCGTGCTTGATATGGGATTGAGCGCGGAGGACGGTAAGCGCTCGTTTAGCCGCAACGGCAAGAGATGCTCTGCCGCCGGTGTGCGCGGGGTTCTGCCGAGCGTGCTGTTTTGCCCCGACCATCTGGACATGGTTAAGCGGGGCGCCAGTGTGCGCCGCGCCGCCCTCGATGACTTTGGCATGCAACTGAGCGCACGCTATGCCGATCTTGCGAGCGCCTATGGGCGCTGCGTGACCCAGCGCAACGCCTTGCTCAAGGAGACCTGGTGCTGCCGTGAGATGCTCGGCGCGTGGAACGATTCGATTGCCCGCGCGGGCGCGGCTCTGCTCGTGCACCGGTTGGCCCTGCTCGACCGGCTGGCGGGCCATGTGCGTACTGCCTACGGGCAAGTGGCGTCCGGTGAAGCCGCCAACGTGTCCTATGCGTCCACGCTGGGGGATTTGCCCCAGGTCGAGGATCGCGAAGAGCTGAAGGGCTGGGCGTACGAGCGCATGCTGGCCGCCCTTGATGAGCACGCCGGCGAGGAAATTCGCCGCGGCGTGACGTTGGTGGGGCCGCATCGCGACGAGATTGAATTTACCGTGGCGGGTCGCTCCGCTCGTTCATTTGCCAGCCAAGGACAGCAGCGAACGTTGGTACTGTCCTGGAAGGTGGCCGAGGTGGCCGTGGCTCGCGATGTCCTGGGCACCGCCCCACTGCTGCTTTTGGACGACGTGATGAGCGAACTCGACGGCGAACGCCGCGGTGCTTTCCTGCGGCTGATCGGCGATGATATCCAGACGGTCATAACCACGACCAACCTGGGGTACTTTACCGATGACCTGCTTGATCGAGCCAAGGTGGTGAGCATGGGTGAGACGTGCTAATTACGAGCGCGAGAGCGAAACGGTCGCCTTCAGTGGCTTTTTGAACGCAGAGCGCCAGCGCATCCTGGCGGCTGCGACCCCTGAGCGCCGTGCGCAGATGGAGGCCGCCGAGGAGTCGCGCGCGGTCTATCGCGCGTGGAACGCGGTGTGCTCGGGCACGCGCGAGGGGCGGCATGTGACGGGCCTGCGCTACCTGCCCGAGTCCAATGAGCTGCTGGTATATCTCGACTCGCCCTCGTGGACGCAGGAAATGACGTTGTTGCGCGAGATCATCCGCGCGCGCATGGAGCGCGCCGGTGCGCATGTGGATGGCCTGGTGTTCAAAACCACCGCGCCCGGTCACACGCCGCCCGCCGCCAAGGAGCGCCTTCGCCCAGCGGCGACCGAGCGCCCGCCGGCCCCACACGCCGACCTCAGCGATGCCGAGCGCACCGAGATTGAGCGCCAAGTGGCGCCCATCGAAGACCAAAAACTGCGCGAGGCCCTCGAGAACGCCATGAGAGCCAGTGCCGAGTGGGCCAAGGGCGTGCAAAGCAAAAAAGAGCCTTAAATCGCATCTGGTGGCCTTGTAGAGCCAAATACCCTCGTTCCCGAGGGTATTTTTTTACGATAAACTAGTAAGGCTGTACACATTTTCTTGACTGAAGGAGGACGTGTGGCAAACGAAAACGATTACGATGGCGGCGAGATTAAGATTCTCGAAGGTCTCGAGGCCGTTCGTAAGCGCCCGGGCATGTATATCGGCTCGACGAGCGCCAGCGGTCTGCATCACCTGGTGTGGGAGATCGTTGACAACTCCGTCGACGAGGCCATGGCCGGTTTCTGCACCGAGATCCAGGTGACGGTCCACGCCGACAACTCCATCACGGTCGTCGACAACGGGCGCGGTATCCCCGTCGACGAGCACCCTGTTAAAAAGATCCCGACGCTCGAGGTCGTCATGACGATTTTGCACGCCGGCGGTAAGTTCGATAATTCGGCCTATAAGGTCTCGGGCGGCCTGCACGGCGTTGGCATCTCCGTCGTCAACGCACTGTCCAAGCGCGTGGTCGTTCAGGTTCGTCGCGACGGCAACACCTACGAGATGGAGTTCTCGCGCGGCAAGACCGTCAAGAAGATGGAGGTCGTGGACACCTCGGATTCGACGGGCACCACCGTCACCTTCTGGCCCGACGACGAGATCTTCGAGACCTGCATTTACGATTTCGATACGCTGCACAACCGTCTGCAGGAGACGGCGTTCCTCAATAAGAACCTCAAAATCGTGCTGACTGACGAGCGCGAGTCTACTCCCCACGTGGAGGAGTTTTGCTACGAGGGCGGCATCATCGACTTCGTCAAGTTCCTTAACGAGGGCAAGGACGTCCCCGAGGCCTTTAAGGAGCCTATCTACATCGAGGGCAAATCGGACCCGGACGCACCTGTGGCCAAGATGGGCGAGGTTGAGGTTTCCCTGCAGTGGAATAGCGGCTACGGCGAGAACGTCATGTCGTTTGCCAACGACATCTACACCCCCGAGGGCGGCATGCACCTTGAGGGCTTCCGCACCGCGCTCACCCGCGTGATCAACGACTATGCGCGCAAGCAGAACCTGCTCAAGGAAAAAGACGCCAATCTGACCGGCGACGATGTGCGCGAGGGCCTTTCGGCCGTTATCTCGGTCAAGCTGCCCGATCCGCAGTTTGAGGGCCAGACCAAGGCCAAGCTCGGCAGCTCCTATATGCGCGCGCTCACACTCAAGATTGTGACCGACGGCCTTGCCGATTACCTCGAGGAGCATCCCAAGCCCGCTCGCGAGATCGTCAAGAAGGCGCAACAGGCCTGCAAGGCGCGCAATGCCGCCCGCAAGGCGCGC
>UQUX01000033.1 GCA_900544425.1 uncultured Collinsella sp.
CCTTTTTGCCCTTGATGGCCGTGACCGCAAAGTAGATGACCGCGGCGGCAACGATTGCGCCCACGCATAGGCCAATCGAGCCCAACATTGCCGAGAATTCCATACCGCGTCACCTCTCTTTTGTATACGGGACATTCAAGATAGCACCTCGATTCCCGCCACCACAGCTCCTTCACGTTCGCCGGCCCTTCAGTCTAACGGATGGCGCAGCGGGGAAAAATCAACTCGTCAAACGATTTAGCACTCGCAACGCCGGTCGTACACTGCCGACCGCACAGCATAGAAACGGACCGCCATGGATTCTCTCAACGATTTGAACGAGCGCGTCGACGCCTTTGTCGGCACCAGCTCCTTCGAGACGCCTGCCGCGACGAACGACCAAGCCCCCATCGATGTTCCCGCCGAGGTTCACGAGGACATCGTCGCCTCGGTCGACTTCTCCGAGGTTGAGCTTGCAGACGAATTTACCGAGCCCCAGGTGGCCGTAACTCCCAACGGCCTTTTGCCCATGGAGCCGCTGCCCATCGACGGGCGTCTGCGCAAGGCAGCCCTCCGTATGCCCGATGAGATCGAGGAGGCCAGCGGCTTTACGCTCTTTGGCCGCCGCATCAAATCGCTCATCTACACCACCGACGTGGCGGTCATCCGCAACTCCAATGCCGACGCCGTGTTTGCCGTCTACCCCTTCACGCCGCAGCCCGCCATTACGCAAGCGTTGCTGACTGTTGCCGAGTGCCCGGTCTTTGTGGGCGTTGGCGGCGGCACCACCACCGGTAAGCGTTCCGTGCAGATGGCGGCCGTATCCGAGATGCAGGGCGCGGCGGGCTGCGTGGTCAACTCCCCCGCTACTGCCGAGATGGTCGAGCACATCACCAACATCGCCGACATCCCCGTCATCGCCACGGTCGTTCGCTGCGACGACGATGCTCACGCCAAGGTGCGCGCCGGAGCCAAGATTCTCAACATCGCCGCCGGCAAAAACACGCCCCAGGTCCTGCGCGAGCTGCGCGAGCACTATCCCAACCTGCCGCTCATCGCACCGGGCGGCAAGACGCCCGAGAGCATCCGTGAAACCATCGCCGCTGGCGCCAACGCCATCATCTGGACGCCGCCTTCGGCCCAGCAGCTTCAGACCGACATGATGCAGCGATACCGCAAGATGAAAGAAGACGCCACGCCCGTCATCTCGCGCGACGATGTGCCCATTATCGACCAGGTCGCCGCCGCCGAGGTTAGCCAGGTCGAGAACATGAATCCCGACGTGCCGATCCCCGACGAAGTCATCGAACGCGTCGCTTCGATCCACGATCATATCGAGGAGCGTCGCGCCAGCCGCGGACTCAAACCCTCGCTGCACGGCTTCTTCTTCCGCGGAAAGAAACGCTAGCCGCAGCAGCAAGGCCCGTCCCGCAAACAACGGGACGGGCCTTTTTCTGTTATCGAATGTCGGGAGGGACAGGCGCAGCCGTTAAAACCGTCAGCCAGCCCACAAACGTTAGTCCACGCGCTTGTCGCCCATAAAGAAGACGGCCACCGTGCCAGGGCCGGTATGCGAGCCAATCAGAGCACCGATGCTATTGATCTCAATCTTACCTTTGAGCTGCGGAACCTGTTCCTCTATCAGTGCCGCAACGGCCTCGGCGTCCTCGCGGCACGCCGAGTGCGACATGATGCACTTGCCCGAATAATCCGCGCCGTCCTGCACATGCGCCATCACGGTCTTGGCCATCTCGGAGATCGCGCGCTTCTTGGTGCGAATCTTCTCGCGTGGCGCCAGCTCACCTTCGCAATCGACCGTCATAAGCGGGCAAATCTTGAGCGCCGTGCCGATGATCGCGCTCGCGGCCGAAATGCGACCGCCGCGCAGGTAACTCGACAAATCGGTCGAGAAGAACCAGTGGTGCAGGTTGAGTTTATGCTCCTCAATCCAAGCGGCCGTCTCGTCGAGCGAAGCGCCGCTATCGCGAACGTCGGCGGCACATTCCGCCAGCAGGCCAAAGCCCGAAGACGCCGCCAGCGAGTCGATGACGCGTACCTTGCCGCCCTGGGGATAGCGATCCGCAAGCATCTGCGCCGCAACGCAGGCCGATCCATACGTGCCCGAAATACCCGACGACAACGCCAGGTGCAGCACGTCTTTACCCTCGGCAACAAACGGCTCCCAAAACTCCTCGTACTCACCCACGCTCACCTGAGACGTCTTGGGCATGGCGCCCGCGGCAATCTGGGCAAAAAACTCGTCCGGCGCAATCGACTGATACAGATCGTCCGTATAGACAACATCGTCGATCTCGTAATGAAAACACACGACGGGGATATTGCGCGATTCAAAGAACTCGCGGGTTCGGTCGGCGGCGGATTCACAGGTCAGGACAAAATCACTCATATGAGGCTCCTTACTCATTACTGCGCAAATTATCGCACAGCAATCGTGAATACGGTACAAATGTCCACTATTTACCAAATTGAACCAAAGGTAGTGAACATCTTTACCGTTATCATCCCTATCGATCCCGGAGGTATGCGCCTGCAAAAACGACCCCGCGTCTCCATTCAACCGCCATATCTACCTCAACTAAATCGATTTACCAAACCGTTCGGCCAACAATTTGACCTCCCATCTCCAATCGAAACAAAAGCGGCGCATACTGATAAACGTTTGACGCTGTTTGTCAGTTTTACCAACCACATCGGAAGGTGCCTCATGGTCGCATTCGATCGCAATCCGCAAGACTTCAAGTATCTGCGCCTGCTGTCGAGACAGTTCCCCACCGAGCAATCCGCATTCACCGAAATCATCAACCTCTCAGCCATCCTCAACCTGCCCAAGGGCACCGAGCATTTTATGAGCGATGTGCATGGCGAATACGAAGCCTTTATGCACATCCTCAACAACTGCTCGGGTGTTGTGCGCGAGCATGTCGACGAGATCTTTGGCGACACGCTCTCCTTTGACGAAAAGGGCGAGCTGTGCACGCTCATCTACTATCCGCGCGAGAAGATCGATCTTGTCCGCAGCCGGCGCGAGGACTCGCCCACCTGGTACAAGACCATGCTCGACCAGCTCATTGTGGTTGCCCGCTCGCTTTCGAGCCGTTATACCCGCTCCAAGGTGCGTAAGGCCATCCCGCGCGATTACGCCTACATCATCGACGAGTTGCTGCACACGCATCCGGATGAGAACAACTACCGCGTGCGGTATCACGAGCGCATTATCGAATCCATTCTGGAGACCGCCAGCGCCGACGACTTTATCGAGTCGCTTGCTTCACTCATCAAGCGCCTCGCCGTCGACCACCTGCACTTGGTGGGCGACATCTTCGACCGTGGCGGCGGCGCGGCCAAAATTATGGACCGCCTGCTCACCTATCATTCGCTCGATATTCAGTGGGGTAACCACGATCTGCTGTGGATGGGCGCTGCGGCCGGTGAGCCCGCCTGCATCGCCACGGTGCTGCGCAACAACCTGCGCTACGACAATTACGAGATCCTCGAGAACGACTACGGCATCTCGCTGCGCGAGCTTGTCGCCTTCGCCGACGCCACCTATACCGCCGGCGAGTCCATCACCCCGCTGATCAAGGCCATCAACGTGCTGCTCTTTAAACTCGAGGGCCAGATTATCCAGCGTCACCCCGAGTTCGACATGACCGACCGCCTGCTGCTCGACAAGATCGACCACGACACCGGCACGGTCACGCTCGCCGACGGCAGCGTGTGGCCGCTCACGACCAACGATTTCCCCACCGTCGACCCGACGGACCCCTACACGCTCACGCCCCAGGAACAGCACATCATCGACAAGCTCGTGTCCGAGTTTATCACCGCCGATCATCTGCATCGCCATATCGATTTCCTCTACACCCACGGCTCGATGTACAAGGTCACCAACGGCAACCTGCTGTTCCATGGCTGCGTGCCGCTCAACGAAGACGGCACCTTTAGCAGCATGAACTGCCTGGGTACCTGGCACGCCGGTCGCGATTATCTCGATTTTTGCGACCGCATCGCCCGCCGCGCCTGGCGCGTGGGCGACCGCGACGCCCTCGACTGGATGTGGTACCTGTGGATCGGCTTTAACTCACCCGCGAGCGGACGCCTGGTGCGTACCTTTGAGCGCGCCTATATCGCCGATAAGAGCACGTGGGTCGAGCCGATGGACCCGTACTATACGCTCACCACGTCCTCGTCCGTTTGCGACGACATCATGCGCGAGTTCAACGTCGCCCCCATGGCCTGCTCGCCGACGGGGCACATCATCAACGGCCATACCCCGGTCAAAACTACCAAGGGCGAGCAGCCCATCCGCGCCAACGGTAAGCTGCTGGTCATCGATGGCGGCTTCTGCCGCGCCTACCATCCCAAGACGGGCATCGCCGGCTACACGCTTATCTCCAGTTCTCGCGGATGCCGCCTTAAGTCGCACCAGGCCTTTACCACGGTTGCCGAGGCGCTCACGCGCAACGTGGACATCGAGAGCGAGACCAACCGCTTTGACCAGGCCGACCGTCGCCGCATGGTGAGTGACACCGATACCGGCGCCAAGATCCGCAGCCAGATCCAGGACCTACGCCAACTGCTCGATGCATATAGAAACGGTGCTATCGAGGAGCGCGCCTAGCTCCACCCGCGGGGATTGGCTAAACTTGCTGAGTTTGTCATCCCCGCGGCGCTCCGGCGCCACTCTAAGGCAGGTACCATGCAAAAGCTCCTTGCGCAGATCATGAAGTTTGGCGTCGTCGGCGTCGTCGCCACCGTCATCGACTTTGGCATCATGAATCTGCTCCACTACGGTTTGGGCCTCAATATCCTGATCGCCAATACCAGCGGCTTTATCGTCTCGCTCATCTTTAACTACGTCGCGAGCATGAAGTACGTGTTTGCGCACAAGGAGGGCATGAGCCGCCGCCGCGAGTTCATTATCTTTGTCGTGCTGTCCGTGATCGGCTTGGCTCTCAACGACGGCATCGTGCTGGCGCTCAACGCCGGCCTGGGGCTCGAGGCCAATATCGCCAAGATTTGCGCCACCGCGCTTGTTATGGTCTACAACTTTGTGACCCGAAAGATCTTCCTGGAGGGAGACGAAACCAAGTAGCCCAGCCTCCTCGTTGCACTACGGGGCCCACGGACGACGTACGTCGAGCGCTGCGTTGTTCGTGGGCCTTGCTCGTTTACGGATGGATTTGCGACGTTTGCGGATTGTCTCTTGCAAATTTGACGAGTTCGTATAGTTCTTGGCAAAGACCTTACGTTTCCCATGCAAAAGCTCTAAAGTATCCTCTGCTCGATTCGTCAACGCATTGGATGTGATTACGTGCGCAAGGCACTGGCACAACCTCATACCAAGCAGTTCCTCAAGTTCGCTGTCGTGGGACTTATCTCCTTTGGCATCGACTGGGGCATGCTCATTGCGCTCGTCGAGCTGTTCCATCTCGACTTTTTGATGAGCACCACGATCTCGTTTATCACGTCCGTCGTGGTCAACTACTGGCTCAGCATGAAGTACGTGTTCGACCACCGCGAGGGCATGAGCCGCAAGCGCGAGTTCACGATCTTCACCATCCTGTCGGTGATTGGTTTGGGCCTCAACGACCTGTACATGTTTGTGGGCGTCACGTTTTTGAGCATCGGCTACCAGGCCATGAAGGCCATCGCCACGTTCCTGGTCACCTGGTACAACTACTTTAGCCGCCGCTTCTTCCTCGAAGGCGCACAGTCGTAGACGGCCCAACATAATCTCGCTTCGCAGCCGGTTGGAATTCACGTTCCAGCCGGCTTTTTGTTTGCAGAGAGACCGGGCGAGCCAGTCCCATTCGCATGAAAAACGGGCGGCCCGGATGTTTGTCCGAACCGCCCGTTTGGCGTGCTATGTCGAGGCCTCTAGCCCGTTACGTAATACCACACGACGGTGTCGCCATTCTTGAGAATGTAATTGCTGCAGGCCGTATTGGGCGTTACGCCGTTGACAGAGTACATCCAGCCGCTCGTGCCGCCGTGCTCCTTCTCGGCCAGGCCGCCGATAGCGGCGACATACGTGCCGTACGACGAGCCGTGCGCATTGACGGAAAGCCCTAGGGCGCACAGAGCGTCGTAGACCGTGGCACCCTCGTTGAAGGTGAACGTACCGCCAGAAGACACAGGATTGCCCACAGCGCTCGATGTAACCGAAACAGCCACCGTGACATAGCCAGACTGCTGCGAGCCGCCCTGATTGCCCGCAGAGGCGTTGCCGCTGTTGGATGCAGACCCACCGCCGGACGCCGAGCCGCTGCCCGAAGAAGAACTCGATCCACCAGCGGATTCCGAGCCCTGTCCGGCAGACGTGCTGCTGGACTTCTTGCCGCCCTTGCCTTCGGACTTCTTCTCCTTCGAATCCTTGTCAGACTTCTTGTCCGAAGATTCAGACTTGTCCTTGGAATCAGATTCATCCGAATCCTTCGACCCGTCCTTCGCATTGTCCGAAGATTTGGAGTCCTTGGGCGCAGCCTTGCCCGAAGCGGTAGTCGAGCCGGAAACCGACGCATCCTTGGCAACGACGCTCTCCCCTGTCACAGCCCGCGCGATCCAATCGATGGACCATGCACTGCCGTCAGAGGGATAGACAAAACCCAGCGACACAACGATCAAAACGATGCAGCCGGCCGTCAGAGCGCCAAGCAGTGCCTTGCGCCGAGGGGCGGACGCCGCCGAAGCGGCGCCCTTTTGCTTTGCATCGTCGAGCTGAATGAACGACGAGTCGGGTTGTTTGGAGTCGGCGTCCTGCGGCTTATTGGACATAGCCCTCACCTACCGACGCTTGGTGAATACGAACACGCCGATGACGGCAAGACCGATCACGCCAGCCGCAACGCCGACGATGGCAAGCGGATTGAAGCCAGACTGCTGCGCGGGAGCCTCAGCGGACTTCTTAGCGGTAGTCGCGGCGGCCGCGCCCGTATCGGACTTGGAGCCGGACTTGCTGGACTTCTTATCAGACTTCTCGCTGTCCTTCTTGTCGGACTTGTCGGAATCCTTCTTGGAATCCTTGCCGTCCTTGGTCTCGGTCTTGGTCGTGGTGGACACCGGCTTTTGGCCCGGAGCAACAGCACCGCCAGTCTGCTGGCCGTTTGTGCCGTTACCGGAGCCAGAACCAGCACCGGCATTACCCGAGCCACCATTGGAGCCAGAGCCACCGTTACCGCCAGGGTTAACGGCATTCTTGACCCACTTGGCATACAGCGTCATATCGGCCGCCACCGCAGCGCTAAAGTCATACGCCTCCGTACAAGCCTCGTCGGTATACCAACCAGCGAAGGTATAGCCCTCGCGTGTCGGATCGGCAGGCTTGGCGATAGAGCCGTTGGCGGCCGTAGTCTGAAAATCGACCTTGGACCCCTCGCCAGCGCTAAACGAAACCTTAACGCCAGCATTCAGCTTGAACAGCGTGCCAGAGTCGTTGATGTAGTACAAGTTGCCCTGGGCATCACAAGCGATTGGCGAGTCACAGTAGTTGTTGTGGCCTGTTGCGCTAAACACACCAGAAGCCCCAGCGTCACCCAACTTGTAACGATATACGCCACCGCCCGAGGTGTAGTTAACGAAATCAGGGCTCTCGCCGTAGTTAACCGTGAAGTAGACATACGCGTCTTCGCCCTGGACGCTCACCAGCGGAGCGCCCTTGATGCCACCAGTGGGAAGCGCAGTGCCATCAGCAGACGAAACCAGCGTCGTTTCAAAGTCGCTGGCCGGATCAATAATCGCTAGCGCAGAGCCGCCAGCAACCTCGCCGCCAACAATCAGCTTGCCATCATACGTCGTAGGCACACACGCGCAGCCAGTAAGGCCAAGGTCAACTACACGCTCCTCGGTAATACGCGAAGCGGCATCCGCATCACGTGAGTCGCCATCAGAAATCGCCAACACGTGCAGCTTGCCGTCGCGCGAGATGAGATAGGCATGGCTGCCGTCAGCCGAAAGCACGCAAGTGGAGTTGACAATCGATCCAACCGAAACACTTCCGAGCACATCGCCCGAAGACTTGCTGAGCATCTCGACGGTACCGGCACTGGTGGGAACCAAGACAAAGTCATCACCCACCGTCGCGCCTGTCCAGTAATAGCCCTCATTGGCATTGACATGCTGCCAGGAAACAGCACCTGTCAGCATGTTAATGCGCGTCAGGTGGCCGTTATTGTACGTACCCTTTCCATAGTCGACATCAACGGTGCCGACATAAAGGTAATTGCCATCAACCGTCAGCTGAGAATTCGACTGAGCAGTCTTGTTCACGGAGTCAGTGACCCAAACCGTTGTGAGCGCGTCAGCCGTCAGGGCCTGGACCGCACCGCCGTCAAGCGGAACGATAACCAAACCGTTCGCATAAATCGGGCGCGAGGTGTAACCGACCGCTTTCTTAAGATTCGACTCGTCAAGGACCTTGCCCGACTCGGCGTCAATCTTTAGCAAACGGTTGTTGACGGCAAGATACACGTTACCGTTCACGACGATAGGTTCACTCGCGTTGGGATACGCCGAACCAGAATACGCCTTCCAATCGAACGTCCAAGAGCTCGCTAGCGCACCCGTAGGCGTCGAAACGTTCTCGACCGCCGCATTGGACTTGCCATCCCAATCGGACTTCCAACCGGACGGACGCGGGGCGCTCGGATTGACTACGACCTCGTCGGGATTGGGAACCGTATCGCCAGCAGCATAAGCCCAGACAATCGTGTCGCCCGATTTGACAACGTAGTCACTATCGAGTTGGGGTCCGGGAACACCGTTAACAAAGAACGACCAGGAGCCCGTCAGTTTGGTGCCATCAAGCGGGGACACGAGACTATGGACATTCCAATAGCCCCCATCATTGAGCATCACGGACTCAATGCCCAAAGCATCAAAGTAGGCGGCAGTGGCGTCCTTGATCGTCGTGCCCTCAACAAACACCTGCGTCGAAGGATCGGTCCAGCGCTGTGCCTTATCGCCCTTCTTGCCGATGATCTCCATCGAGACAGAAACTTGACCGGGCATGGTGCCATCGGAACCATAGACCCAGGTAATCTCATCGCCGGCCTTGAGCGTGTAGTTGCCTGCGCCGACATTGGCCTTCTTGCCGTTGACAAAGAACTGCCAGTATTTCCAGGTACTCTCGTTAACCTGCTCGGTCGAAAGCGTCACGTTCTTATTGAACGGTGACGTCAGAGAATTGAGGAACCAACCGTACGAGCCCTTGCCCGTGTCGGCGCCAATACCGGCCTGCTTAAAGACCTGCTCGGAAAGATCGGCTGCAGTTGTGCCCTCTTCCACCAGCGCGGTCGTAGGCTGAGCCCACGTTTGCTGAGCACCCGAAGCGTCCTGGCCGATAACGGTGCAGCTTACGGAAAGCCGGTCGGTGGGCGCCGGGTCGCCGTACTTGGAGTAGCACCAGACGACAGAGTCGCCCGCCTCGAGCTTGTAGTTGCCAGCGCCCACCGATGCAGCGGCGCCGTTGATGAACAGCTGCCAATAGGCGCCCGTAGCATGGTCGTATGCAAGGGTGCGATCGGCATCGAAAGGCGACGTAATGGAATTGAGCACCCAACCCCAAGAGCCGTTGGGGTCATAGTCGGCCTTGAGGCCGGCCTGCTTAAAGAGCTCCTCGGAAACATCGGCGGCAGTCGAGCCGTTCTTGAGCGTGTACTGCGAAGCGGCAGCCCACGTCTGCTGCTTGCCCTTGGCATCGATGCCAATGACGGAGCACGTCGCTGTGACCTCGGGGCTGTTTTGACCACTCGTGCCCACGACCGTCAACGTTGCCGATACGTCCTGGTTGGCAAGCTTGGCGTACGTGGCATTGTCGGGATAGCGCTCAGCATAGCGAGCGTACTTCTCGCTCGTCAGGCGCGAGGAAACGACAACCTTCGTGTTGTACTGCGGCTGTGTGACCTTGAGATTCTCTGCGGAGACAATAGAGCTGTTGCTCGACTTAAACAGACGCCAATCCTGCCCGGACATCGCGTCATAGCCAGGCAGATCGACCGGCACGACGCCCAAGTCGGTCGAATCGGTCGTTGCCTTGTTGTAGCTCCAGGCAAGGTTGCCGTCAGCATCCAGATACGCTTTCTGGAACGCGTGCATGTCGGCCGAAACGGCATTGGCGTCCTGGCCATTCAGAATGGCGGCAGCATAGCCGGCCTTCGCCTTTTCCATAAGAGAAAGCTCGGTATCGAGCTCGCCCTGGTCCTGTGGAGTAATGGCGAAGTCGAGGGTCTTACTAGCCGTGACCTCGGCGTTCGATTTGTCGGTCACCGTGAGGGTGATCTTGGTGTTTGCAGCCTTGGCTCCGGGCAGCGGCTGGTAGACCGTGCCCTTGTAACCGTTGAACGTGATGTCATCGGTGCTGGCGGAGTACTCAACCTTGTAGTACTTGCCGTCGATATTGAGCGTGCTCGTGCGCGGCATCTGCAGGTCGGCGGTCAGGCCATCCTTGTTGGCAACCGTTTCGGTGCCGGAGTATTTAATGTTGCCGTAGGTAAAGGCCGCATCGACCTTTTCCTGCAGTGTCTTCTTGTCGGCGGCGACCTTCTCGGGATCGCCCTTGACGGTGAGCTTGAAGTCGTGCGAGCCGGCAAGCTTGATGTCGCCACTCGTAACCGTAACCTTGGCAGTCAGCGTCACGTCTCGATCGCTCGATGCGCGCGAAACCTTACCCGTCTTATCTTCCCAGCTATAACCTGAAACAAATAGGCGCTCGGTGTCGGAGCTTGTCCATTCAACAGAGAATTTCTTTGCGGAACCCGCCTTGTACGGAAGCGTGACATTTTGGGTCACGCCATCGGCGGACTCGCCCGCCGCGTAGCCAATCTGCAGGGATTCGGCAGCACTGTCAAGAAGGTCTTGCAGCTTAGCCTCGTCCCAAGCAACCTGCACGGACTTGTTGGGCAGGTAATACTCGGTCTTGCCATCGCGCGACAGTTCAAACGCCACATCGGCGTTACGCAAACCGTCGATGTTGTAACCGGTGTAGTCGTTGGGATCGATGTAGAAGAACGTCACATCGCCGTTGGTCTTATCCTGGGCGTCGGAGATACCGACCGTGGCCTTGTCATCCTCAGCCTTAAAGGCAACGCCGCCCTCAGAGATCTTGACGTCGATATCGGTAAATCCCAGATCGGCAAGCTGCGCCTTCAGCGCGTCGTTAACGTTGCCGCCCTTAGCGCTGTAATCAACGGAGATCTGCTTATTGGAATCGTTGAGCTTTTGAACTGCGGCCTCAAGAGAGCCTGCGGCGATCACGGGGTTGGCAGAAACGAGCTCGACCGTCGAGCTGCCGCTCGTGGCGACAGCCTTCAGATACTTGCCCGCGGCAGAAGCCGAGACAGTCGCCTCGGCGCCCGACATATCAGACAGCAGCGTCCAGTCGGCCTCCGGGGCCTTCGCATCGTCCGCCGCATACCAGGCAACAGTCGCCTGACCGGTGACGTCGATACCGTTGGTGGTCGAACCGTCGGCGCGCTTGGCCTGCGCCGTCGCCTTAACGCTATCGCCCGAGACGAGATGGGTCGAATCGCTATTAATCTGCGGGTTGGCAATCACGCGCAGCAGGTTATACTCCCCCGCCGCGGTAACGCTGTCGGACGAAACCCATTCAACCGTGTTGTCGAGAGCGTTCGCCGTAACTTTGATGCGCTTGCCAACAAGCGCGTCCGAAATGGTCAGGCTGCCATCGGTCGTATCGATGCCGTCGGTGAGCTCTGTCCAATCGGCATCGCCCTCGCCCTTGGCATACCACGCCATGGTGAGCTCGGCATCGTCGGGCACGTCTTTGGTCGAGCCCGACCAGCTGCCCGGAACCTGCACGCTCGGCGTGATCTTTGAACCCACGCTCAGCGTAACGTTCTTATCGGCAAGCTCAATGCCCGCCAGCTTGTACTGGCCCTTGAGCGTCACGGGGCCGAACGGGGCAACGGACTGCGTGCCGCCGTAGGAGCTCTTCTTCTGCGTGCTGGAAACGGTGTTTTCACTCGTCACCTTCACGCGCAGGTACTTGCCGGCATAGGCGGCGTCAACGGTATAGGTGGCCTCGGTAGCACCGGGGATATCGGTATAGGCGGAGTCGTAGCTCGAGCTGCTGTTTGCATACTGCCACTGGTAGGTCACATTATCGGTGCGGTCGATATAGTGATAGTTGGAGCCGTCCTTTTTGCGCACCTTAGTCTTGAGCGTATCGCCCACACGTACACCGTTGGTGGCGGGAGAGCCCTCGAACTGCACGTCGTAAAGCTCAACTTGGCCAGCGACGGAGACAGGACCCGCCGCATAGTACGGCTTCTGCTCGCCATAGCCGCCGTTGGCCTTGGCCACGACGTAGTAGCCCTTAAGGGCGGCGGTCACCGTCAGGGTGTTACCGGTCTCACCCTCGATAGGCGTGTTGCACGAGCTGGCGGTATTCGACTTGCCCTTGTACCACCGCCACGTGACATGCGAGTCGGAGGTAACGTCGGTGGAGCCCGCCTTGGCGGTCGCCGTAATCGTGGAACCAACCTCGACTTTGCCCGAAGTCGGGCTCATGGTCACGCTCGTGACATTAATTGAACCGGCGGCAGCAACGAGAGCGCCCGTCGAGTTGGTCAAGCTCGAAGAGCCGATCTTCGAGGACACCTTGCACTTGAGGTACTTGCCACCCAAAGCGTCGGTAAGCTCGAGGGTCTCACCCGTGGCGCCCGCGATATCGGTATACGCGCCGCTCTTGGTGTCAGAGCTCTGCCACTGGAAGTTGAGCTTGTCCGCGTCGACGAACGCGCCGTACGCGCCGCCCTTCTCCTTGGCGCGGGCCTTAGCGGTATCCCCCACCGTAAAGACGCTCGTGTTGTCCTTGGTGTTAACGATGGACACGGCCGAAATCTCGACCGCACCGGCCTGCTTGACCTTGCTGGAAGTGGTCTTGTTCACCGTGTTGACGCCAGCGTTGGCCTCGACCCTGATGTACTTACCCTCAAGGTCGTCGCCCACCACGAGCGTAGCGCCCGTCTCGCCCTCGATCTTGGTAAATCCCGAGTACTGCGAGGTGGATGCGGACCACGTGTAGGTGACCTTGGCATCGGCGGGGGCTTGCTGATAATAGCTTATGTACGGAGTCGCCGTCAGGGTATCGCCTATGCTCGGCGTGTCGCTATTCAGCTTGACGCTGTTAAGCTCCATCTGACCGGCGCCCAGCACGGGGCCAGGAATGTAGTTGGCATTGATGCCCGAGCCGGAAGAAACGGACGGACCATAGTAGTCCTTGCCATCAACCGTTACCTTGCAGATGAAGTATTTGCCTTCCATCGCGGCGGTGACGGTGAGCGACTGCTCGTGGCCTACGACCTCGGTGTAGTCGGCGACATTGCTGCTGGCCCTGGTCGTGCCGGCGAGCCAGGTGTAAGTCCAGGTGCCGGGATTGGCAACGGACTCAGTCGAAGTGCCGTACCAGTCGTCCTCGACCTCATCGTACATATTTGCCCAGAGCGTGTCGCCCGCGCTGAGCGCGCCCGACTTCGTGGAATAGGAGCTGTCCTTATCCTTGGTGTCCTGGATGAAGACCTTGGCCTCGCTCGAAAGCGTTGTGGCGGACGCGGCGACGGCGGCGTTCTTCTGCTCCGAAGCAGCAGGCACCGCGGGAGAGCTCTCGGACTCAGTCGCGTTGTCTGCTGCGGTTTCATCGCCATTCGCGGCACTCGCAGTTGCGCCCTGATCTGCGCCGGCGTCATCGGCAGCAGCGCTCGCCGCCGCACTGTTCGCGCCGGTGCCGGCAGCAGCGCCATCGTCGGCCGCCGCGCCCTCGCCGCCCGTTGCGGCCTGAGCCACGGCCTCGGCAATGCCCTCGGCACCCTCAGCCCAAAGTTGTGCCGGCGTGGTGCCAAAAGCCATGGCAAAAGCCAGGAACGCCACCAGACCGCGCTTGGCTACGCCACGGGCAATCGCTCCATGACGACGCCACGAGGCGCGCTGGCACTCGTCCTCAAACATATCCATTTGTCTCCTATTGTCTGCACTTGGAGCATTGCCCAGCGGCTGCCCCACGTCATCGCGCACATTGCGCTCGAGTACCCCCATCGGGGTCCCCCTTCCCTCCAGAGCCCAACGCGTACCGGCGGCATGCGCCACGGTCGCGTGCAAGATGGGAGGCGATCCGACTTAACCTTACCGACCCGGGCGCGCCGTCCGATCTGCGACGTGACCATCCCGGGCCAAGAGGAATTACGGTTACTGGTACAGCCGGGGACTTGCACCCCGATTCTCCCAAACACGCAGGAAAACCGCGCATTCGTGCGTCTCCGCACCACCATCTAGGCCATCGATTATTACTGTCGATATGGTAGCACGCAAAAGGGCCCCGCACACAGGCGAAGCCCAAGGTAAAAGCTATTGTTTGCGATAGGAAAGAGTTGGGTATGGAAGGGCGCCGTGGGACAAGACACCGTGCAGCTACGCTAGTGCTTGCCGCCGTGACTGTTGCGCCAGATATTGCGGCCCAGCATGAGCGCCAAAACCAGCGCGCTCACATAGCCAACAAAGCCGATGATCGGAATACCGAGCACAACAGGCTCGATGCGCGCATAGTAGACCACCGAGGAACCGATAAACAGACCGGCAATGACAATGGCCATTGACATGCGGTCGACGATGCCGCCTATCTGACGCAGCGCCTTGTCGCTACTCATGAGCTGCAAGTTCAGCTTGAGCTGACCGCGCGTGAGCATTCGCGACGCCAGGCCCAGATACTCAGCCGCTTCGAGCGAACCCTTTGCCGCTCGGTAGCTACTCGCCGCGAAATCGCGACTCATGTCGCGCATGCGTGCGTAGGTACTCTTCTCGTTTTTGATGTGCGTCTGGATGATCTGAATCATGTTGACGTTGGGCATGTACTCGGTCAGCAGGCCCTCAAGCGTCACCATGCCGCGCGCGAACATTGTCACCACGCTCGGCAGCTCAACGTCGTTCTTGCGCGCCAGGTTTAGCAGCGAGGTCAAAAACTCGCCGATATCAAGATCCTTAAGGTCAAGACCCGCAAAGTCGGCGACGATAAAGTCCAGATCGGACAAAAAGGCCGAATGGTCGAGCTCGGCCGAGTCGCCGCGCGTCACGGCAAAGCGCATAAGCGAATCCTTGAGCTTGGGCACGTCGCCCTCGGCCACGGCGAAAATCATGTCCTTGACGATACCGCGGTCGTGGCTCGACATGCGCCCGACCATGCCCAGGTCAATAAAGTAAACGATGCCATCTTTGAGGATGATGTTTCCCGCATGCGGGTCGGCATGGAAAAAGCCGTCGTCGAGCACCTGCGTCGAATAGTCCTCGACAATCGCCGAGCCAATCTTTTCCAGGTCATAGCCCTCGGCCACCAGGCGCTCGGGATCGGCAATCGAGATGCCGTCAATGTAGTCCATGACCACGACGTGTTCGGTGCAAAGATCCAGGTAGGACTTAGGACACGACACGCCATGGACGCTCTTATGGAACTCATAGAAATCGTTGAGGTTTTTGGCCTCGGCCAAAAAGTTGGTCTCCTCGCGAAACGAGGTCCACAGCTCTTCGACCACGCCGTGCAGGTCAACAAACTGATCGGTGTTGACAAACTTGGAAACGATGCGCACCACCGAGCGAATGATGTCGATGTCCTGCGCCATCACCTGCTGCGCACCGGGGCGCTGCACTTTAACGGCCACGTCCTCGCCGGTCACCAGGCGGGCGCGGTGCACCTGCGCGAGCGACGCGCTACCGAGCGGGTTGGGGTCGATGGCGTCGAACATCTGCCCCAAGCGCTGGCCGTACTCCTCTTCCAGACAGCGGAGCACTACCTCATACGGCACCGGCTCTACGTCGGAGCGCAGGCGACGCAGCTCGTCGCAAAACCGCTGCGGCAAGATCTCGGAGCGGTTGGCCAGGATCTGCCCCATCTTGACGAACATGG
>UQUX01000034.1 GCA_900544425.1 uncultured Collinsella sp.
CCGGGCCCGCCGTTGGGAATCGCGCGGAAGTCGTCGCGCCCGCGGTCCTTTTGCCCGTGCAGGTTAAAGCCGCAGTGGTCGGTCGCGATCGTATCGATCTCGCCGGCCACAAGCGCCTCGCGCAGTGCCGCACGGTCGCCCGCATGGCGCAGCGGCGGGCTCATCACATATTTGGCGCCCGCAAAGCCGTCCTCGCCCTGCTCCAAATAGCACGTATCGTCGAGCATCAGATACTGAGGGCAGGTCTCGACATAGATATTCTTCTGCCCGCGCGCCTTGGCGGCACGGATGGCCTCGAGCCCCAGCTTGGTCGAAAGGTGAACCACGTTGACCGGTACGTCGCCGGCCAGGTGCGCCAGATATAGCAGGCGGCTCACTGCCTCGGCCTCGCACACGTCCGGACGGCTGAGCGCGTGGCCCTCGGGCCCGTGGATACCTTGCTCAAACACGCGCTTCTGCAGCTCATTCACCAGCGTGCCGTTCTCGCAATGCACGCACAGTATGCCGCCAATATGCTTGAGCTCCTCGAGCACCTCGAGCGTCTCGGCATCGTCCAGGCGCAGGTGGTCATAGGCAAAGTAGGTCTTAAACGACGATACGCCCGCCTCGCGCATGGCCAAAAGGTCGGCGCGGTTGCGCTCGTTCCACTCGGCGAGTGCCATATGAAAGGCGTAGTTTGCCGTGCAGGTGCCGTCGGCGCGGCGATGCCACTCGGCCAAGGCATCGGGCATGGTCACGCCACGATCGGCCGTCGCGTAGTCCACGATGGTCGTCGTACCGCCGCAGACAGCCGCGCGCGTGCCGGTCTCAAAGCTATCGGCTGTCCAATCCATGCCGGTCCAGCACTGCATGTGTGTGTGGCCGTCGATAAAGCCGGGAAACACCCAGCAGCCCGCGGCATCCTCGACGGTATCGCCCTCGGCCGGCTCAATCGCCGCGGCGATCCGCACGATCTTATCGCCCTCCATGGCAAGATCGGCGCGGCGAAGCCCCTGGGGCGTCACGAGCGCGCCGTTTTTGATGATGATCATAATTGCTCCTTATTGATTTATGCAGTTGGCCACGCGATCAAAATACGAGCAGGCGGCGATATGCTCCGCTATGCGTCGCTGTCCCTTGGCGGTATCGACATCCCACAGCTCGTAGGCACGCGCCTCGACCAGCACCACGTCGGTACGCTCCTTGAGGATCGAACCGCCGCCGTCCTTGCCCTCAAGACGCATGAGCGCATCGAACAGTTCCGCCGGAAAGAGCACCGGGCTCGAAGGCTCACCGTTGCACGCAAGACGCACCGGATGCTTGCGGCCACACTCGTCAAATGCACGAACCATAGCCTCAAAAGAATCCGAACTCACGAGCGGCTGGTCGCCCGGCAAAAAGAGGTAGCCTTTCCAGTTGCGTTCGACTCCCCACGAAAGGCCCGCACGGACGCTTTCGCTGCGCAGCTCGCCATCGTGCAGCACGCACGGGCAATGCTTGTCCTCACAAATCCGGGCGACCTCGGGCCAACGCGTCGAAACCACGACATCGAAGCCCTGGGGAACCGAATCGATGGTCCGGGCAATCAGCGGCTCGCCATAGATATCGGCGAGCATCTTGTTGGAGCCAAACCGCTTGCCCTCGCCCGAGGCCATAATCACGCAACCGAGTTTCATCTCCGCAAACCTCCCCTGGCCACCTTGGACACCATAGTTGCTATACCCACCATACCAAGCTCGCACTCCGTCAGAACAGGCATGCGCTCGTTTTCCAGCGAACGCCCCTTGGCTCTCCATAGCACAAAGGAGGGCACCCCGCGACGCAGGGCACCCTCCTCAATGGTGCAGATATGCCTACTCAGCGTCGCCGGTAAACGTGGTACCGGTCTTGCCAGCAAGGCCATCGCGCGCCTTCTCGAGCAGCGTGATGAGCGCCGTGCGGCCCGGCTTGCTCTCGGCAAATGTCGAGACTGCCTGGACCTTGGGCAGCATGGAGCCGCGACCGAACTCGTTGGCCTCGGACAGACGCTTTACGTCAGCCGCGGTCAGCGTGTCGAGCCACTGCTCGTGGTCGGTGCCAAAGCCAATGGCAACCTTCTCCACGGCCGTCAGGATGATCAGGGCATCGGCATCGAGCTGTTCGGCGAGCTTCTCGGCCGCAAAGTCCTTATCGATGACGGCGGCAGCGCCCTTAAGGTGGTTGCCCTGGGCCTTGGTGACGGGAATGCCACCGCCGCCGCAGGAGATCACCACATGGTTGGACTCGACGAGCGACTTAATGGTGTCGAGCTCGACGATGTTCACGGGCTTGGGCGAGGCAACCACGCGACGGAAGCCCTGCTTCTCGTCGTGGATGAACTGATAGCCGCGATCGGCCTCCAGCTCCTTGGCCTCGGCCTCGCTCATCCACGGACCGATCGGCTTGACCGGGTCGGCAAAGGCCGGATCGTCCGCCGCAACCTCGACCTGGGTGAGCACGGTGGCGACACCCTTGTCGATATTGCGGTCGAGCATTTCCTCGCGCAGCGCATTTTGCAGGTCATAGCCAATGTAGCCCTGGCTCATGGCGCCGCAAACGGACAAGGGGCAGGGAACGTACTTCTGAGGATTAGAGCGCGTGAGCTCAGCCATCGCGTTGGCGATCATGCCCACCTGGGGACCGTTGCCATGCACGACGACGACCTCGTTGCCCTCCTCGATCAGGTCGACGATAGCCTTGGAAGTCGTCTTGACGGCCTCCATCTGCTCGGGAAGGTTGGCGCCGAGGGCGTTTCCGCCCAGGGCGACAACGATACGCTTAGCCATTTCTCAGCCCGGCTTTAGGCCTGGAGCCAACGGGCGGTGTTGCGCTCGTCGAGGGCCTTGAGGGTAGCGGCGGGATCGGCAACCTTCTGCAGGAACATCATGGCAGCGATGGCGTACGGCTTGTAGCTGGCCTCCTTGTACATGCCCACGCGGTGCATGTCGAAGACGTCGGCGTTAACCTCGCCGTGCTCGCAGGAGACACCGGAGATGTCGGCGGGCAGCGGGTGCATAAAGATGGTGTCCTGGCCGTTGGCAGTCTTCTCCATGAGCTCGGTCGTGGAGCACCAGTCCTGGTGGGTGGCGTTCTGGGCGAGCAGCTCCTTCTCGAGCGCAGCGATGCCGGCGTCGTCGCCCTCGGCGTACAGATTGGTACGCTTCTCCATGGCGGCAAACGGAGCCCAGCTCTTGGGGATCACGATGTCGGCGCCCTCGAAGGCCTCGGCCATGGTGTTGACCTGCTTAAAGGTGGTGCCGGACTCGGCGGCATAGCCCTTGGCGCGCTCGACGACCTCGGGCATGAGGTCGTAGCCCTCGGGGTGAGCCAGGGTGACGTCCATGCCAAAGCGGGGCAGCAGGCTGATCAGCGACTGCGGGCAGGACAGCGGCTTGCCGTAAGAGGGCGAATAGGCCCAGGTGACGGCAACCTTCTTGCCCTTGAGGTTCTCGAGGCCACCAAACTCGTTGATGAGGTAGAGCATGTCGGCAGAGGACTGCGTGGGGTGGTCGGAATCGGACTGCAGGGAGATGAGCGTGGGACGGTGATCCAGAACGCCGTCCTCGTAAGCCTGCTGCACGGACTCGGAGACCTCGGCCATGTAGGCGTCGCCCTTGCCGATGTACATGTCGTCGCGGATGCCGATGACGTCGGCCATGAAGGAGATCATGGTAGCGGTCTCGCGGACGGTCTCGCCGTGAGCGATCTGGGACTTCTTCTCGTCCAGGTCCTGCAGCTCAAGGCCGAGCAGGTTGGCGGCCTTAGAGAAAGAGAAGCGCGTACGGGTGGAGTTGTCGCGGAACAGGGAGACGGCCAGGCCCGAGTCGAAGATCTTGGACGAGACGTTGTTCTCGCGCAGCTCGCGCAGGGCGTCGGCGACGATGTAGAGAGCCTTGAGCTCATCGGTGGTCTTGTCCCAGGTGTGCAGGAAGTCGCTGCCGTACATACCCTTAAAATCGAGGCCGTTCAGCTGCTCGACGAGCTCGGTAAACTTGGCGTCCATGTAAATGTCCTTTCTAAAGGTGAAACGATCACAATGAGTAGATGTGCTCCGGCATGCGCGTGTGGCTAGAACATGCAGAGCACCATGACGAGGACCCGCCACCGTTGAGGAAGCATGGGAGATAACGACCGCGGGCCCCAAGTCAACAGGGAGCGCCGGGGACACGAGCGGCCCCCGGCTCAACAAAATCGAGGAATGGGACTAATCGATCTTGTTGTTGGTCAGACCGGCGCGGAACACGGTGGCGTCGCCATCGGCCTGGCTCGGATCGTAGAGGTTCAGGGCAGCCACGTACATGGCGGCAGCGGTGACCAGGTCATCCTTGTAGGTGACCTCGTTGGGGGCGTGAGCCTGAGACTCGGCACCCGGGCCAAAGCCCACGCAGGGGATGCCGTAACGGCCCTGGATGGAGACGCAGTTCGTGGAGAAGGTCCACTTGTCGCACAGCGGGCGACCGGTGCGCTTGTCCATGCTGGGCTCGCAGCCGATGCGCTCGTCACCAAACATGGCCTTGTGGGCGTCGACGAGGGCCTTGACGTGCGGAGCGGTCTCCTTGTTGATCCACGTGGGGAAGTAAGCCTCGGTCTCGTAGACCTCGCCGGTCCAGGACGGACGGTCGTACATGTACATGGAAACCTTCACGTCGTCGCCGTACTTCTTGGCGGCCGGCAGGTTGCGGATCTCGTCCAGGCAGGACTCCCAGGTCTCGCCGGCGGTCATGCGACGGTCGATGGAGATGGCGCAGGAGTCAGCGACGGCGCAACGGCTGGGGCTGGTGTAGAAGATCTGGCTGACGGTGCAGGTGCCGCGGCCCAGGAAGCGGGCGTCCTCGAAGTGCTCGGGGTTGTACTTGGGGTCGAGCATCTTGACGAGGCCCTTGATGTCGGTCGACTCGTCGCAGCCGTTGTTGTTGAGAGCGCGGACGTCGGCGATGATGTCGGCCATCTTGTAGATGGCGTTGTCGCCGCGGTCGGGAGCGGAGCCGTGGCAGGAGGTGCCGTGAACGTCGACGCGGATCTCCATGCGGCCGCGGTGACCGCGATAGATGCCACCGTCGGTGGGCTCGGTGGAAATGACGAACTCGGGCTTAATGCCGTCCTTGTTGTAGATGTACTGCCAGCACATGCCGTCGCAGTCCTCTTCCTGGACGGTACCGACGACCATGATCTTGTAGCCCTCGGGGATGAGGCCCATG
Organism: uncultured Collinsella sp.; assembly: GCA_900544425.1. GTDB lineage: Bacteria > Actinomycetota > Coriobacteriia > Coriobacteriales > Coriobacteriaceae > Collinsella. The sequence goes on from UQUX01000034.1 coordinate 5,196, forward strand.
TCTTTCATCATCTTGGCAGCGTAGGTAGCAGAAGCCATGCCACCCTCCTGGTCGGAGCCGCCGCGGCCGTAGATGATCTCGTCGGTCTCGTAGCCCTCATAGGGATCGGCATCCCAGTTATCGATGTTGCCGATGCCGACGGTGTCGATGTGGGAGTCGATGGCGATGATCTTGTCGCCCTCGCCCATAAAGCCCATAACGTTGCCCAGGCCGTCGACCTTGACCTCGTCATAGCCAAGGCTCTCCATCTCGGCCTTGATGCAGGCGACAACCTCGCCCTCCTCGCAAGACTCAGAGGGATGCGAGATCATAGCGCGCAGGAAGCGAGTCATATCAGCACGATGAGACTCAGCAGCAGCCTTGATAGCGTCGAAATCGAGTTCTTTAGCCATTGTTCATAACCTTTCAAACGAAGGAATCTACCTGTGAGGTGGCGGAGCGATACCTATTTACTCCGCCCCAACGATTAGCAAGTGGGGTATTCGCCTTCCCAGACGATGCGACGGTACTGATCCGGATCCGTGTCGCCCTCGGTGGAGAAGCAGAGCACGGAGCTCGTCTTGTCCAGGCCGATGAGCTCCTTGAGCTCGGCGTACTCGGGATCGAGCATGAGGGTCTCGACCAGGCCGGTGGTCACAGCGCCGGACTCGCCGGAGATGACGCGCGGGTCGCCCTTCTCGGGGGCGCCTAGGGTGCGCATGCCGCGAGCGGTGACCCAGTCGGGGCAGGACACGAAGGCGGTAGCGTGGTTGCGCAGGATATCCCAGCCCAGGATATTGGGCTCGCCACAGCACAGGCCGGCCATGATGGAGGGCATGTCGCCGTCCACGATGCGCGGGTCGCCGTCGCCGGCGGCAGCGCCCTTGTACAGGCAGGCGGCCGGAGCGCACTCGACCACGACGAAGGTGGGCGGGTTATCGGGATACAGGTTGGTGAAGTAGCCCACCACGGCGCCGGCGAGCGAACCCACGCCAGCCTGGACAAACACGTGCGTCGGGCGGTTGATGGCCATCTCGCGCAGCTGCTCGGCAGCCTCGGAAGCCATGGTGCCGTAGCCCTCCATGATCCAAGACGGGATCTTCTCGTAGCCCTCCCAGGCGGTGTCCTGAACGATGACGCCGCGCTCGCAGGCGTCGGCCTCGGCGGCGGCCATGCGCACGCACTCGTCGTAGTTGACCTCTTCGATGGTCACCGTTGCGCCCTCGGCGGCGATGTTATCGAAGCGGGGCTTGGTGGAACCCTTGGGCATGTGAACGACGGCCTTCTGGCCCAGCTTGTTGGCAGCCCATGCCACGCCGCGGCCATGATTGCCGTCGGTAGCGGTAAAGAAGGTGGCCTGGCCAAAGTCCTTGGCAAGCTGATCGGAGGTCAGGTAATCGAAGGTGCACTCGGCAACGTCCTTGCCGGTCTCGTCGGCAATGTAGTTGGCCATGGCAAACGAGCCGCCCAGGACCTTAAAGGCGTTGAGGCCAAAGCGATAGCTCTCGTCCTTAACGCACAGGTTGGACAGACCCAGGCGCGCGGCCTGGCCGTCCAGGCGGGCAAGCGGAGTGACGGTGTACTGGGGGAACGACTGGTGGAAGGCGCGGGCCTTCTTCACGTGGTCGAGGCTCATGATTCCCAAGTGCTTGTCATCGCTCTTGGGCATCGTGTTGCCCGCCCACTGGATCTTATCGGCCATACGGTGAACTCCTTAAGTTCTCTCTTGCCGGCCCCCGCATACGCGTTTCAGCCCGATCCCATTCACACGGCTGAACTTTTATGTGGATGCCAAACAAAAAGTTTGTTAGTAATGTTCTATCACACTTTTTGATTGGCATACCTAACGAATTGTTTGTTGCCGTAATCGGTACTTTTTCGCCGCCGAACGGTCACACAACGCAGCGGCGCTTTCGTTATTTGCGAACAGGTGTGGTTTATGGCACAGTGAGCCCAAACTAATTTTTAGGAAGGTACCCATGACCCCCGCACAGATTGAGTTTTACAAGCGCCTCGCACACGGCCTGGCGCTCCAATTTGGCCCCAACTGCGAAGTCGTCGTCCACGATCTGGAGACCGAGGACGTAGACCACTCCATCGTAGTGATCGAAAACGGCCACGTCAGCGGGCGCAAACTGGGTGACGGCCCCAGCCATATCGTGTTTGAGTCCATGCACGAGGGCGCCACCGATGTACACGACCGCGAGCCGTACCTCACTAAAACCACCGACGGTAAGCTGCTCAAATCGTCGACGATCTTTATCCGCAACGACGAGGGCAAGCCCGTCGGCATTTTGGGCATCAACTTTGACATTACGCTCATGAAGGCTTTTGAGCGCTCGCTCGATGCCTTTACCGGCACCGGCGGCACGGGCTATACCGAGCCCGAGCCCATTACCAAGAACATCGGCGACCTGCTCGAGGACCTGCTGCACGAGTGCGAGCAGTTTGTGGGCAAGCCCGCGGCGCTCATGACCAAAGACGAGCGCATTCGTGCCATTGGCTACCTCGACCGTCGCGGCGCCTTCCTCATTTCCAAGTCGAGCGAGCGCGCCTGCGAGTTCTTTGGCATCTCCAAATACAGCTTCTATAGCTACCTCAATGAGGCCAAGGCGGCGGCCGGCGACAAGTAGGCACTCGCCTGGATTGCCCTCCCCTTTTGGGCGCGAGTTCTGGAAAGCACGAATCCAAGACCGAGCCGCTTGGGAAGTTCCATATAATCGATGTCATTAGTATTTCGAAAGGATGGAACAGAATGGCGTTGAGCAAGGCATCATGCACCGGTCGCGGATTGATTCCGGCAATTGGTGGACATGTGCACCGCATGTTCGATGAGGGTGAAGACGACCTGTTTTCACTGAGCCTTGACGACGTGATGGATGATCGCCCGTGGACCGCCGACGAACTCATGGGCGGCGGGGCTCGCCCGTCAAGCCCCAATCCCGCACTTGCGCCTAAGTCCACACCTGCGCCGACTCCTGCGCAGCCGGCTGTTTCGACGCCCGCGCCTACGCCCGCACCCACTTCGGCGCCCACACCCGCTCCCCGCCCCGCAAGCGACCCGTCCGAGACGGCGGCATTTCTCGCTGCAGCGACGCAGGGCAAATCGGCCGACAGCACTGTTATGTACAGCGCCCAGCAGTTGCCTGTTCCTGCGGCACGCAAGCCTCCGGTCACAAGGCTCGATGAGCCCGTTGCCCATCAGGTTGTCCACGATTCCTGGGCTGCAGCCGATCTGGATGAGACCTCTACCGGCATGCCGGCGCTCGATGTTCCAGTTAACCCGCTTTTTGCCGCCAACACGAGCGCCGCGGACTATGAGGGCGGTGCGGCATATTCCGATTATTCCGATGACTATGCTGGCACCGGTCGCATCGAGACCGAGGATTATGGCACCGCATCGAGCGATTATCTCAACGATCCGTACGCTGCCACGCCTGCACCGGAATATGACCCGGAGGCCGCGTCCGCACCGGCGTATACCAAAAGCACGGGCGAAGAGCGCTTCGCCGATTATTACGCCGAGGAAAAGGCGCTGCGTTTCTCGGAATTTCCGCAGGCAGTCAAGGTTGCCTTTATCGCCATTGTCATTGCCCTGCTCGGCGCCATTGCGTTTGAGGGATTCCAGCTGTTCCGCGGCCCCACCGCGTCCGAATCGGCAACGCAGCAAAAAGAGGACGACAACCAGTACCTGGACATCAACACCCTCAAGGGCGACCCCAACGACGGGGACGACGAGTAGCGAGGGCTGAAGGCGGCCGCAGGATCCCGCATCCAGCACCGGCTTCTAAGTGCTGTTTTGTCATCCAGCTACACTTTTCCGAAGTTTTAAGGTGCCCATTTCGACTCTTTTCCGGATTTTATACTCTGTCCCTCCAGATGCGCTTTACGGTGCAGGCGTTGGAAGAAGGGCCATGTGCCGCTGGCGGCCCACATGTTCTGCAGATCAAGCTGCTCGGAGACGGCTCGCGCGAGCCGTCCAGCTGGAAGCTCTTTGCCGACGGCGCGTGCGTTGCGGACGGATCCGGCGCCTTTGCCCGCGAGTGCTTCTGCGAGGGCGCCGAGGTGTTTCTAGACCTGTGCCGCGACGCCGTACGCGCGACCGAGCTGTACCAGTGGAGCCAGAGGGAGTACGAGCTGTTGAGTGCGGCCCGCAGGATCGTAAGGGTGTAGACGGGCGGACGAGCCATCGACGATTTTGAGCTGGCAAGGGCCGGGAACTAGATTCCCAGCCTTCAACCTAGCACTGCTTTATGAGATCGAGCACCGCAGGAATGTCATCGGCATTCCGAAGCGCAACGTAAGTGGGTAAGCCCGGGCCAAATCCACCCTGCGTACGCTTGTCCTGGCACATGTCCTCTGGATCCGTTAGATCATCCACACTCTTTGCCAAGCCAACGGCAATCCAACCACCGTTGCTGGTCCTGCCTTCTAACACGGCATGCAGTTTTCGCTTGCCCGACCTGAAGCCTACATAGTACTTAGCTATGTAGGACTCCCACGAAGGGTTACCACTCAGAACGGACTCGCGCACCTCATCGAAAAGCTTCTGGTTGAGCCCACCTTCGGCAAAGGTGGGGTGATTCTCCTGCAGAGTCCAGATAGGAGCCTCATCAGACTCCCCGCGAGAAGGACGGTACTTGTCGACGACGTCTGCCGGAAGGTCGGGATATTTCCATATCTCACACGCCTCTTTCGCCAGCTCGTCCGCGCGCTGTCCAATCTCTTCCTCACCCCATTTTTCACGCGAGGCGATCGACTTGTTCAGGTAGAGCGGACTGCACTTAAATCCGACGTCAGGCAGATTGAGCTTGTCCGAGAACGACCGGTTTGAGTACTCCTGGTTGTAGCCCGTCAGCGTAAGATTTCCCAAGTTGTTGCACAGCCTGTCGTGGACGTCTTCCCAGTTCTCACCAAGCGATTCCTTCCAGCCGTGCTCATCATCGATCGTCTGGGGCATGATGTGCTCGATCTGGTAATCGTCGGCTGAGATGGACTCCTTCGGGTGGTGCCAGTTCTCCATGCGTTCCAGGTAATAGCGCTTTTTAGAGAAGCGGTTGTAGCAGTCACGCGTCTTAAACTCCTCGACAAAATGCTCGTCTGTCGGAAAGTATGCGGTCATACCGCTGCTGTGGATAAGGAGCATCGCCGTAACGTACTCCTCGATATCGTCCTGCTGCTCGAGATTGCGATACATGCCGGCAAAGAAATTATTTAGGCCCGTGGTAAGTCTGCCGCAAACCGCTCGCCTGAACAGAAACGACTCGATAGTCTCGCAGATACGTAAAAACGCATTGCGGTCTAGTCCATTCCCCTCGTAAACCGAATAAAGCAACATTACGAGGGGCCTTATCTGCTTCACATCGAGGCTTACGATTCTGCCGAACACTCGGCGCAGTCCGTCGTCCTTCTCCTTACCAAGGAACAGACTGGCGTATCTATGTGCATACCCTCGCAGCTCCTTAAGCAGGCCCTCGGTGTCACCATCGTAGTCGTCGGCGAAATAGCGCTTAAACTCGTAGTAGGCCTCGTTCTCCTTCGGCATCCTATTGGGAACTTTAAGCCACAGCCAGTACCAGATAAATGCATTGAACTCGTCCTCGCCGCCTTTTCCGAACAAGCACTCGAGTGGATGCCAATAACCCTCATAAAGATTGGTCTGTTCGTCGTTGGGAAGCGACATTAGAACGTAGTTACGGATGAGGTCAATGGGCGTGAGCGGCTTGCCCTTGGAGTTCATGGACTCAAATATGAGCTGGGCATTATCAACGCCAGCGGTGAGCTTAGTGTCGATGACCTGCACGCGGTTTAGCCCCGCCCAAAGCCTTGCAGGGTCGAATGATTTCCCGTGCATCTTTTCACGGAAGAACGCATGGTTTTCGACAATGCGATCCGATTTTTCATCTGGCACGGGAGCCCCAGACACGATGGAGAACAGCGTCTCTTTATCGTCCTGCGAGAGCACCAGCTTGTAGCGTGCCAGACCGTTGTAGTCGTCATCGTTAAAGAGGTAATTTTTCCTCAGCGCCGAGATTTTGAGGTCGCCAAGGAAGCCAGCCTTGTCGGGGTTGCTCTCCAAATAGTCAGCCAAAGCTGCAATCATCAACGAAAACGTCGTCATGCGCTGCTGTCCGTCAATCAGAAGCACGCGCGAAATGCTCGTGGCAGAGCTCTCGGACTCGGGGATATAAAGCATTGACCCCACGAAGTGCGATACGCCATCACGACCCGCTCGCATGACGTCATCCCAAAGCACCTCGCACTCTTTTACACTCCACGAGTAAATTCGCTGGTACACGGGAATGACGAACTGCATCTTCGCCACGCCCATAAGGTCGAGTAGATTTGCCTCGGTTGCTTTCATTTGCGGTTGTCTCCTCTTTCTTGTTTACGCCGTTTGCAGTCAGTCCCCCACTGAGCGGAGGGTGCCAAAGACGAGAGCATCGAAGCACAGAAGCAACCGGGATGCTCATATCGTTAGATTTTACAACGCAAGCAAACGCTTACGCCGTCAGGGTGGCGCGCGATCGCTGCGCGCCACTCCCCAAAATCATACGATGTCAAAAGACTGACACTTGTGTATGCCTTTTGACATTGCCACGGACTTACGGGTTTCTTGTCTCATATGCCAAGAGCGGATATCTAGATCGCTGCCCCTCCCGCCCAAAGGAGCTCGACAAGAACTGATCGAAGGGCAAATCAGACATCGAGCAAGTCGCCGACATGCTCATCGCGCCTCGCAAAAAGATGGGCAAACACGGGACCATCTTAAGCGGTGGCGATGATGACACGGAATTGCAGCCGAATCGCCCCGACCTATTCGCCACCCGATGCTGGCAAGCTGTTGAGCGGCTCGCTCTCACCGGCGGCACCAAGGCGCTTCTGCATCTTCTCGATCTGCTTAAGGGTCGAAGTCAAATACCCAAGACCCTTCTTCAACTGCTTAAGCAACCTGCCATTCCTGCGGTCCCCCTTTCCATTCTCCTTCTCGACATCCTCCTCAACACCAGCGATGCTGCGCTGCACGGCCTCGGCCGCCTTCTGCACCAAAATGGCTCCCTCATGCGGGCAGCGGTCAGTTGCCACATCAAGAAATGCGAGAAGCCTTGAGCATTCAACGAGCACGAACTGCGCATAGTCCTCCCCCATCGACGCCGCCAGGGCAACGCCGCTAGAACCCAAAAGGCCAAACGCAGCGCCGCCGCCAGCAATTAAAGCGGTGCCACCGGCCATGCCCATGCCGCCGGCGGCCAAGGCGCCGCCGCCAGCAGCAGCAAGACTCGCATTGACGAGCGCAGCCCCGTGAAGGCCGACAAACGAGCCTCCAAAGATACCGACAGCAATATCCGGAGCCAATGCCGCGGCCACTCCTCCTGTGCCCAGGGCCGCCGCCACGGCAATGGCGCCGCCTACCAAGACCTTTGGCAATGTACCTGAGAGCTCACGGATATGCGCCCCGCATTGCTTCTCTAGGGAACGCACGGCGTCCAAATCAACCGCGTCTTGTCTCCTGGGAAATTCATCTTTAACCCAAGCCCCGCTCCCCTTCAAACCTTTGTATTCCTTCTTCTCTTCATCTCCTATCTGGAAATAGGGGCGAAACTCAACCAGCTCCTGAGCGATCAGCAAGGCGCGCACCTTGCCGCCTCGCTGCCGCGAAATAGCCTCAAGGGCTCCGTACGCATCTTCCTCGCTCAAAAAATAGCCGTCTGCATCAATGCCTAGGCCATCCGTGACCGAATCCTGCCACGCGCGGGCCCAGCTCCTCTTTTGCCCTTTGCGCACTTCGTTCTTCTCGTTCCCGCAGTCGTAGTTGATGGCGGCAAGCTTCAGCGAGAAGGCAATCCTCGTCGTCTCTCTATCTAGGCTATAAAAGTGGAATCCATCGAAGATATCCTGGCGGCGCCTGGCGCGCTCAGTCCAAGCCTCGGACATTTCCTCCGCCATATAGCCCCAGTCGGCATGGAGTGCAAACGCAAGGCGTCCAACTCCAACGTAGTTTATTCGCAAGAAGAACTTCTGGGCGAACACGACCTTGTTCCCCTCGCATTCGATACCCGCCCTGACCGCCGCCGTCGCCAGATTCGCCAGAACGAACGAAGTACTCGAAACCGTGACCATGCGAGTGAGGGCCCTGCTGTTGTAGGGCATGAAATGCGAAGCCTTGAGCTTGCGCAAGCCGGAGACGTCACTCACTTCGCAACGTTCTAGCTCGGCCTTGAGCCTTGAAAGCATGTAGAGACAACGAACGATAACCTCGTTGGCCACGACTGCTGGCACCTGGCTTAAAGCTTGATCGAAAAGACCGACTTCCGTCCGAAGGTCGAAGCGAATGGGCTTGCCGTCCTCGGTTTTGAACGCCGTTCCGTTAAACAGCTTTGAGATCCATTGCTGAATGCGAATATCCTTGCCCTTATAGGCAATCCGCATGTCTTGAAAAACAGGCAGGGAGGAGAGCTCCTTTAGCAGGGACAGCACAACGCCGGGAATACCCGTCCCCTTACCGGGGTTTGAACTAGACCCCGCCATGTCGCTCACGAGATGCATTGCCCAGAACAGAGTGCCAAACGCGATCTTCTCTGGAACGTTCCTGCCTATAAGAGGGCGGTCAGGATCGAAGGCGGCGGCAGGCAGGTCAAAGGCGACAAACCGGCCGGCCGTATCGGTGCCATAGCCTTTGCACGTGAATTGCGAGAGGATCGAACACGCAAGGCCAACCAAGCTCGGGTGGTGCGAGAAATCCCGCAGATGATGTTGGAGCCCGCCGCCAAACTCGGCAGTCAGCTTGTCCGCGGCAAGAGGAAACCCTTTCTCTAGAAAGCGAATAGCGTCTTCTAGAGTTGCATCCGCCTTTGTCATACCCGCAGACTTGGCAATCGTAAGAACGAATTTGCCAACCTTCTCGTCGCCCCACTCTTTGGCACCCTCTAGGTTGAAGTCTTTCTGCCACAGGATATTCAACGCGCCCGTGAGGAGCCCGCTAACGGCTGCAAGTTCATAGTCGAGCTTCGTAGCCTTTTCAGCCCGAGGGTCAAAATCAAAGAGGACCTCCTCCCCATCGGGAGCGTCCTTAAAACCAACCAGCACGGCGCTACCGTTCAGCGGCACAGATGCAACTTTGGGCAGTTGAGGCATGGTGTAAACTATCTCGCCGCCACTAAAAACAAGTTCGTCTGCCATACCGGCTTCCTCCTGCAAACGCGTAAAACTAGATTGCTCCACGCCGCCAAATCCCTCTCGTAGAACTACTCGATAATCTCGATGATGCAGTTGCTCAGAACCTCGTCGGAACTGTTCACCTCTGGCAGCCTGTACGCCTCATTGTGAACGATAACGCGCGCAGCGTCACGGGTCTATGCCTGCCCATCCAGCGAATCATGTTAGCAAGCCGTTCTTCGACAATGGATGCCATCTCGGTGTCCATACTCTTGACCTGCCTGGTCTCGGCGGGCGTCAGCGTGTCCTTGAATAGCATCTCAAGCACAGCCCTCTGATGCTGATTCTGGAATCCTTCCCGCAACCATTCCTTCTGCTTACGCCCAATGGGCACCCGCCTACCTTCCCGCCGCCTTCAGCTTCAGCAGCAGGTCGCCCAGCTCGGGGCACTTGCTAGAAAGGCGCGTCTGAGCTCGCTCGCCCATCCCCCACCGCTGGCGGACTTCCTGGGCGCGCGGGCTCACGCGGTAGTCCCCGTCCATCACCTGCTTGAGCAGCTTGGCGGTCACGCGCGCATCGGCAAGGGCGCTGTGGGCGTGACCCGTCGACTCGTCGAACTCGATGCCAAACCACGTCGCCGCGTCACTCAAAGAGACGCACCCGTGGCTGCCCACGTCCATGATCGAGGTGTAAAACGCCTGCAGGTCGGCCCAATCCGTAGGAAATGTGGAAAGATCGATGTGCTTTGCCTGGCACTCGGTCAAAAGCTGTCGACGGTCCGCCCCGCTCCAGCAAACTACCTGTGCGGAGTAGCGACCGATCCAATCGCTGAGCCTTTTGATTACCATGTAGAGCGGATCGGCCATCGCAGTGTCCACGGCCGATATCCCCGTAAGCTCGCGGACGGAAAACGCAACGCCTTCGGTAAATTCCGTCTGCACAAACTGCGAGAACTCGCCCATAACGTTGCCGTGGTAATCGAGCTTGACGGCGCCGACCTCGATAATCTCATTACGCAGCCCACGTCGCTGGCGCTGCTTTGGCACCGGCGCAAACTCAAAGTCCAGCACAATCTGGCGCGCAAAGTTCGTCGTATCGATAGCCGAGATACACGGCGTCTTTTCAGCTGACACGGTTAGGGCCTTTCTCCGTTGCTTGCCGCTTGTTACATAAGCGGCTACATTGCCGTAAGGTTAGGCGCTCGTGCGGACATGAAATCGGAGCGCAATGCCACGCGCGCCAGGCACACGCCATGCAGACGGCCCCAAGAGAGTCGCCCGCTCTATTCAAATGCATGAAAAAGACGATATGAGAAAGCCATTGGGGTCGCCTCCCCCGCGGCGCAGCTTCTTTCCGCGGGCTCGGGGTGCCACAATGGGCTTTGAGTATCGGCCCGTGCGGTAGCCCTTACCGCACCTGCGGGGAGGAGGCTTCCCATGCCCCATGTTACCTCCATCGGCCTGGACGTCCACGCGCGATCGGTCGCCGCGGCGGCGTTCAACCCCTTCACCGGCGAGGTGGTGCACCGCGACTTCGG
>UQUX01000035.1 GCA_900544425.1 uncultured Collinsella sp.
CAAGGCCGATGGTCACGCACTCCTCGCCCTTCCACTCAAAACGGTAGATGGCGGTGTTGTACACCTTGTCCTTTTTGGGCTTGCCCGTGGACAGACGCTCGGCAATCTGACGCGCGGCGTCGTTTTTCTCGGCGATGATGAGCTTCAAAAGAGGCTCCTATCTCGTATCTCTGCGGCTACGCCCGCCCGTATGGCGGCCGACTTACGCCCTTGCTTGCTCAATCTGCCCGATGAGCCAATCGCACCAGGCATCCATGCCCTCGCCCTTGCGCGCGCTCACGGCAAACCGCGGCGCCTGCGGATTGAGGTCATCGAGTGTCTTAGTATACCTATCCATGTCAAAATCGAAAGCCGGGGCCACGTCGACCTTATTGAGCAGCTGCGCGCCGGCGTGCTGGAAGATGCCCGGGTACTTGATGGGCTTGTCGTCGCCCTCGGGCACCGAGAGAATCATGATGGACAGGTTCTCACCCAGGTCAAAGTCGACCGGGCAGACCAAGTTGCCCACGTTTTCGATAAAGATGACGTCGATGTTCTCCAGACCGACGGCCTGGTCGAACGCGTCAACGGCCTCCATGATCATGTTGCCCTCGAGGTGGCACAGGCCACCCGTGTTGATCTGGATGGCGGGCATGCCGGCTTCCTTCATGGTGATGGCGTCGACATCCGAGGCAATATCGCCCTCGATGACGGCACAGCGCAGGCCAGCCTTGTCGCGCAGGCGCTCGTTGGTGCCCAGGATCGTGGTGGTCTTGCCCGAACCGGGGCTCGACAGTACATTGATCACATAGGTGTTTGTCTCTTTAAATCGCTGTCGCAGCTGATCTGCCAGGCGCTCGTTGCGCGACAGAATCGGCGACGCGATATCAATCGTTTTCTCAGCCATACTCGGCACTCCTTACTTTGGCCCCTTTATACCCCATCACCAGATGGCTAGCGGGCTAATCGTCGGGGGTTTCGATTTCGATACTTGCGATGTCGAGCTCGCGGCCGTGCAGCAGACGCACGTTGGCGCCGCCACATTGGGGACAGCGGCAATGGAAGCGATCGTGCTCAAAGACCTCCCCGCAGTCCAGACACTCGCTTTGTGGATGGACTTCCTCCACGGCAAGCTCGCAGCCTCGCGTGAGCGGGTCCTCATCGCGAAATGTCTCCCACGCAAAGTCGAGCGCCTCGCGCACAACTTCGGTCATATCCCCGATACGCAGCGTTACCAAAACGGCGCGCGAGGCCCCCGCCCCACGCGCCGCGCGAATCACTGTATCGAGTATGCCGTTGACAATGCCAACCTCGTGCATACCGATTTACTCCTCGTCGTCCTCATCGTCCGAGAACAGGTCCAGACGGCTCACAAACAGGCCCTCCTTGCCCTCGCGCGCGGTAATGACCACGCGGGCGATGGCGAGCGAGATCTCGTAGAGCGAGAGCAGGGCGCCGTACATGAGGCCCAGCGTAACGGGCGAGCCGTCGGGCGTAATCACAGCCGAGCCCACAAGCAGGCCCACGTACACGTAGCGCCAGGCGCCGCGGAAGGCCGCGTAGGACACGATGTGGAAGACGGACAGGTAGAAGATGATGAGCGGCAGCTCAAACGCCACGCCAAAGCCGATCATAAAGAGCAGCTCCATGTTGACGTAGTTCTCCAGGTCGGGCAGCGCCGTGGCGACGGCCGAGGTCTCGCCGATAAGCCACTCAAAGCCCGCCGGGATGATGATGAAGTAGCAAAAGATTGCGCCCAGGAAGAACAGCACCGTCGAGGCGAGCACCGTAGGCACGACCCACTTGCGCTCGTTGGGACGCAGTGCCGGCAGGAAAAATGCCAGAATCTGCCAGATGATCATGGGCGTGCACATGACCACGGCCATCTTGATGGCCAGCGAGAAGCGCAGGCCAAAGCCGCCGAGCGTAGTAGTGATGTAGAACTTACCGTCCGGCACAAAAGAGCGGATGGGGTCTTCCAAGATGTCGAGCACCACAGGCGTGGCGAAATACAGCACGATAGCGGCGGCAAACACCGACACGACCACGATGGTCAGGCGGCGACGAAGCTCTCCCAGGTGATCGAAGAGCGGCATTCGCGCAGGTCCGATAGGCATTACTCATCGCCTCCCTTAGGGGCATCGACGGCAACGGCGTCGTCCTCGGCCTCGAGCTCGCGAGCGAGCTGGTCGACGACGGCCTTGCGCTTGCGGGGACGACGGGCGTAGAGGTCAGCCGTCGTGGGCTCTGCCGGCTCGGGCTCGGGCTCCGGCTCTGCAGCAGGCTCGGGCTCGACGACAGGCTCGACGGCAGCGGCAGGCTCGGCACCCTCGGCCTCGGCCTCATCAGCAGCGCCTTCGCCCTCGGTGGCACCCTCGCTCGCAGCCTTCTCGGCGGCAAGGCGGGCACGGCGCTCGGCAAAAGTCTCCTTCTTTGCGGGCGCAGCCGTCTCGACGGCACCCTCGTCCGCATCGGAATCGTCATCGACGGCAGCCTTCTTGGGCTTGACCGGGGCCGACGCGGCCTCGCTCACCGGATCGATAATCTCGGACTGAACAACGGCCGTCATCTTTTCCTGCGTCTCGCGGAACTGACGGATGGCACGGCCGATTGTGCGGCCCATCTGCGGGAGCTTATCCGGGCCAAACAGCAAAAAGCCGAAGACCACGATGATCGCGAGCTCACCCTCTCCAATACCAAACACACATACCTCCAAGGCTCGATGTGAGTCGAGCCCGCACCGCGCCATTCGGCCGGAACTCGTCTATTCATTCGGTCAAGTATAGCGCCCGGACGCCAAAACGTCCGAGCGCATCACAAACATATGCCAAACGGCACGCCCTTTTGGGGGCAAAGATTATGCAGCGGTGATCGAAATCTCCTGGTCGACACCCAACAGCTGAACCACGCGCATCACCGGGGGCTGCACATTGGTGCAGCTAAAGCGCTTGCCGTGGTCGACCGCGTGGTGCGCGGCGCCCACGAGCACGCCAATGCCCGTCGAATCGATGTAGCTCACCTGGGCAAAATCGAGCTCAACGGCCTCAGTGGGCTGCTCGAGCGCCAGGTCGATGGCATTGCGCAGGCTATCGGCGTTCGAGATATCGATCTCGCCGGTTACCTTAATGGTGTAGAGCTCTGGCGTGGGGTTGGTGGAAATACCCAAATCCATGTATACGCTCCTTTACGTATCGAAAGTGCGGATAGTACGGGAAGCCGCGCGTTAGGCGCGCTCGGCACGCGCAAGCTCGGCAGCGACGAGCTTCACAGCCAGCACCAGCACATCGAGCGCGGCCTCCAGGTCCTCGACCGTGGGATAGCTCGGCGCGATGCGGATGTTAGTGTCGCGCGGGTCCTTGCCATAGGGCCAGGTAGCACCGGCCGGCGTGAGCTTGACGCCCAGGTCGGCGCAAAGCGCGGCGACCTTCTGGGCCGAGCCCTCGGGACCATCGAAGCTTACAAAGTAGCCGCCGCGGGGGTGCGTCCAAGTGGCGCAGCCCGTGTCGCCCAAGCCCTCGGTGAGCTTGCGCTCGACGGCCTCAAAGCGCGGGCGCAGGAACTCGGCATGCTTTTTCATGTGCTCCTTGACCGCCTCGATGGTAGGAAGGAAGCGCACGTGACGCAGCTGGTTGAGCTTGTCGGCGCTGATGAGGCCGGCCTTCAGGCGCTTAGAGAACTCGGCGATGACCGCGGGGCTCGCACCGATAAAGCCGATGCCGGCGCCCGGGAAGGTGATCTTGGACGTCGAGGCAAAGGCCACCACGCGGTCCTCAGTGCCCGCCGCGCGAGCGAGGTCAAAGATGTTTGTGAGCTCGTCGGTCTCGTCGTACAGGTCGTGCACGCAGTAGGCGTTGTCCCAGAAGATACGGAAATCGGGCGCGGCTGTGGGCATCTCGACCAGGCGGCGCACGGTATCCTCGCTAAAGGTGATGCCCGTGGGGTTGGAATACTTGGGCACGCACCAGATACCCTTGATGGAATCGTCGGCGGCAACGAGGCGCTCGATCTCGTCCATGTCGGGGCCGTTGTCAGTCATCGCGACGGGGACGTTCTCGATGCCCAAGTCGGCGGTGATACCAAAGTGGCGATCGTAGCCGGGAACGGGGCACAGGAACTTGACCTTCTTGCCGTCGTGCGCGGCCTCGTAGGCGTCCCAGGGCTCGCTGCCGCACGAGCCGCAACGCCAGAACATGCCGGCGATGTCATGCTCGATCAGCAGGCTCGACGAACCCAGCACGAGCGTCTGCTCGGCGGGGCAGCCCAGGAACTCCCCTGCCAACTTGCGTGCCGAAGGAATACCCTCGAAGCAGCCGTAGTTGGAACAATCGACGTTGCCATCGTGCAGATCGGCGTCGGCATTGAGGATATCGAGCATGGGGCGCGAGATGTCCACCTGGGAGGGCGACGGCTTGCCGCGAGCCATATCGAGCGCCAGGCCCTTGGCCTTGACCTCGGCGACCTCGGCTTTGAGCGCCTCGATGGCGGCATCGAGTTCGGTGGTTTCCATCTTCTGGTAGATCGTCTGCATGGGGTGCGACCTTTCGCGAAGCGGTACGTTGCAGTTCGTCTAAGTATAGACCGCCACCGCCGCAACGTTATGAAGCCGTGATAGATTAAGTCCATCGCAATAAATACGAATCGCCGCGCATGCCGGCGTGGGGCTCCCAAGGAGGCACTATGGAGTACGGATCGTTCCAGGCCGAGGAATTCGGCGACCTGCAGCGCCTGGTCGACGGACTGTTTTACGACCGCCACGCCATCGACCGCTTGGATCTGATCGTACAGGCCGAAATCTTGGACCTGGCACCCGACCTTATGGAAATCGTCAATTTGCTACCGCCCGGCTATTACGACCGCCAGTCACTTTGCGACCAGCTCAACTCGGCCCTTGCCGCCCACGGCTGGGGCGCCGTCTACGGCACCGTGGAATAAACCTAGTCATTTAAGAACGTCCCCAATGACTAAAACGCCGCTTGTGATGGTGTTCACAGGCGGCGTTTTCAAACTTGTATGTGCTTTTACTTGTCCTTGGGCGCGAGGTGCTTGCAGACCACGCTCATGTAGATCATGCCAAGCACGGCTGCGGTGACCGAACCGGCAAGAATGGCGGCCTTGGCTGCAAGAACCTCAAACTGGGCCGTCGGGAAGGCAAGGCCGCTGATGAGAATCGACATGGTAAAGCCGATACCGCCCAGAATGCCCACACCGGCGATCATATGCCAGTTGACGTTGTGCGGCAGCTCGCAAGCCTTAAGCTTGACTAGGGCAAACGTCATGCCAAAGATGCCGATCGGCTTGCCCAGCAGCATGCCAAAGTACACGCCGAGCGTCACCGGATCGGTGAGCAGCGTGCTCATGTCCACGCCCACCAGGCGAACCTGTGCGTTCACGAACGCAAAGATCGGCAGGATCACAAAGTTGACCGGCGTGGAGATCAGACGCTCCATGCGGATAAGCGGCGGGGTCACGCGGTGCATGACGCGCTCGACCTTGGTTGTCGAGACGGTAAAGTCATGCTGGCCCAGGATGTGCGCCTCGTCATCGTAACGGTCGTCGAGCAACGGCAGGCACTCGCCCAGCCAATCGGTAAGGCTATCGAGCTTAACGCCGCACTTGGCCGGAATGGTGAAGGCCAGGATGACGCCGGCAAGCGTAGCGTGCACGCCGCTCTTGAACATGCAGAACCACAGCAGCAGGCCCAGCACCGAGTACGGGGCAAGGCGGTAATGCTGCGTCTTGTTGAGCCACACGAGCGCGCAGGTCACAAGTGCGGCGGCGCCCAACCAAAACGGATTGGGGCTCTGACCGTAAAAAATGGCGATGGCGGCGATGGAGATGAGGTCGTCGGCAATAGCGAGCGTCGAGAAGAACACGCGCACGCCGTTGGGAACGCGATTGCCCAAAAGCGACAGCACGCCCAGCGCAAAGGCAATATCGGTTGCCATGGGGATGGCCCAACCGTTGCGGGCACCGGCATGGTTAAAGATCAGGTAGATGCAGGCGGGAACGACGACGCCGCCCACGGCCGCCAGCATGGGAAGCATGGCCTGACGCGGATTCTTGAGCTCGCCGACCGTCATCTCGTACTTAAGCTCAATGCCCACCAACAAAAAGAAAATCGCCATGAGGAAGTCGTTGACGAAAAGCTCAACGGTGAGACCGGCCGTAAGGTTGCCCAGACCCACATACAGCGGGGTCTCCAAAAAGTGATGGATGGCCTCGTAGGCATCGGTGTTGGCGCAGATAACGGCGGCGATAGCGGCGAAGACCATGACGGCGGCGGAAATCGTGCCGTTCTCGGCGATGCGCTCCCAAATGTCGTGACGTTCAAAGCGCTTGCGCTCACGAACGTTGAACAGCTGCTCAGTTGCTGCCATGGGCGGCTCCTTTCACGGGAAAGTTCCCGTCTTAAAAAAGCACGGCCCGCCCAAGTGGCGGCGCCGCGCTCTAACGTATTACGCTTGCATCTAGCCTACCCTGCACGACAAGCACGCAGGCGTGGCCGAAAAGCGGAACCACAGGTTGAACATTATTTGCTCAACGGCACGGGCACGCCTGTCCAAGAGACGACGCGGCGCCGTGCACAAAAAACGACCGGAGCGCGGGGCGTCCGCGATCCGGTCGTCGGTGTTAGGCCAAAAGAATCTAGCAGGCGGCCATGATGGGGGCAGCGACCTGCTTCTTACGGGAGAGGACGCCCGGCATCCAGACGCCGTCGTGCTCGTCGGCAATGCCCAGGCCCTTCTGAGCAGCCTCGGTCTCGCCCTCGAGCAGGACCTGCGAGCCCTCCTCCATGATGTCGGTGATGCACAGGACGATGCCGTCAGCACCCTTCTCGGCGGCGTAAGCGCGCATGGCCTCGCGAATCTCGTCGATCATGCCGAGTGCGCGGGTCTTGTCGACGGTCTCGTACTGGCCGATGAGCAGCTTCTTGCCGGCGGGCTCGAACATCTTGATGTCGTTGCCGACCATCTCGGCTGCGGTGAAGGAGCCGGACGGACGGGTAAGGAAGACCTCCATGCCAAACTTGACCGGGTCGACGCCCACCTGCTCGCCGAGCTTGGCGGCGACGGCGCGATCGACATCGGTGGTGGTGGGGCTCTTGAGCATGAGCGTATCGGTCATCATGGCCGAGAGCAGCAGCTTGGCCTGGACGTCGGAAAGCTCAACGCCGAGCACGCCGGCGAGCTTGGTGACGATGGTGCAGCTGGAGCCCCAGGGCAGGCAGATGTAGTGCAGCGGGCCGGCGGTCTCGAAGTCGCCGATGCGGTGATGGTCGACGACGCCAAAGACCGTGGCGTCCTTAAGGCCGGCGACGGACTGGGCGGACTCGTTGTGGTCGGTGAGGACAACGAGCTGACCGGCCTCGACGGACTCGATCGCGCGAGGCTCGGCGATGCCGGCGTCGGCGAGCAGCTTGGCGGACTCTGCCGGAAGCTGACCAAGGGCGCAGGCCTCGTAGGTGTTGCCGGCATACTCAACCTGGTTGAGCAGCTGGGACAGGACGACGGCGCTCATGATGGCGTCGTTATCGGGGTTCTGGTGACCAAAGACAAGAACGTTTGCCATGGATATCCTCCACTTGATATGTGTACTTGGACGTAGCTATGGTAGCACGCCGATGCCGAGCCTTCGCAGACGGAAGGGCCACGGCATATTTTGGGGTAGGCACGGGGGCCAAGGCTGTCCCTTTTACACCATGTTGGTGCAAAGTAACCTGACCCCCTTGCACCAGCTATTTACCGGCGGCGCGCAGGGCTACGTAGGCGGCGCCGATGATGCCGGCGTCGTTGCCGAGCGAAGCGACCTTAATGGGCGTCTCGCGCGAGGCGGAGAGCGCGTACTGCTTAAAGTGCTCGCGGACCTTGTCGAGGTAGACATCGGCCGAGGCGGATGCGCCGCCGCCGATGAGGAACATCTCGGGATCGACCACGTTGGCAATAAGCGCCAGGGCGCGACCGAGATAGTCGGCCATGGTATCGGCCGCGGCAAGCGCGAGCTTGTCGCCCTCGCGGCAGGCCTGGAACACGTCCTTGGAATCAGAAGGCCCAGTGAGCTCGATGGGCTCGACGCCGGCCTTTTTGCACTCGGCAAGGTAGTTACTCACCACGCCGGTGGCGCTGGAATACTGCTCCAGATGGCCATGGCCGCCACAGCCGCAGGTGCGCTCCTCAGCCGGGTTCAGGCACATGTGGCCAATCTCGCCGCCGGCGCCCACAACGCCCGACACCACGTCGCCGTTGACGATAACGCCGCCACCCACGCCGGTACCAATGGTGACCATCACCACGTTCTGTACGCCCTTGGCAGAGCCGAGCCAGGCCTCGCCCATGGCAGCGGCGTTGGCATCGTTCTCGTATTTAACAACCGCGTCGGGGCAGTGCTCCTGAATGGCGACTCTTAGCTCGGGCAGGTTAATGGCAATGTTGGCCTTGACCTTGGCATCGCCCGATGCCGGGATGGGGCACGGAACGGCCAGGCCAATACCCGCCACAAAGGCGCGCGGAATCTGGGCCTTGGCGACCACCTGGTCGATAGCCTCGGTCACCGCGGCAAAGCCCGCGGCGTCAACGATAGGCGGCGTGGGCACGCTGGCCTTGGCCAGCAGGTTACCATCCTCGTCGAACAGGCCCTCCTTAACCGAAGTGCCGCCGACGTCGATGCCGATGTAATACTGCTTAGGTTCCATGGGAGCCCGCCTTTCTCGTTTAAACATTGCCTGTATGGTACCGCTCCCAAGGCAAAAACCTGCCAAAAAGGGACAGGTTTGTTTTGGCAGGTTTTATCTGGGGTAACGCAATTGGCTGCCCAACAGGCCGCGCAAGACCATCCCCAAAAATAAAGGCGCCGGGAGGCGGAGGCTCCCGGCGCCCGTCAAAGGGACTATGTTGTCTGTTGGACCGCACGGTCCGTCGCGGCGATAACGCCGACTAGGCCTGAAGTGCCTGCAGCTGCTTGTGAACCTCGATGAGCTCCGTCGCCATGACGCGCATGGTCTCGGTGCCGGCCATCTGGTCCTCGGCATGCAGCAAAATCAACGGGGCCTCGCCGTTACGTTCGCCGTTGGCCTCCTTCTTCAGAAGCCCCATGTGAACATCGTGGCCACCGTTATAGGCCTCGTCGCCCTGCTTGATAAGCTCCTCGGCGGCGTCAAAATCGCCCTCCTTGGCCTTTTGCACGGCATTGATGTACATGCTCTTGGCGGTACCGACGTAGCTGATGATCTCAAAGCAGGTCATCTGCAGTTCGTTCATATCCTCCATGCGGAGCACCTAGCCCATCACGCTGACGCAGTGGTCGATGATGCCGGCAGCGTTCATGCGGCCGTAGTCGACCATGTTGATGACCTCGACCGGAAAACGACCGGCGGCCTCCTTCTCAAAATCGCCCTTGGTGTAGCCGATCTGCGGACCAAGCAGCAACATGTCGCACTCGTCCAGGTGATCGTGGGCCTCGTTCATGGGACGAGCCTCGACCTCAATATCCAGACCACGGTTTGCAACCTCGGCCTGCATCTTCTGGACCAGCAGGCTCGTGGACATGCCGGCATTGCAGCAGAGCATGATCTTCTTCATGGTTTCCTCCTTATAACTGCGCGGCGCGCAGACGACAACTGGTTGTATTCCTTACGGCTATTGTGCCCGCTCCCCTGTATCTTTACGCAAGGGAGAGAGCCGCGGGCACCGGCACCGCGTACCGGCGCCCGCAAAGGTGAAAGGGACGAACGTTAGGCGTTCTACTCGGCGAGAGCCTCCTGCTTGGCGATTGCCTTCTCGGAAATCTTCATAAAGGGCAGGTAGACGGCCATGCCAATGACAATCTCGAGAGCCTGCCACACGCCGGCGCGCCAGTCAAAGCCCGTAGCGAGCAGGGCATTGATGACGGGAGGCATGGTCCAGGGCACCTGGGCGATGCAGGGGCTGATGATGCCTGCGCAGGTAAGGCCATAGGTGATGCCGATGAACAGATCGGGAAGAAGGACGAACGGGATCATGAGCGGCAGGTTGTACACGATGGGGTAACCGTAGATAACCGGCTCGTTGATGTTGAACAGACCAGGCAGGATAGCCATCTTGGAAACGGTCTCGGAAGCCTTGTTCTTGGAGAACAGGAGCGTGTCGAGCAGAAGCATGAGGGTGCAGCCCGAGCCGCCGATGAGGGCGAAGCTGTTAACGATCTGCATGTTCATGTAGTGATCGGGCTGGATGGTGCCACCGGCGGCAAAGGTAGCCATGTTGTCGACGATGAGCATGGTCAGGATCGGCTCGACGGTAGCGCCAGAGATGGTGGACTGGTGAATACCGACGCAGAACAGCAGGTTAGCAAGGGTGTAGATGAGGATAACAGCCCACGGACCGGCGTTCATGATGCTCTTGAGCGGGTTGGAGATGCACGTGGAGATGATGGTGCACAGATCGGTGCCGGCGCACACGGCGAGCAGGGCTGCGGCAAGAGCGAAGATCGCGAGGTTGAGCAGCATCGGGATCATGACGTTGAAGGAGTTGGAGACCGCGGGAGGCACGCCCTCGCCCAGCTTAACCTTGAGCTTCTCGACGCCAGAAATCTTGATGAAGAGCGAGACGGAAAGCAGGGCGATGATAATAGCCGAGAACAGACCGTTGGTGCCGGTGTTGGCAGTCGAAAGGGCGCCCGTGACCTCGGCGGAGGTGATCTTGTCGGTGAGCAGCGGGCTCGTGGCGGCAAGCGAGGCGGTGATCTGCTGCGGCATCATGATGACGAAAGCAGAGATAGCGACGACCACGCAAGCGAGCGGGTTATCGAAACGCTTGTTCTTAGCGAGGCTGTAGCCAATCAATCCGGCCAAGATAATGGCAGAGACGTTGAGGGTGCCCAGCGTAATTGCCGAACCCCACGTCTGAAGGTTGGCAAGGCCCGCCGCATCGAGCGGGAACAGAGGGAACACGACGTTGTTAATAAGAACCGCGATACCCGCAAGGATATAGAGCGGCGTGATGGTCGCGAAGGCGTCACGCAGGGAACGCAGGTGAACCTGGTTTCCCACCTTCGCAGAGACCTCGGCAAACTTGTCGAGGAAGCTCTTTCCGTTGTCACTGGCCATGATTGCTCCTAACTTTCAAATCCGGCCTTTTCCTATGCGCACGGTGGTCTGTCGCCCTCTGCCACCAGATGTGCCATGTGTTGCGCGCAGCGGCGCGCGGTCTGGGCGTTCGCCCGTTCGCTAATCAACCACGTGAGTCGTGGCGACCTGCTTGAGCCAAGCTGCCGACTTCTTAAGGCGGCGCTTGTAGCCGTCCATAAGGTCGACCTCGACAAAACCGTAACGGTTCTTAAAGGCATTCGCCCAAGACCAGTTATCGATGACGGCCCAATAATGGTATCCACGGCACTTGGCGCCCTCGGCAATTGCCTTGGCAACCCACTCCAGGTGCTGGCGTACAAAGTCGACGCGGTAGTCATCCTGGATGGTTCCTTCGGCGTCTCGGTTCTTGTATTCGTCCATGATGCCGATGCCGTTCTCGGAAACGAACCACTCAAGATCGGGGTAGTTCTTAGCGCAGTCCATGCCAAAGTCGTAGAGGCCCTGCGGGTAGATCTCCCAGCCGCGGCTCTCGTTCATAACGGCGTCGGGCCACACGTACTCGTCGGCAAAGTGCGGCAGACCGTACTGGTCGATCTTGCTCGCCGGCGCCTGAACGCGCGTGGGGTGGTAGTAGTTGCAACCGAGCCAGTCGACAACACCCTGCTTAAGAATCTCTTGGTCGCCGGCACGGAACGGAAGCTTAACGCCGCCCTCGGCCAGGCTGTCGAGCACGTCGGCGGGAAGCTCGCCCTTGGTAATGAGGTCGAGCCACCAGCGGTTGTTGATGCCGCTGGTCATACGCACGGCCTCGAGGTCCGCCTCGCTGGGGTTCTCCTTGGTGTAGACCGGGGTAAAGCAGTTGATCATGCCGATCTTGGCATCGCTGCGAACGGCGCCCTCGTCATAGGCGCGACGGTAGTTGGCCACGGCCAGCGCATGTGCCAGCGAGATGTGATACTGCACGGTGCGAGCGCGGCTAAAGTCGTGGAGCTGTGGGAACCACACGCCCTCCTGATAGCGCTGCTCGGGCTCGACGATGGGCTCGTTAAAGGTGAACCAGTACTTGATCTCCTGGCCAAACTCGTGGAAGGCGACGTCGGCGTAATGTGCGTAAGCCTCGACAACCTCACGGCTCTCCCAGCCGCCACGGTTAAAAAGGTAGGTGGGCATGTCAAAGTGGTACAAGTTGACAAACGGCTCCAGGCCGGCTTCGCGAGAGGCGCGGAACAACTCGTGATACCACGCGGCGCCTTCCTCGTTGAGGTTGCCGTCGGCATCGAGCAGACGGCTCCACTGGATGGAAGTGCGATAGGTATCCAGGCCCAAGTCCTTCAAAATGCGAAGGTCTTCCTGGTACTTGGCCATAAAGTCATTGCCGGCGTAAGAGCCAACGCAGTTGTAGAACGAGCCCAGATCCTGGATGGACCAGGTGTCCCACAGGTTCTCGAGCTTGCCGCCCTGGTTCCACTGACCCTCAGTCTGCGGGCCGGACATAGCAGCGCCAAAGAAGAAGTCGTTGGGCAGCTGATACTGTGCCATCAAAGTCCTCGCTTTCGTGTTCTAGAGCTTCCGGTTGGAGACGGGTTTGCTTTGGCAGGTTATCCGGCGCGGGCGCGCACCGGTCATACCGATATCCAACCCGCCAAAACAAAACCGTCCCCAAACGGTCGATCCTGTTCTGCGGAAAGATTCCGTTCGTTGCTTAAACTATAGCGCTCTAATTCTAAAAGTAAAGCGTCTTTTTCTTTTTTCTTTCTCGAGCTTCTTAGATAAAGGTTATATGGGTGCCTTGTTAAGGGTTATACTTACTTGCGTATTGATATATGTCGGAAAGGAGGTTCAATGATTCCCAAATACGAGGCGATAGCTGCAGATATTCGTCGAAGCATCGAGGATGGCACTCTTAAACCGGGCGACAAGCTTCCCACCGTCGTTGAGTTCTGCGAGCTCTATAGCGTTTCCAAAATCACCGTCAAACGAGCTATCGAGCAAATCACCGAGGAAGGTCTTATTACCAGCCGACGCGGATCGGGTACCTACGTTAAGGACACGGCGGGACTTCCCGGTCAGGCGTTTTTCCAGGGCAAAAACGACCGTGCCCAGGGCTTTTCGTATGAGCACCGCGGGGAGAAGGTGACCTCGGTGGTCTACGATTTCTCGATTGTTAATCCACCAGCGGACATCGCAGCCCAGCTGGGAATTGCCGAGGATGACTTTGCCTATCACATCGTGCGCGTGCGTCAGGCCGATGAGAAGCCCATCGTTATCGAGTACACCTACATGCCCCTCGAGCTGATTCCAGGCCTTAAAAAGAAGGACCTGTACGGATCGGTCTACCACTTCATCCGCGAGCAATGTGGGCTGAAGATTTCGAGCTTCCACCGTACCATTCGCGCCGTGGCAGCAACCGAGGAAGAAGCCGAGCGCTTGGACACCAAGCCTGGCTCTCCCCTGCTCGAGCTCACCCAGATTGGCTTTTTGGACAGCGGCGCCGCCTTTGAGTATTCGGTCTCGCGCAACGTTGGCGACCGCTTTGAGTTGCACAACGTAACGTTGGCATAGGTTTTTGTAGTCATCCGGGCGCTCGCTTTGAGCTGTTTTGTGCAGCGCCCGCGCAACACAATGGGGGTATGAACATGTCCGATTTGATTAAGCTGACGCCGATCTTCCACGAGAAGATCTGGGGCGGTCGCCAGCTCGAAACCGTATTTGGCTACGACATTCCCGATGGCCCCATCGGTGAGTGCTGGGCCATCTCGGCCCACCCCAACGGCGACTGCCAGATTGCGGAGGGCCCGTATGCCGGCCACACGCTGTCGTGGCTGTGGGCCGAGCATCGCGAGCTCTTTGGCAACTGCGAGGGCAAGGAGTTCCCGCTGCTCATTAAGATTCTGGACGCCAAGGACGACCTTTCGATCCAGATTCATCCCAACGACGAGTACGCTGCCGAGCACGAGAACGGTAGCCTGGGCAAAACCGAGTGTTGGTATGTGCTGGACTGCGAGCCCGACGCCACGATCATCGTCGGCCAGCGTGCCAAGGACCGCGCCGAGGCCGCACAAATGATCGAGGACGGCCGCTGGGACGACATGCTCAACGTACTGCCGATCCACAAGGGCGACTTTTTCCAGATTGATTCCGGTACCGTGCACGCCATCAAGACCGGCACGCTCATTTTGGAGACGCAGCAGTCGAGCGACGTGACGTATCGCCTGTACGACTACGACCGTCCCGGCACCGACGGCAAGCTGCGCCCACTGCACATTGAGCAGAGCCTCGACTGCATCGACTTTGATGCCCAGGCTCCGACCGACGGCACGGTGACCGCGCCCGAGGTGAACGGCGTGACCGAGCTCGAGTCTAACTCCTGCTACACCGTCGATCGTGTGCGCGTCGACGGCAGCAAAACCCTCGACCAGCGCTGGCCCTTCATGTGTCTGTCGGTCATCGACGGCGAAGGCACCGTCTGCGGCGACCCCGTCCACAAGGGAAGCCACCTGCTGGCCCCGAGCACCGTCAGCTCCATCGACCTCGAAGGCAAGATGGAACTGATCATCAGCCACCTGTAGGCCACCGGTCCCCAAGCGCTCGCCGGGACGTGTCTCTATAGTTTTGTCAACCGCGTGCTTCGCGCCATTTCGGCATGACGCATCCGGGCGCCCGGCGCCCCCGCTTCCCCTTCGGTTGATCCCGCCGCCCGCTAGGCCGCGTACGGGACGGCGTCGCGCATGATCGCGTAGATGACCTTGAGCCTCTTCCTCGCGACCGCCTTCAGCGCCTTGCTGTGCCTCATCCCCCTCGCCCTGCACTCCCCGTAGTACCTCCCGAACCTGTTGTCCGTGCCGATGAGGGAGTTGCAGCTGAATATGAGCAGGTTCTTGAGCTGCCTGTTCCCGCCGTGCTGCGGCGACGTCGACCTGATGCTGCTCCCGGAGCGCCTGTCTGACGGCGCCACGCCGCAATAGCTCGCGAGCTCGTCGTGCCCCCTGAACGCGGATATGTCGATCGACGTCACCAGCGCCGCGGCGGTCTTGGGGCCGATCCCGGGCACCGTGAGGAGGCACTCGTAGACCTCGTCTCCCGCCAGCGAGTCGGCCACGAGCGAGTCGAGTTCCTCGATGTCGGCGTCGAGGGAGGCTATCTCCCGGGCGAGTATCCGGACCGCGACGTCCTCGCCGGCCGGGAGCCGCCTTCCCGAGCGCGACGAGGCCAGCAGCGCCTCCCAGAGCCTCCTGGCCCCCGCCGCGGGGGCGCCCGCGCGCCTGGCGGCGCTCGAGAACCTGCGCCAGCCGGCGGCCGAGCACCCGGCGGCCCCGCCGAACTCGGCCAGCTTCAGGTTCTTGTTCCGGTCCTGCACCCACTGGATGGACCACTGGGAGGCGAACAGCAGCAGCTGGTTGCCCTTGTAGTCCTCCACCAGCTTGGCGTCGTTGGGCAGCAGCAGGTCCTCCTCCTTGAGGGGCTGGGCGTCCTCGTCCTCCTTCACGATCCAACGCAGGTACTCGTAGGGCAGGCCCTCCTTGTACAGCTCCACGTTGTACTCGCTGCGCAGGCGGTACTCCAGCACGTCAAACTGCAGGGTGCCCACCACGCCCACAATGACCTCCTCCATGC
>UQUX01000036.1 GCA_900544425.1 uncultured Collinsella sp.
GCCGGGACGCCTGTTGCGTCCCGGCCCCAAGCGCTCAGTCGTCGCGCCCGTTCTGGTTCTCCAACGCCTTTCGCTCAAGCTCCCAGAACGCCCGCATCGCCGTCGCTATCCCGCGCAGCGTGAAGCGGACGGCGATGCCTGTCGAGCGGTCGACGGCAAAGCCGAGCCTTCCGCCGTTGACCTTCCTCACGGCCCCGAGCGACTTCGAGGGGAAGCGGTACTGGAGGCTCCCGCCCTTGGACTTGGCGAGCTCGATGCCGTCCCGCCTGAGCCGCCGCTCAAGCTCGCCCATCCGGTCGGGGCAGTCGCGCATGCGCCCGACCTCCTCGATCCGGCGGGCGACCGCGACGCGGACGCGGGCGTTCTCCGAGCGCTCGGCCTGCCCCTTTCGGGCCATGTCGCGCTCGGCCCTGCCGGGTTGCCTCGCGTGGACGCGCGAGTTGGCCTTGCCGCGCTCAAGCTGCCTGAGGCCGTACCTTTCGTCCAGGGTACGGACGGTCTTCACGCGTGATGCCGCCGCCTTTCGGGCGGGGCCCTCGTCGAGCCTTCGGCCAGTCTCCAGATCGCTGCGGTTGATGCCGAGGTGCACGGCGTAGCGGTCGGTGGCGTCCGCGCGGCAGCGCTCGCGGTGCAGCACCATCACGACTTCCTGGTTGGGGTAGCGCTCGGCCACGTACTCCCTCGCATAGCGCATGCACAGCTCCGGCGTCATCTTCCCGCCGTTGAGGTCGCACTCGTCGGGGAGGAACCCGAGTATCTGGTGCTGCATGTAGGTACACTTGGCACCGGCCTTGCCGGGCCTGTCGTGACCCATGGCCGCCCTCGTGTCTGCCATCTCCTGAAACCAGCGGTCATCGTCGATGATGTTCTGCGTGCCGTGGGCGAGCGCCTTGTCGCGGTCCCAGGAGAGGTAATCCCTGAGTCTCGCGAGGTGCCTCTTGCTGCAGACGCTCGTCTGCTTTATCGCCGTCATGGTCGCCTCCTAATCGAGCGAGAGCCCACTGAACTTGCCGTCGCCCGCGTCCCCGGTCCCCTTCTCGGGATAGGGCCATTCGGGGCACCAGGTGGGGGCCTCCTCGCGCATCTTCTCGGTGGCGGAGGCATCGAGCCGCCGCTGGTACGTGCGACGCCTCTCCGCCTCGTGCTCGGGGGTCCCGAGGTCGAAGTGCTCCCTTGTGGGCGTGTTGGTGCAGTCGGTGACGGGGGAGCGGAAGACGCCGGCTCGACATGCGGGCATACCGTTGTCCGCGTGCTTCACGACGATGATCCCGTCCCGGTCCGGGGCCATATCGCGCCACTCCCAGGGGTGTATCACGTCGTCGGCGCTCTCGCTGTAGGACGTCGAGGAGGACGTGCCCGACGCGGCCCTGCCGTTGCTCGTGCCCTGCGTGTGGCGCGTGGTCTTACCGATGAGCTCGGTGAAGTACCGGCGATCCTCCTCCTCTGCGAGCTTCATGGCGATCTTCACACCGCAGTTCGCGAGGATCTTCCTGCGGCCGTCTCTCTCGCCATACTTATTGAGTTGGGATACGTCTTGTGTCGCGCCGACCCAGAACATGCCGTAGCCGCGCGCCAGACTGAGGAGGGCGGGCAGGCACTCGACGCGGGGGAGGTTGCCCCACTCGTCGCCGAGTATCTGCACGGGGCGGGGGAGTTTTCCGCCGTTCACGTCCGCGACCGCCTGGACCGAAGCCCAGAGCTGCGAGAGGAATATCGCCGCTATGCAGTTGTAGGGGGAGCCCTCGTCGAGCACGTGGAGGAAGACGGCACTCTTCTCCGTGAGCACCGTTCGCGGGTCGATGTCGGAGCCAGAGGTCATCCATGCGACCGGCGCGGACGAGAACGGGCGGAGTGCCACCTTGAGCGTCGAGAGGATGCTCCTGAGCTCGTTGCCGCCCGAGGAGACGAACTGCGACGCCCTGCCCTTGGCGGGGTGACCGCTCGGCAGGGAGCGGAAGACGGCCTTCAGAGGCTCGGCCGGGTCGTCGCCCTCGGCCTCGGTGCCACGGTCCAAGACCTCGCAGACGGTCGCGAGGTGCCTCGATCCCTCGGGACACCCGTCAGACATGGAGACCAGCAGGACCAGGGCCGAGAGCAGGCCCCTGGCCGATGCCGTCCAGTGCGAACCCTTGCCCCTCTCGTCATCCTGCACCATGAGCTCCGCGATGGCGTCCGCCGCCTGCTCGGCCTCCTGGTCGCGCCCCTCGGCATGGAGGTCGAGAACCTGCTTGAGCGGGTTGAACCTCTGGCCGCGATAGGGGTGCTGCGTATCGAGCAGGAGGACGCGGTAGCCGCGACGGGCAAGCTCGTCGCCCGTGAGCTCTATGAGTTCGTTCTTCACGTCGGAGACGACGAGGGTCGCGGGCTCGGAGCCGTTGGAGGCGTCGCCGTAGCTGAGCAGGTCGATTGAGGGGAGGTAGAGGAAGCGTGACTTACCTGACCCAGTGGCCCCTGATACGAAAATCATCTTCTTCGGCTCGTAGAGATAGCAGGGTTTGCCGCGATATTTGGTGAAACCGTAGACGAACCCGCGCGACGATGGAATCGTCGAGCCGTCCCAGGTCATGGACCCCTTCACGACCTCGCGACCCGTCTTGACGTGGGCGTCGCCGAGCACGCCGCCGTCCTCGGCCCTCGCGTTGAGGGCGGTCGAGTAGGCGATGAGAGCGCAGATGCAAAAGGCGAGGAGGAAGGTCAGCAGGGTTCCGAGCGGGCAAGCGGTGAACGCACCTGTGAGCCACCAGCCGAGGACGGTATCCACGCCGAACGACGACGGAATCGCAGCCGCGCCTAACGGCGTCCCGGCGATGAAGCCGTCGACGGGGACGGCGAGGACGGGGCATGCGAGGATCGCCAGGAGAAGGGATGAAATGAGTGCTGTGGGCACCTTGGTTTTCATGATCATTCTCGATTCTTGGAGATGAGGTTCGATAGCTGCGAGGCCGTGCTCGATACCAGGCGGACGGCCTCCGCGAGCTGTTGGGCCGTCTGCGTATCCACGCCATAGGCGTTTGCGGCACGAATGGCCTGGTTGAGGTTTCCGCCCTGCTTCTTCATCTGGTGGAGGATCTGCCGCAGCGTCGCCTCGTCGGCGATCCTGGCGGGCTTCTCCCCGATACTAAGGGCGGCTTCGCGCATGAACGTCGATGGGGCCATACCAAAAGAGGAGGAGCGCGCCATGATGGCGGCACGCTCCTCCTCGGTCATGCGGACGTTTATATGCGCGGTCTTGGCTTTGCCACGCATGGGCTAGCCCCTGTCGTGGAAGGTGGCGCGCGCACCGTCGAAGTCGAGTCGGGACTCGCCCAGCGTGCCGTAGCGGTTCTTGAGGGTGACGAGCTTGAGGGGCGTGCCGGTTGCGGGAGACTCGTAGGGCCACTCGGGCTTGTCATTGTCATCGGCGAGGTAGAGCACCGAGTCAAAGCCGTACTCGACAGCGGAGGAACCACCGAACATGGCGAGGTTGGGCCTGACCGACTTCCCGGAATCGTAGGACTTGCGAGTGGTCGAGCTCAGTGCGATGACGGGAGAGCCATAGAGGTTCGAGATTTCGCGGAGGCCCTTCACGCATGCTGTGATAGCCAATCGCTCGTCGATGAACTGCTGGTCCGCCGTGACGCCGCAGGCGAGGAGCTGGAGGTAGTCAATGAAGACGATGGGGACCTCGCCGCGCTCGCGTGTTACCAGCCCGACGAGGTTGGAGAGCTCCACGGTGTTGAGCGGGCCGGTGATGCAGAGATTGGGGGCGATCTGGGTGCGATATTTGTCGAGTGCAGCCTCGAAAGTCGTGTGCTTAGGGTGATTCTGGGTCGCGCAGCTGGAGACCTCGGACAACGCGACTTTGCCGTCGCTGAGACGCGCCAGACTCTTCTCGATCAGCTTGTGCGCGGGAAGCTCGGCGGAAACGTAGATTACCGGGTGCCCGTCTGCCGCGAGCTTGTCGGCCTCCTGGAGTGCCAGTGTCGTCTTGCCCTTGCCCGGGGCGGTCCCGATTGCGTAGTTGAGCCCGGGGTAGACACCGCCGAGGATGCTGTTGAGTGCGTCGAGCCCGAAGGAGGCGATGGGCTTGTCTTCCTGAAGGGCGTGGACGTGCTCGTCGAGCACATCAAGCTCGAAGACGAGGGGATTGACGTTCGGGCGCTGCATTACTCGCTCGCCCCCTCTGCCAGCTTGTGGAAGTAGTCGAACAGGTCCTCTTCCATGACGAAGTACTGGTTGGCGATGCTAAAGCAGTGGTGGGTGGACTTCATGAGCTTGATGGCGCTGGATTGTCCGATGCCGGTGAGGATCTGAACGTCCAGGCGGCTCATGATGCGCTTGGTGCCGACATGGCGCAGGTTGATGCCTGCGGAGATGGCGTCGGTCTTGGGGTCATCTGCAAGATGCATGATAAACTCCTTTAGTAGGGCGCTCGGCTCCTCTTCGATGTTTGGCGACAGTGAGAGGAGTCGGGTGCTTGTTTGTAAAATGGTCTTATCGACTAATTAGCCCCTTTCTTCTCGTATTCGTCGATAAGGTGCAGAAGGCTGATTCGAGCTTCTGCGGGCTCGCTGTATCCCTTGCGGGATGATCTGCCGATGTTGGCGAAATCGAGCAGAGCACGGTAAGTGCAGGAATAGCCCTTGATGTGCTCCCATGCGTTGAGAATGTATGAGACCAAAGGTGTAACGGCGAGCAACGCTGTAGGGTCTTGCAGGGTAGTTTCGAGTTCACGGCCGGTCTTAGCCTGGATACGTGCGTCGAGGTTGCACTCGGGCATCTTTGCAGCCTCTTCCATAATGAGGCAAATGCTGTCCCAGTTAGTGCGGAGATGATGAACGCGCTCGCTCGTGGTGTCGATGCAGATCCTTGCTTCATGACAGTAGTCAAAAAAGCCTTTGATGACGTCGCGGCAATCATTTTCTGGCTGGATTGCGCTCCAGTCCTCGAACATGCCCTCGAAGGCGTCGAGACAGCTCCCATCCTCAGCATAGATGAGCTGCGCGGCCCACCTGCCTAGATCCGAGCTCGTCAGCTGCTCCATGGGAAGCCTCGCCAGGAGCGCAGACGGGGTGAGACCCCTTGCCGCGGCGAGGTCAGCGCTGGAGCGCTTGAAGAGTACCTGCTCATCCTTTGAGTTGAATAGGATCGTCGAACGCAGCTTGCTGCTCGCAGTGGTAAGTGCCATTGATAACCTCCTCTCTGTCTGGCCTTATCTGCAGTATACATCTGGTGACACAATTATGAGAGTATTAATTTTCATTACCTTCAGATAATTTTTCGAAGACTTCGGCAGCGTTGCGGTCGTTGGCTCTGATTGCGTGGGTGTAGAAATTGGCCGTCGTACTCGCTGATGCGTGTCCCATCCGCGCCTGAACGGTCTTCAAATCGACGTTGTTTGCGACGAGCGCCGTCGCTGCCGTGTGTCTCAGTCCGTGGGGGACGAGACCCGAGTATCCGGTGCCGCGTGTATGCAGCTTGCCGTTGCGCTCGAACTGGCTTGTCACGTTGGCGTACTCGCCATAGCCGTTGTCGACGCAGAAGTCCCTGAACCAGCGTGAATAGTTGTGTCCATCGGGTCGGGTGATACTGACGTGAAGGTTGCCGTTTTCGTCCTTATGCGGGCTGAGGGCGTGAACGATGGGGTCAGAGTTTCTCTGTCTTAGCCCGCGCTGCTCGAATAGGTTGCGCTGCCGCATCTTCCAGTCGTTTAGATACGCGGCTAGCGAAGAGTCTATAGACAGGATTCGCCTGCTCATTTCCGATTTGGGTGCCCTGAGCGTTTTGTCATTGGTGTACTGGTGGACGATTCTGATTTCCATCGCCTCGGGGTCGTAGTCTTCCCAACAGAGCCCCAGGGCCTCGCCTTTTCTGAGCCCTAGGTGGAATATGAGCATGGTGCAGACGGTCATCGGCCCCATGGGTTCGGATAGCAGGCAGTTGGTGAATCGGGGCAGTTCGTCGGGTGGGAGGAAGTTGCGCACTCTAAGGTCTGGCTTTGGGAGTTTGACGCTGATGCATGGGTTGCGCTCGATTAGCTCATTCTCCAGCGCGTCCTGCATGACCTGTTTGAGCTTGACGTGGATACGACGAATCTCGGCCTCTGTGAATCTTCCGGTTGAGATTGCTTCGGCATACGCCCGTTTGATCTCGTCGGGCCTCAGCGCACCGAGGGGCATGTCGCCGAACAGCTCGCGTATATGGCGCACGTCATATTCCTCTCTTTGGAAAGAAAGAGGGGAGCCGAAGGAGCTTTCTCGGAGCCGATGGAAATCCTCGGCGTATCCGGAAACAGTGGTCGGCATGTCGCCAGCCGGTTCATAGGTCTCCAGCTCCTTCCGGTAGGCATCGAGCGCATTCGCCACCTCACCGGGCCAGTTCTTCGGGTTTTTGCTCTTGCAATGGATGGTTCTCTTGGGTGTCTTTAGGTATCTGACTCGTTTCCCGTTCTTGCCGGATTCGGGGTCGCGACCGAGAGAGAAGTAGATGCGGAAGGAACCGGGTTTTCCCTTGATCGGTTCGGAAGTGCCTTTGGCTGTGGGTTTGATTCTGGTTTCCATGGGTCTCCAGGGGTGGTGCGTTGGGTTAGCCTCGGGGGCGGGGCTTTGAGGGCCTCGCCCCCGAGGCTAACCCAAAAATTTCACCCCTGCAAGTCAAAATGAAGGGGTGAAGGGGTGTAAAAAGGGTGAAATAGAAAACTAATCAAGAAGAGCAAAAACGGCAGAATAGCTAAATTACCTGCGGAAATAGAGATATTGATGAAAATGAAAAACCGCAGGTAGGGTAATAGCTCATGACCTCCTAAAGCGGGTGTCGACGGTTCGAATCCGCCCGGGGGCACCAGAGGAATATCGAGCCCGGTACCGCTACGGTGCCGGGCTCTTCTGGTCTAAGGGCAGGATTCGAGCCGTCGACACCCGCGTCACCAATTTCCCCGCGGGGGGAGTTTTCGAATCCGCCCGGGGGCACCAGAGATTTGCCGAGCCCGGTACCGCTACGGTGCCAGGCTCTTTTGGTGTTAGAGCTGCGCCGTTCCATGCTAGCGGGTCGCATCAAAAGCAAAGCGCCCGCTTGCCGGGGGAGCAAGCGGGCGCTTCTGAGCGAATATGTTTGCGGCGTTCGCTGCGCAGATAATAAGCAGCCGGCTAGTTGCTTGTACCGGAATCGTCGCCTGAATCAGTACCAGAGCCAGAAACCGAAACCGTCAGCGTAATCGTGCTGTCGGTGGACTGCTTGCCAGTGGGGGAGACGCCCGTCACGGTGGCGTTTTCGTTGCCACTCACGGGGTTGCCGTTCTGATCGCAGAATGCGATGTTGTAGAATCCGGCGTTGTTGAGCGCGGTGACGGCGGCGGAGATGCTCTTGCCGTACAGGTTGCCCGGAACGCTGGCCTTGCCGGACTTCTTGGCGATGACGACGGTAATCGTGGCGCCGGGCTTCTGCTTACCGCTGGGGTTCCAGCTAATGACGGTGCCCTCGGTGACGGAATCGTTTTCCTGGTAGCTCACGTTGACGCCAAAACCGGCCATGTCGAGAGCGTTGCGTGCCTGGGCCTCGGTCATGTCGGTCAGATCGGGGACGGAGGTGGTGTCAGGACCGCTGGAGACCTTATACGAGATGGTCGTGCCCTTCTCGACTTCCTTGCCGGCTTCAGTGCCCTGCTCAAAGACCTGGCCTTCGTCGGCCTCGTTGGCCTCCTCGGTTGCGTTGCCCTTCAGGCCCACGCTTGCCAGCGCGGCCTCGGCCTGGTCCTTGGTTAGGCCGACGAGCAGCGGAACCTCAACTTTCTCGGAGGGCTTGGGGCCCTTGGAGATCACCAGGTTCACCTTGGTGCCCTTGGGCTTCTTAGTGTTGCCGTTGGGGGTCTGCTCGGCAACCTTGCCCTCGTCGACATCGTCGTTATAGCTCTGGTCGACAGTTCCGACCTCAAGGCCGGCCTCCTTGATCAGCTCGATAGCGGTCTGCTGGTCCTTGTTAAGCACATCGGGCACCGTAACCTGCTCGCCCCCAAAGAGCCCGGTGGCGAAGGCCACCACAACGCCAACCACGGCGATTGCGGCGACTACGGCGGCGATAATCTTGTTCTTGTTGGACTTGGGCTGATCGACCTCGTAGGAACCGGTGGAACCCGAGACGGCGCTGCGGGGGTTGGTCTGTCCACTTACGCCCGATACGGGGCGAACCATAGCGCGTGTGGAGTCAGACAGCTCACGGGTCTTGGTGGCGCCCAGGTCGCCCGCGGCACCGATGATGCGCGTGGGCTCGGAGACGTTGACGGCGCGGCCGGACAGGTAGTTGTTGAGCACCTGGCGCAGCTCGTCTGCCGTCTGGAAGCGGTTCGACGGGTCCTTTTCCATGCACTTGAGGATGATGCGCTCCAGATCGGCGTCGACGCCGGAGTTGATCTGGCTCGGCGGAACCGGCAGTTCGTTTACCTGCTTGAGCGCAACCGAGATGGCGTCGTCACCGTCAAAGGGGACGCGACCGGTGGCGCACTCGTACATCACGACGCCCAGGGAGTAGATATCCGAAGTGGGACCGAGGTCCTGGCCGCGCGTTTGCTCGGGGCTTACGTAGTGGGCGGTGCCCAGTACATTGTTGTCCTGCGTGAGGTGGCTGTTCTTTGCGCGCGCGATGCCAAAGTCCATGACCTTGATGTTGCCGTCGGGCAGCACCATGATGTTTTGCGGCTTAATGTCGCGGTGGATGATCTCGTGCTTGTGGGCGACCGAAAGCGCGGAGCTGATCTGCGAGCCGATCTGTGCGACCTTCTTTGGATCGAGGGCGCCGTGGCTCTTGATGCCACTCTTAAGGTCGGTACCGCGCAGGTACTCCATGACGATGTAGTAGGTATCGCCATCCTTGCCCCAATCGTAGACGCCCACGATATAGGGGGAGGAGAGACCTGCTGCTGCCTGGGCCTCCTGCTTAAAGCGGGCGGCGAAGGTGGCGTCGCCGGCATACTGCGGCAGCATGATCTTGACGGCAACCGTGCGGTCGAGGACCTGATCTTGCGCACGGAAGACGGTCGCCATGCCGCCCGTTCCCACCTTATCCTTGAGGAGGTATCTTCCCCCGAGGACCCTCTGTTCCATTCCTGCTCCTAACTAACTTATTCGCTCAACGATGTGTGTAGTACCAAATCTATGGCCGTTGGGACCGCGTGGCGCCTTGCCGCTAGCTCATCGGCCGCGGCGCGCCCCAAGTATCCGCTTCGATCACAGGCATCACGCTCCTTGGGCGGCAAGTGCCGCGGTCAGGACGATGCCGGCGATCTTGGCTGCCTTGACGTCGTGTTTGTCGTAATCCTCCAAGGCCACCGAGATGGCGACCGTGGGTGAATCGTAAGGTGCGAAGCCGACGAACATCGAGTTGACGTTGGTACCGCCGGTCTCGGCCGATCCGGTCTTGCCGGCGACCTTGACGCCCGGAATCTGGGCATCGGTGCCGGTGCCGTTCTGGACAACCGCGAGCATGGCCTGCTTGACCTGATCGGCCGTGGTGGCGCTGACGGCCTGGCCGAGCGAGCGGGATTGCGTGGTCTTGACCACGGTTCCGTCGGGGGCGAGCACCTGGGCCACGAAGAACGGGTCCATGACCACGCCGCTGTTGGCGATGGCCGCCGCTATCACGCAGTTTTGCATGACGGTGGTCTGCGGACCTGGCGTGTGGTCCATGCCGACAGGCTGGCCGGCGCCTGCCCAGGCGGTCTCCCACTCGGTCATGAGCGAGGGGTCGGCCATGATGGAGGCCGCGGTGGTCAGGTCCTGACCGAGCTTTTGGCCGTAACCAAAGGCGTTGGCAAACTGGACGAGCGAGCTGGCGCCGATCTCGTTGGCCACCTGGCCAAAGACGACGTTGGACGACACGGCAAAGGCCTGTTGCAGGCTGATGGTACCGTAGCTCTCGTTGGCGTCATTGGTGACCGGCGCGTTGCCGATATCCATGGAGCCGGGCGCCTGGTACGTGCTGGTAAGGCTGGCGGTGCCGGTTTCGAGTGCCGCGGAGAGTGTGACGACCTTAAAGGTCGAGCCCGGGGTATAGAGAGCGTCCATGGCGCGGTCGTACATGGAGCCGTCCTCGCCACCGCCCGACTGCATCAGGGCATCGATGTTGGTGTTGTCGTAGGTGGGCGAGCTGGCACATGCGAGCACCGCGCCGGTACGCGGGTCGATGACCACTACAGCGCCCTTAAAGCCCTTGAGTGCCTGCTCGGCCGCCGTCTGGATACGCGAGTCGATGGTGAGCTTGGCGGTGTTGCCCGGCTGGGTCTGGCCCGCGAGCGACGCGATGGCATTGTTCCAGCTGGAGTAGTCCTTAGAACCGGTGAGCGTGTCGTTCATGACGCTCTCGATGGCGGTGGTGCCATACTGCTGGCTCACGTAGCCAACCACGTGAGCTGCCAGGTTACCGTTGGGGTAGGAGCGTACGTAGGTGCCGTCCTCCTGCTGCAGCGACTCGGCCAGCGTCACGCCGTCGGACGTGATGATGGAGCCGCGCTGGATGTACTTGGAGCGGGCGATGGTGTGGTTGTTGGTCGGCATGTCCTGATAGTCCTTGGCCTTAATGACCTGGACATAGGTGAGGTTGCCGATAAGGATGGCGAACAGCGCCGTAAAGGCGAGCACCGCGCGGGTTAGACGGTTGGCAAGAGCAACGCGGCCGAGCACACCGGATTCAGGCGTGTCGAGCAGGCGACGGCGCATGCGCGAGCCGACGGAATGGCTGCCGCTGCCGTAGGAAGACGAGGTGGCAAAGCGCGTGCCCGTCGGGGCGGCGGCAGATGCGACCTGATCATCGGTGATGGCGGCCATGGTGCCGGTGCCGGTAAGCTCGGCCTCGCGTCCGGTCGCCTCGTCACCGGCGCGCAGCAGGAGCGCGACGATGATAAAGCTCGCCAGCAGAGAGGAGCCGCCCTGGCTCATAAAGGGCAGGGTGACGCCGGTCAGCGGGATCAGGCGGGTTACGCCGCCAACGATCAAGAAGGCCTGGAAGCTGATGGCGGCCGTAAGGCCTGTGGCACTAAAGGCGGCGAGGTCGGATTTAGCGCGGGCAGCCGTGGTGAGGCCACGCACGGCAAAGAGCATAAACAGGATGAGCACGGCGCCGCCGCCCAAAAGGCCCATCTCCTCGCCGATAGCCGAGAAGATAAAGTCGGACTCGACGACAGGGATGTTGTTGGCCATGCCGTTGCCGATGCCAACACCGACCAGACCGCCATCGGCAAGCGAGAAGAGCGACTGGACGATCTGGTAGCCCTGGCCCTGGGCGTCCTTAAACGGATCGAGCCAAACCTGGAAACGCACCTGAACGTGAGACAGGAACTTGTAGGCGCCCACGGCTCCAACGGCTAAGAGCGCAAGGCCGATAACGACATACGAAAAGCGCCCCGTGGCAACGTAGAGCATCAGCAAGAAGATGGTGTAGAACAGCACGGCCGAACCCAGGTCGCGTTCGAAGACGACGACGAGCAGGCACACACCCCACACGGCAAACAGCGGCAGCAGCAGTCGCAGGCGAGGGATCTTAAAGCCCAGAATCTTGCGGTTGGAGATGGAGAGCAGCTCGCGGTTCTCGGCCAGGTAGCCGGCCAGGAACAGGACGATAAAGACCTTGGCGAACTCGCCGGGCTGGATGGTAAAGCCCGCGATGCGAATCCACAGCTTGGAGCCCGAGATCGTGGTGCCGATAAAGATAGGCAGCATCAGCAGAATGATGCCGATGATGCCAAAGGTGTACTTGTAGCGCATGACCACGTCGAGGTTTTTGACTAGTGCAAGCGTTCCCACCATGAGCGCCACCGAGACAAACAGGATGATGAGCTGTGAGATGGCGAGAGCGGGGGCGAGACGCGTCACGAACGTGATGCCGATGCCCGAAAGTATAAATACGATGGGCAGGATGGCGGGGTCGGCACCGGGCGCCAAGATGCGCACGGCAATGTGGGCCGCGGCAAAGGCGGCAAAGAGGCCGATCGGTACGGCGAGCGTCTCAAAGGAGATGGCAGCGCCCGCGGTGAGGACGTACATCGCATACAGCAGGATGACGGGGAACGCCGAGGCGATGAGCAAGAGCAGCTCGGTGTTGCGGCGACTCATAAGCGGCACTCCCTTTCTAATTCTTATCGGAGGCTTCGGCCTCGGCGGACTGTTCGGCGGTTTTCTCGGAATCTGATTCGGAGGTCGATCCCTGATTGGTGTTGTCGCGAATCGTTTGCGCGTCGATCACCTGGCGGGTCTGCTCCTCGTCGATCTGGTGGCGGTACTTGGATATCGTGTCCTGCGCATCGTCGACACTTGTTTGCGGAATACCCGCCTTGAGGCGGTTTTGCGTGTCTTCGGGCAGGTCGGATAGCTTGATGCTGGTTTCGCTTTCGAGCCAGTGGAGCTTGAGTCCGAGTGGCTTGCCGGGCAGGCCGCGCCAGACGGCGACATTGCCCTGGTAGGTACCCAGGTAGTACGAGCCGGTGACACCCGTGTAGGCCCAGATGCCAGCTGCCAGCACAAAGACGAGGGCCAGGATGGCGGCGATAGTAACGTTGCGGCGACGCACGCGTTGCGCCTCGCGCATGACGCCATCGTCAACCAGGTCAACGACTACTACGGTCACGTTGTCGTGGCCGCCGGCGGCAAGCGCCGCGTCCACTAGGTTGTCGACGCAGATTTGCGCGGTTGAGGACTGCGTGGCGATGTTCTCGATATCGCTATCGGGAATCATGCTCGAGAGGCCGTCGGAGCACAGGATCAGACGGTCGCCTTCCTCGATATGCAGAGTGAAGTGGTCGGCATACATGGCGGGGTCCGAGCCCAGTGCGCGGGTGATGACCGAACGGTTGGGGTGGACGCGAGCCTCGTCTGCCGTGATCTCGCCGGCGTCCACGAGCTCCTCCACGTAGGAGTGGTCGCGGGTCACGCGGATGAGCGTGCCCTCGTGGAGCAGATAGGCGCGAGAGTCGCCCACGTGGGCGATGGCGAGCGTGTCGTTTTCGATGTAGGCGCAGGTGGCTGTGCAGCCCATGCCGGGCTTGCCCAGGCCGTTCAGGGCCGCCTCGATTACGGCGGCGTTGGCTGCCTCGACGGCTGCGGCCAGGCGTGCTGCGTCGGCGGACTGTGGGGCCGTCTTGGCAATAGTCTCGACGGCGATGGAAGAGGCTACCTCGCCGGCAGCGTGACCACCCATGCCGTCGCATACGCAAAAGAGCGGCGACTGCA
The DNA here is from genome assembly GCA_900544425.1 of uncultured Collinsella sp. GTDB lineage: Bacteria > Actinomycetota > Coriobacteriia > Coriobacteriales > Coriobacteriaceae > Collinsella. The sequence continues at coordinate 13,191 of UQUX01000036.1, forward strand.
CCAGGTAGGAATCCTCATTGTGCGGGCGCACGCAGCCAACGTCGGAGCGGGCGCCCCACATAAGTTGCGTGGTGGTGCCGGCATCATAGGTCGAGTCGGTCTCGATGCGCTCCTCGGTCAGGGGCTCAAAGCTCATGGTCGAGCCGGGGTCTTTGAGCTTGGCCTCAACGGCGGCAACGTCGATTTCGGCGGTGTCACCGGGAGAGACGGTGTCGGTCACGGCGTTTGATTCGGAATCACCGGTGTCCGGGGAGTCGGGCTCCTCGGACACGCGGGCGGTCGACTCGTCGTCTTGCGGGCTGACGTCTATAGGCTCGGGCGCCGGCGTAGACGCGGGCGCAACCTCGGATGCCGGGGCTATGGGAAACGCCGGCGCGGCGGGCTCGGGTGCCGCAAACACCGCAGCGCTCTCGTTGATTGCCGCGGCGACGGGCTCTGCAAAGTGAGCCGGCGCCGGGGTTGCTTCGGGCGCTGTGGGCTGTTCCGCAGCATGTGCGCCGATGGGCGCCGCTACGGCATCCTCTTCGTCCTCGTTATCGGCGAGATCCGAAATATCATGCGTTACATGCGAAAGAGGCAGGGAGAACACGGTGTCCTCGGGTTCCACGGGTGCGGAGCCCGCCGGAGCGGCGTGGGCCGGCGCAGCTGCGGCGACAGCCGGTGCCTCGGTCATAGTTGCGGACTTGTTCTCCTCGTCGATCATCGACGGTTCACCTTCATGACCACGTCGCCAATCTGGACTTCGTCGCCCTCACGCAGCGTCGCGGGCTCCACGAGCTGGCGGCCGTTGACGAGCGTGCCGTTAAGCGAGTTGAGGTCCTCGATGATGAGCGCCGGGCCCTGCAGCGAAAAGCGCGCATGCGAGGCCGAGACGAACGGTTCGTTGATGCAGATGTCCGAAGATGGCGAGCGACCGACGATGACGGGGCCGAGCATGTCTACGTGGATGCCGCGGATACCGCGCGGACCCTTGTCCACATCAATCGTCCAGATAGCCGAGTCGCGGCGCTGTCCACGCACAAGTCCCACGCCGGTCTTCATGACGGCGAACAGAAAGATATAGAGCAGGGCGACCAGGACGATGCGGCCTGCAAAAAGGACGATATCGATGTTCATAAGCGACTATCCCCTAAATTCAAAGGTACTCAGGCCAAACGTCAGCAGATCGCCGTTGCGCAGCGGGCAGCGCGTAATGCGGCGGTTGTTGACGAGCGTGCCGTTGGTGGAATTGAGGTCCTCGATCGACCAATCCGAGCCCGTAAAGGTGAGCTGGGCGTGGCGGCGCGACACGTTGGGGTCGCGCAGGGCAATGTCGGAAACTGAGCGCTCGCGACCGATGGTCACCTGTGCGGAGGTGACGCTATGGCTCTCGCCGCTCACGACGTCGACGAGCTGGGCGAGCGGGCGCTGCGGGGCGCGAGCGCTCGCCATGTTGGAGGCGATGCCGGCTGCGGCGCCTAGGCCCACGGCGGCACCGGTCGCGGCAAAGGTCAGCGGCAGCTGTGCATAGACGGCGGGGCTGCCGTTTTCATCAAGGATCCGCACCCGAACTCCGGCCATATCGTAGGTGTCACCCTCCTGCAGGACGGTGGCGGAGGGCGTTACCTCAAGATGCAGCCGGTGGCTGGGGCAGAGCGTGACGCTCTTTACTACGGTATCCCCGTTTTTGGCATCGAACCGCCAACGCGTAGCCGCACCGCCCCAGTTGCCGACATACTTGCCGTACAGCGCCACACCGTCCGCAAAGCTCATCTTATAGCGCACCATGCACCACGCCAGCTTCAGCTTGTAGCGCAGCGGCAGCCCGGCCAAGCCGTAGCGCCCGGCTGCAAGCAGACAGTCGCGCAGCGTATCGGCCTTGGCCTTGTCAAAATGCTCCTGCGTTTCAAGCAGGACACCGATTGTGTCATCCACGGCCAGCGGCGGGTGCGGCAGCGCCGTCCAGCCGCTTTTGTGCAGGGTCGTCACAAACACATCGTTTTTGTAAAGATCCACCCGCTCGGCGTTGGTAAACACATAGACCGTGCCGATTTGCCCGGCAGGATAGTCACCGATGTCCATCGCGGAGCTGACCGTCAGCACCGGCTCCTCCCCGCCCTGCGATGCGTAGACGGACGCCGCCAGCTTGGGATTGCGGAAGCTGTCCAGCATGCCGTGATAGCAGATGCGGTCCCCGGAGCCGAAATCCTTGTGGGTGGCATAATCAAACATACACCAGCCAAAGCAGCCCGCATGCTCTCCATCTGCGTAGGCGGCGTCCAACACCCGCGCATGGCGCAGGGCATGCTCCTGCCGGTGCGGGGCATCGTCACAGGACTTGGTGGGGTACATGTGGCCGTTGCATTCTGAGATCAGCAGAGCCTTGCTCAAATCAGGCGTTACATCCTTTTTCCGCTTGGCCCCGGCGTTTGAGCCGTTGTGGGAGAAATCGTTGTAGGCGTAAACATCTTCCAGGAGATGGCTC
>UQUX01000037.1 GCA_900544425.1 uncultured Collinsella sp.
TGCCGCCGGCGGCGCACTTGCCGCCAAGGGCGTCGACGGCGCAAACCCCTCGGCAGATGCCAGCTGCCCGTTCGAGTTCTATGGTGTCGACTCGTGTCAAGATTTGGCTATCGATGCACATGGCCACGCCCTGCGCATTCCCAACCTGCACTTCCAGGAGCTCGACGTGCTCGACGCCCTCATGAAGCTCAACCCTGCCGAGACGCCCGATGCGCTTTTCGACGCACCGCTCGCCGACATCTCGGTCTGCTTTGGCTTTATGCACCACGTGCCGTCGTGCGAGTACCGCGTACGCGTGCTCGACGCCCTGGTGCGGCAGACGCGCCCAGGCGGCATCATCGCCATCAGCTTTTGGGAGTTCATGAACGATGAGCGCATGGCGCGCAAGGCCGTTCGAGCCGAAGCCCGCGCCGAGCTCACCCCGCCGTTTGAGGGTTACGATTCAGCGCAGTTTGAAGCCGGCGACCACCTCATCGGCTGGCAAAACGACCGCCACGCCTACCGCTATTGCCATCACTTTGACGATCAGCAGATCACCGACCTGGTGCGCGGCGTCCGTACGTTCTACAAGAGCGGCGAGGTCCCCGTGCGCGAGCTTGAGCGCTTCCATGCCGACGGTCGCAGCGGCGAGCTCAACCGCTATGTGATTCTCAAACGTCTGTAGGCACCGACGATTCGCCGCCGAGCCGCACCGCATCTTTCGGGCAAACTATGCCCACCCTTTTTCAACCCATTGACGGAACGCGCAGCTATGCGTTCCATACTTATGACCAAGGAGCCTCATGGGAGCCGTCCACGTTCGCACGCCTAAGAACTTTGTGCTCGAGGAGCGCCTGGAGCGCTACGCCGATGCGATTGAGACGAACCCCGAGGCTTATGCCGGAGATTGGCGCGAGGCTTGCGCGCCAGCTGGCAGCAAGCCCTTCGAACAACTTCACCTGGATCTTGGCTGTGGCAAGGGAACCTATCTGGTCGAGCGCGCCCACCGCGAGCCCGACACCCTCTTTATCGGTATGGACCAGGAGCCCATCTGCATCGCCTATGCCGCACAGAAAATCTGCGAGCAGGAACTGACCAACGCACTCGTCCTGCCCCGAGGCGCCGCATCGCTGTCGCAGCTGTTTGCCGCAGGCGAGCTCGATGCCATCACCATCAACTTTCCCACGCCGCAGCCCAAGGCCAAGTACGCTAAAAAACGACTCGTCCATGTCGACCATCTGATGCTCTACCGCCCGCTCTTTGCAGTCGGCGCCACCGTCACACTGCGAACCGACAGCAAGCCATTGCGCGACTACGCCCTGGGGCAGTTTGCCGCGGCAGGCTACGACACGCTTTGGGTAAGCGACGACGTTCGTCGCGACCATCCCGAGCATCCCGAGACCGAATATGAATGCCGCACGCGCGAGATGGGTGCCGCCGTCTATGGCATTTGTGCCACGCCCGGTGCGCAGCCCAGCGATGAACAGCTCGCAGCAGGCCGCGCGCAGGAGCAAAGCCTTGCCTGTTACCTGCCCGACAACCTCGATGAGCTCACCTATGTACCTCTGGGCATGGAAGAGGCCGTCGAGAACTTTAGAAACCGCGCCCGCAAAGGCAAGAAGCGCCTGCCGCAAGAGTCCTAGGGACCTCTGATGGTCGCGGTGTCGGCAAACAAGCGCAAATAGGCGTCAGCAAGCAACCCTCAAAACCTAAGTGAGTAGACTTTTTTGCAATAGCCAAGCACAGCCCGAATAACGAAAACTAAACCGCAGGTAGAGCCCTTGCGCAAAAGCCATGTGCTCGCGACATCGCAAAAAGTCTACTCACTTAGTTGGCAACCGCACCAAACGGCCGGACAGAACGCCCATTTCCTGCATTTTCTCGCGCGCTGGCACCCCGCGCCGCCGCTACGCCATAATAGTTGGCGGACAATCGCGAGAGAAAGCAACCACATGGCACAGACCACGACAGATACCGCCGCCAGCACCGTCTCCGGCGCCGGCGCCGCCAGCTCATTCTCGGGCGGCACGGGAACCGAAGCCGAGTTTGGCTCGCTCGGCGCGCTCTCCCCCACCTGGTGGGAGCCCGAGGATGGTAGCGAGCCCGAACCATGGCTCACGCCCGATCAGGCCTTCGAACGCTTCTTTGAATGGACAAGCGACCGCGGTATTGAGCTGTGGGACCACCAGGAAGAGGCCCTCATGGATCTAGCCGCCGGTGACCATGTCATTTTGGGAACACCGACCGGATCGGGCAAGTCGCTTGTCGCGCTAGGCATGCTCTTTATGGGCATGGCACAGGGCAAGCGCTGTTATTACACGGCCCCCATCAAGGCTCTGGTCAGCGAAAAGTTTTTCGACCTTGTGCAGGTGCTCGGCCGCGATAACGTCGGCATGATCACCGGCGACACGCATATCAACACCAAGGCGCCCGTCATCTGCTGCACGGCAGAAATCCTTGCCAACGATGCACTGCGCGAGGGCGAGGGCGCCGACGTGGGCTGCGTCGCCATGGACGAGTTCCACTATTTTGCCGACCCCGACCGCGGCTGGGCCTGGCAGGTGCCGCTGCTCACCCTGCCTCACACGCAATTCATGCTCATGAGCGCCACGCTCGGCGATGTCACTGCCATCGCCGCCTCACTCGAGGAACACACCGGCGCTACCTGCGACTTGGTCGTCGATGCCCCACGCCCCGTGCCGCTGAGCTACGACTACGTGACGACCTCCCTCGAGGGCACCGTCGAGCTCGCGATGCGCGGCGGAGAGGCCCCGCTCTATATCGTGCACTTTAGCCAGGATGCCGCCCTTGCGACGGCACAGTCGCTCGCCAACTTTGGCATTGCCAGCAAGGAGCAGCGCGAGGCCATCAAGGAGGCGGCCAAGGGCACGAGCTTCTCGACGGCCTTCGGCAAGATCCTCAAGCGTTTGCTTGGCTGCGGCGTCGGCGTGCACCACGCCGGTATGCTGCCGCGTTATCGTCTGCTGGTCGAGCGTTTGGCGCAGCAGGGCCTGCTGCCCGTCATCTGCGGCACCGATACGCTCGGCGTCGGCATCAACGTACCCATCCACACCGTGGTGCTCACCGCGCTCACCAAGTTCGATGGCTACAAGATGCGTCGTCTGCGCGCCCGCGAGTTCCACCAGATTGCCGGTCGCGCCGGCCGCTCGGGCTTTGATACCGAGGGCATGGTGATTGCCGAGGCACCCGAGCACGAGATCGAGAACGCCAAGCTCATGGCCAAGGCGGGCGACGACCCCAAGAAGCTCCGCAAGATTAAAAAGAAGAAGGCCCCCGAGGGCTTTGTCACCTGGAACAAGCAGACCTTTGAGCGCCTGATCGAGACGCAGCCCGAAACGCTCAAGCCGCGCCTGCGCATCACACACTCCATGGTGATTAGCGTGGTCGAGCAGGGCGGCGACGCCCGCGCCCGCGTGCACGACCTCATCGAAACAAGCCTGCAGACCCCTGAGGAAAAGGCAAAGCTCGAGGTTCGTGCCGACGAGATCTTCGCCACGCTCATCGACTCCGGCGTCGTCGTGCGCACCGAGGTGCCGCCCGCACACGACGCTCCAGCTGACGCCGCGCCGGACATCGACTATGCGCTAACGGTCGACCTGCCCGAGGATTTTGCGCTCGACCAGCCGCTCTCGCCGTTTTTGCTTGCCGCGCTGGAGCTGCTCGACCCCGAGAGTGAGACCTATACCATGGATCTGATCTCAATGGTCGAGGCTACGCTCGAGGATCCCAAGCAGGTGCTGCGCGCGCAGGAGCGCGCCGCGCGCGACCGCGCTATGGCCGAGATGAAAGCCGACGGCGTCGAATATGAGGAACGCTTGGAGCGCATCCAGGATGTCACCTACGAAAAGCCACTCGAGGATTTGCTCGATGCCGCCTTCGACAAGTACTGCCAGGAAGTACCTTGGGCCAACGACTACCAGCTCTCGCCCAAGAGCGTCCTGCGCGACATGTTGGAGAGCGCGAGCGACTTTAAGGGCTATATCCAAAAGCTCGGCATCGCCCGCTCCGAGGGCATTCTGCTGCGCTACCTAGCCGAGGCCTACCGCTCCCTCGATCGCACCGTGCCCATTGAGAAGCGCGATGAGCGCTTGCGCGACATCATTTCGTGGCTCGGCTTTGTGGTACGCTCGGTCGACTCGAGCCTGGTGGACGAGTGGGAGAACGCCGGCAACCCGGCGGCCCTCGACGCCGCGCCGCCGCAGGGCATCGACGAGGTCGTTGCGGACCGTCGCGGCTGCACGCTGCTGGTGCGCAACGCACTCTTCCGCCGCGTGACCCTTGCCGCCCGCGAGCACGTTCGCGACCTGGGCGAACTCGACGAGGACTGGGGCATGAGCGAGGTCCGCTGGCAAAAGGCGCTCGATGCCTACCATGAGCAGCACGAGGAAATCCTCACCGACGGAGATGCCCGCAGCGCCGCGATGTTTACCATCGACGGGAGCGACGAGAAGACCGATCACGTGTGGCACGTGCACCAGATTTTTGCCGACGAGGATGGCGACCACGACTTTGGCATCATGGGCGATGTCGACCTGGATGCCACGCAAGACGGCGGCGAGGTCATCTTCAAAAACTACCGCGTCGGCTTTATCGAGGACCTGCTCGAGGACTAGCCGTACATACTGGAACGAAGCGGGGCCGTTGGCAGTATCGCCAGCGGCCCCGCTTTTGCACTATACGCTATCCCCTACTCGGCATCCTCGACCTCATACGAATCCGCCTCGGCGGGCTCATCGTTTGCCCCTGTCGCAGCCCCGCGCGCCTCGTCAAACGCCGCCTTCATGGTCTTGTTGCCCCAGGTGAGCTTGCGAATGGTAAGATCGTCGGCCTTCTTGTTGGCTAGACGTAAATTGTTCTCGGAGGACAGCAATGCCTCCTTGGTTTTCTGCAGATGGCTAATCGTCTTGTCAATCTCCTCGATCGCCGTCTGGAACTTACGGCTCGCAAGCTCATAGTTGCGGCCGAAGTCGTTCTTGAACTTCTCCATCTTGGCCTCGAAGTTCGTGACGTCGATGTTCTGCTGCTTGTACTCCGCCAGCTCCTGCTTATAGCGCAGCGAACCCATGGCGGCGTTGCGCAGCAGCGTGATCATGGGAATGAAGAACTGCGGGCGGATCACGTACATCTTCTCATAGCGGTAACTCACGTCGACTATCCCTGCGTTATAGAGCTCGCTTTCGGGCTCGAGCAGTGTGCAGAGCACCGCGTACTCACAGCCTTTCTGGCGACGATCGTGATCGAGTTTCTTAAAGAAGTCCTCGTTTTTGTGCTTGGTCGCGGTCTCGTCGTTCTCGTTTTTCATCTCGAACATAATCGAAATGACCTCGTTACCGCTTGCGTCGCACTCGCGGAAGATAAAGTCGCCCTTGGTACCCTCGGACGCATCGTTATCTTTCTCGAAGTACGCGTTGGGAAACGCCGTCATGCGCAGACGGTTAAACTCGGTCTCGCAGTGCTGCTCGAGCGACTCGCCCACCATCTTGGTAGACAGGCGGACCTTCATGTCCTTAAGACGCTCAATCTCTTCATCCTTGTAGCGAATCAGGTCATCGCTCGCGCGCTTGGCCTGCGCAAGCTCGAGCTCGTGTGCTGCCTTGGCTTGCTCCTCGCGAGAATCGCGCACCGCCAGCTCGCTCGTCAGCTTGGCACGTGCCTCATCGCGCTCTCGTTCCGCCGCGGCGACCGCCTCTGACAGGTTCATTTTTGCCATCAGTTCCTGCTCGCGCAGCTGGGCACGCAGGCCCTCGGCCTCTTGCTCGGACTGAGCCTTTGCGGCGGAAAACTTCTCTTGCACCTTCGCGCGATAGTCAGCAAGCGCGCGCTCGGCCTCGCTGCGAGCGGCATCGAGCTCACGCTGCGACTCTGCCGCGGCAGCGGCAAGCGCCATCTCCTGGGCCTTGTCCGCCGCGGCAAGCCTGGCCTGCAGCTCGGCAATCTGAGCGTCGCGTGCAGCTAAATCGTTTTGAGCAGCGTTGCGCGCCGCCGACTCGGCAAGCTTTGCTTCGTCGTCCTTGCGTCCAAGCTGTGCACGCAGGCTGTCAATCTCACGCTGGAGCTCGGCGTTCTCCTTCTGAGCATCGGCGCGAGCCTCAACCGCCGCTCGCTGGCTTGCGCTCTCACGCTCCGCGGCAGCACCCTCGAGCTTGGCGCGCAGCTCGGCAAGCTCGGCATCGCGCCTGGCAACCTCCTGCGCCAGTTCCTGAGCCGCGGCGTTTTTCTGCTCAACGAGCTGAGCGTTGCGCTGAGACTCCGCCTCCTGCAGAGCAGCCGTCGAGCGCGAGCGCTCAAGCTCCAGTGCCTGCTCGCCCTCGCGCTGGACTGCCTTCACACGCTCATCCAGGTCGCGCGAAAACTCAGCATCGCGCACTTGTTTGACGATATCCGCATAGCCGGACGCATCGACCTTAAAAACTTCGCCGCAATGCGGGCACTTAATCTCGTTCATAGCAGCTCCTCGATGGACGCAAATTTCAACCGACTACACTCTACCGCGCCGCACGGACAAAAAAGGCGCCGCCGCCATAATGGCAACGGCGCCAAAACCACCACAAAGCCACCTGCCCCCCCTTGTGGTGGTTTGAGGGCTACAGCCTAAAGAAGCTAAGAATCTGATCGCGGCTTACGGGCTTGTAATCGTTGGCATCGAGACCGACATCGTAGCGAAAGATAGGGCGCTCGCGATCGCGGTTGCGTGCGTTGGCGCGGTCACCCCTGCTGTGGATATGCCCATGCAGCATAATGGCGCCACGTGCCTTGCCGTTCCAGCTGAGCATGGGGTAGTGGCTCATAACCAGACGATGGCCCTTGGCATAGCCGGGAGCAATCTCCAGGTAATCGCGCACGTTTTCCCAAATCTGCGGTACGTCGGAATCTTCCCAGTCGCCGTCATGGTTACCGCGGATGAGCGTCACGTTCTGGCATTCGATACGCTCGCGCAGGCGCACCGCCTCCGCCAGGGGCAAACGATAGGTAAAGTCACCCAGAATATAGAGGCGGTCGTCCGCAGCCACGCACTCATTGATGGCATCGATGACCTTGCGGTTCATCTCCTCGACCGAGTCAAACGGCCGGTCCATGTCGTGCAAGATATTCGTATCGCCCAGGTGCAGGTCGGCGGTAAACCACATCATCGTCTATGCCCTCATTTCGCAACGTGCTCAACTCGTGCTAAGTATACAGACGTAGCGATGCGGCGGTTATCCAAAGAGCCCGCCGAACAGTCCGCGGCGGCGCTTGTCTTGCTTTTTCGAAGCGTCACCCTGAGTTTTCTTGTCCTGCCGCATCTTACGGTCCTGTTCCAGCTCATCGTCATCGAGTAGCACATCCCACTCAAACGGATCATCTGCCAGATCAAACAGGTCATCGTCATCAAACATGGCAGCCTCCATTGCCGACTAGCGAGCATCCACCACGTAGAGCCCAACGCGCACCTGATGCCACGGGCTGCGCTCGGGGGCAACCTGTTGCACACGGGCCTCAAATACGTCCTCGTGGCCGTAATACATCATCAAGGACAGTGGGCCGACCTCGTTTCCCGGAACGTAGCCAAGTTTGGTCTTGCCATAGTAAATCGCAACTGCCTCGGGGTCATGGGGATTATCGCGCTCGGCACACAGCGTCAGTTTATCGCCCGCTTTAAGATCGCCTAGGACCAAAGCGCCATCGGCATACTGAAATCCTGCAATGTGAAATGACAGAAGAACACGTGAAGGCTCGTACATAGCAACTCCCCTAACGGCCAGATAAACCGGCGCTTAACCTTATTGAGAAGTCTACGAACTCGTGCGGACACAAATTCATCCTGCCTGCGCCTTTCGACCGTTTGTCGCTACGCCATCTGATTCTAATGCACAAACATGCGCACGAACTTGTGCTTCCAGCTTGCGTAAGGCGCATAGCGGAATGGCACGTCCAGCCAGGTTGCCTTGTTCACGATGCTCTTCTTGTGGCTAAACGTATCGAAGCTCTCACGTCCATGGTACTGCCCCATACCGCTCGCGCCCATGCCGCCAAAGCCCATATGGCTCGTGGCCAAATGCATAATCGTGTCGTTGACACAGCCGCCACCAAAGGGCACGTAACACACAAAACGCTGCTGAACTGCGCGATCCTGGCTAAAGATATACAGGGCCAGCGGCGTCGGACGATCCGTGATAAACGTCTCGGCCTCATCCAGGTCATCAAACGTCAGCACCGGTAAGATCGGGCCGAAAATCTCCTCCTGCATCACGGCGTCATCGGGGGTCACGCCGTCTAGGATCGTCGGCTCGATCTTGAGCGAAGCCTCGCGCGCGGCACCTCCAAGCACGACCTTATCGGGATCGATTAGCCCGCGTACACGCGCGAAATGCTTGGCGTTGACGATATGACCGTAGTCCTCGTTATCGAGCGGATGCTCGCCAAACATACGGCGGACCTCTTCCCTGATGAGGTCCAGCAGCTCGTCGTGCACGTGCGCATCGACCAGCAGGTAGTCGGGCGCCACGCAGGTCTGCCCCACGTTGAGCCATTTACCAAAGGCGATACGCCGCGCCGCAACCTTCAAGTTTGCCGTCGCATCCACGATGCAGGGGCTCTTTCCGCCCAGCTCAAGCGTCACGGACGTGAGGTTTTTGCTCGCGCGCTCCATAACGAGCTTGCCGACCGAAACGCTACCGGTAAAGAAGATCTTGTCCCAGCACTCATCGAGCAGCGCTTCGTTTTCGGCGCGCCCGCCCTCGACAACCGTCACCAGGCACGGATCAAATGCCTCTTCACAGATTTGCTTGAGCACCGCGCTCGATGCCGGAGCATAGGCACTCGGCTTGATGACCACGGTATTGCCCGCGGCAAGGGCGCCGGCGAGCGGCTCGAGTGTTAGCAAAAACGGGTAGTTCCACGGAGCCATGATGAGTGTGACGCCATAGGGCACGGCTTGCGTTTTGCACACGCTCACGGCGTTAGCGAGATCGCACGGACGCAGGCGCGGACGACTCCACCGAGCCACGTGAGCGATCTGATGTCGAATCTCGGAAAGCGACGTACCAATCTCGCACATATAGGCCTCGTCATGCGACTTCCCCAAATCGGTCTTGAGCGCATGGGCGATATCGGCCTCGTGGGCCCGCACCGCATCGCGTAAACTCACGAGCGCGCGACGTCGAGCATCGACATCAAACGTGGCGTGCGTCTTAAAGTAGGCGCGCTGATCGCCGACGATGCGCGCAATTTCCTCGGTGTTCATGGACCCTCCTAATTCTCGTCCTCAAACATACCACCTGCAACGACTTCGTACATATGCTCGAGCTCCAAGCGGTCCATTAGAAGCGGAACGGGGTATAGCGGATTGGCCTCGGCATCGGCATGCACCGCCATCTCGGGAATGTCAGAGCGGCGAATGCCCAAGACATATTTGGGGATTCCCAGGGCCTCGTTCATGCGGTCGACCCAATCGATAAAGGCCTCGGCCGCAAGACTATCCTGCGCGGTAGCCGGCGCAATGCCCGCCATGTGAGCAAGATCGGCAAGCTTGGGGGCGGCGGCGTCACCATAAGCGCGAAGCATGTGCGGCAGGATGATCGCGTTGGCCAAACCGTGCGGAATTCCGTATCGGCCGCCCAAACTGTGCGCGATGGCATGCACATATCCGACATAGGAGCGGGTAAACGCAACGCCCGCCTTATACGCCGCCAAAAGCATATTGCGACGAGCGCACATGTCGTCACCATGCTCATAGGCCTCGAGCAAATTGTCGTGGATAAGCTGCACCGCCTGTCGCGCCATCTTACGCGTATAGGGCGTGGTGCTTCGCCCGATAAAGGCCTCAACGGCATGCGTCAGGGCGTCCATGCCCGTCTGCCCCGTAATGGAAGCGGGCAAGCCGCACGTAAACTCGGGGTCGTGGACTGCAAAACGCGGGATGAGCACAAAGTCGTTAATGGGGTATTTGTAGTGCGTCTCGTCATCGGTGATAACCGCCGCGAGCGTGACTTCGCTTCCCGTACCGGCGGTAGTGGGAACCGCAATAAGCAGCGGCAGGAGACGATGAATCCGCAGTAGGCCGCGCATCTTGTTGATGGGCTTGTTTGGCTGCGCAATGCGTGCGCCCACGCCCTTGGCACAGTCCATGGCCGAGCCACCGCCAAAGCCGATAATGGCCTGGCAGGCGCTCTCTCGATACAGGGACGCCGCTTCTTCCACGTTTGAAACCGTGGGGTTTGCACGCGTTTCGGCATAGACCGTAACGCCAATCCCCCTGCATGCGAGCGCCGTCTCGAGCGGTGCCGTGAGCCCCAGACGGGCAATGCCGGGATCCGTCACGATAAGGACCTTCTGGATCGAGCGCTTTTGAAGCACCGCGGGCACATCCTCGGCATGCTCTAAAATGCGCGGCTCGGTATAGGGCAGGATCGGCAATGCAATGCGAAAAACCGTCTGATATGTTCGGCACCAGGCACGACGGGCTAGATGCATAAAGGAAACTCCTTCATTTGTTGATAGGTCAACATTTGCTCGCCCGATTGTACTCAGCGGCGGTCAAAGACGGCCTGCCAATCGTTAATCAATCAACATCTTCATATCTCAAAATTGTTTTATTAAAAATCATTCCTAATAGGCTTCACATTTGGTTGCATTTATGGATAATAGAACTCGTCAAGACGCACGTCCGGAGAGGGCCCTTACGGGACCGGACGAGCGCACAATCGCCATCGATCGAAAGGATCGAATCATGAAGTTTGTTTGCCCCGTTTGCGGTTATGTGGAAGAGTTCGACGGCGACCAGCTGCCCGAGGACTTCAAGTGCCCCCAGTGCGGCGTTCCCGGTTCTCGCTTCCTGAAGCAGGAGGAGGGTCAGCTCGAGTGGGCTGCCGAGCACGTCGTGGGCGTCGCCAAGATGGAGGGCGTCTCCGAGGACATCGTTGCCGACCTGCGCGCCAACTTTGAGGGCGAGTGCTCCGAGGTCGGTATGTACCTGGCCATGGCGCGCGTCGCTCATCGCGAGGGCTATCCCGAGATCGGCCTGTACTGGGAGAAGGCTGCCCACGAGGAGGCCGAGCACGCTGCCAAGTTCGCTGAGCTCCTGGGCGAGGTCGTAACCGACTCCACCAAGAAGAACCTCGAGATGCGCGTTGAGGCCGAGAACGGCGCCACCGCCGGCAAGACCGATCTTGCTAAGCGCGCCAAGGCCGCTGGCCTCGATGCCATCCACGACACCGTGCACGAGATGGCTCGCGACGAGGCTCGCCACGGCAAGGCTTTCGCCGGCCTGCTCAAGCGCTACTTCGGCTAAGCCAGCAACCTGAGACATAACCTCTAGCTCGATGAGGCCCGGACCGCATGGTTCGGGCCTTTTTCGTGCCTCACAAACTTGTTAACTACCTGAAATAGGACCGCCTTCGGCATCGGCTTCTCGTCAAAAACTAAGTGAGTAGACTTTTTGGAACTTGCCGAGCAGACCATCCATATCACTTTATAAAGCCGCAGGTAAATGCCTTGTTGCAAAACGACCTAGTCGCCAAAGTGCCAAAAGTCTACTCACTTAGATTCGCAGCCGTCCACGATCGAGCCATTTTGTGTCTAACGGGCATCTTTCCGTCGATTACTCCCAATTTTGTCCAGTCAACGAATAGTTCAGACCTGAGTAATGTCTCAGCCCTTTGCTCATCTGAGCTTTTATCACGATATTCAGCATCGAGCATCCTGCATACGGCCTTAACGATCGCGCGGAATCTATCCTCATCCGATATCTGTCTGTGTGTCAGGAGAAGCACATCGTAGCCCATGGCCTGAAGGGCCGTCATGCGGTCAGCGTCACGCAAGCCATCCCCTGCGCGTCCGTGCGAGGCCTTTCCCTGACATTCAATGGCCACCTGTCGCCTGCCGTCCGGCGAAGACAGAAGTATGTCGATATATACACGGGACTTTCCCACAATCGCTCGAGCACTTGTGCTTAGCATCACTTCAACATTAAGCTCTATGTCGCAAAAGCCTACGCCTCCCAGGGATCGCGGCAGTGCAAGTAGCAAATACGCCTCGACCTCAAAAGGCGACGCGGCACCCAATGGAACAAGTTGCGACACCGTCCTAAATCTATTGCCGTAACGTATCCCGCAAACATCTGAACAAAAACGGTCAAGGTCTCCGCCCAAAACCAAAGCGTCTCGACGCCATAAATTTGAGGCGGTGCCGTCCTCGGACGGGCAGCGCACCCAACCGAACGTTGTCGAGATCGCGCCCGAATCAATTGCACGCGAAAGCTCCGCCTCAAGTGCCGCAGGCAGAGCGCACACCGCAAACAAGCCACACATCTCCGCCAATACCAAAAGAAGCTGAAGATCCGTCAGATGCCGCGACATGATGAATACCGTCAGAAGAGGAGACGTAATCAAAAACCCATGCTCCGTTTCCAGTACGGATTCCCTGGGAAGCTCACCAAGAAACAGCCGCTGCCTAATGCTGGCAGGACAAGTCCGTTTGTTTCTTGTCTGAACCAATGTATACAACGGAAAACCGAGCGCGACCGCAGCCGTCGGGTTGCGGGCGAGATCATATCGCTGCCGGTCTTCTTCCGGTCGTGGAAGCGGCGGACACAGAGCGCGGACCTGAGGGGGCAAACGCCAGTACCTAAAAGCCGATATGTCACAAAGTAGATCTTTCATAGGCACAGGAAAACACGAATTTCAACCCAGTCAGTCACGCATTGGCGCGAACGCGCCAAAAATGGTGCCGAACGGACTGCCAAGTTTTCAACAGCCCTCCCCAACTGGCCAAAAGCTTGCCGAGAGCTGGACGAAGTTCTGTTGAAAACCCCATTTTTTCTCATGCAGAAGCTTTGCGCGACAAGTGAGTAGACTTTTTTGAACATCCCGAGCAGCCCGGTCATCCTGCTTTTCAAAACCGCAGGTAGATAGCTTGTTACAAAACTGCCTGGTCGCCAAAGTTTCAAAAGCCTACTCACTTAGGTTGCAGAGTGCTCCCATTAGCTGCGATTCCAAGGTATTTAGCGCTTTTGAACTCAAATCGTCATACTGAACAAGAATTTGACTTGAGTTTTCAGGGACAAATGCGCCATCGGCACACCAATAACAGTCACTGATATCGACAAAAGGGATACTCGAGCGCGTGAGGGCCCGCACAAAAGAGCTTCCGCCCGCTCCGCGCTCCGCAACCACGGTGCAGTAAAGGCCCGCGTCTGCATGTTCGATCGAGACCTCCCCTGCCGGAAACGCTTTCCGCACAAGCGACGTCAGGCCATCACGCGCCTCGCGAGCACGAACGCGCACGCGGTTCACATGTCGCTCGTAATCACCCGATTCCAGCAAACGCGCCAAAGCGACCTGGTCAACAGAGCTCACCGACGAGGCGTAGAAACCAAGGTTGCGCCTAAACCGCTCCATTAGCTCATCGGGCAACACCATATACGCCAAACGCAACGCCGATGAAAGGCTCTTCGAAAACGTGTTGGTGTAGATAACCGACTGGGCGGCATCGATCGACGCGAGCGCGGGAATCGGCTTGCCGGCAAGGCGAAACTCACAATCAAAGTCATCTTCGATGAGATACCGACCTGGTCGCTCGGCGGCCCAGCTCAGTAGCGCATAGCGACGCGCAATACTCGTCACAAGGCCGGTCGGATACTGATGAGACGGCATCAAGTGAAGGACATCGGTCCCGCTTTTCTGCAGAGTGCTCAAGTCCACGCCCTCATCATCCAACGGGATATGTCGTACTTGGCAGCCCATAGCCTGATAGATACGCGTCAGACGCAAATAGCCCGGGTCCTCAACGGCATACACCTTGTCGGCTCCAAGCAACTGAACCAACATGGTATCGAGCAGCTGGGCGCCTGCACCGATAACAATGTTGTTGGGGTCGACATTCATGCCCCTTGTCCCACGCAGATGGTGAGCAATTGCGCGTCGCAGCCGAGCGGTGCCCTGCGCCGGTGCGGGCGAAAAGATTTCGCGCTCATCTTCGGATGCCAGCGTCGCCCGTAGTGCGCTTTGCCAAAGCCGCGCCGCCTCCAAAGCGGAAGGAGAAAGTGCATCGAACAGCTCGACCTGTCCGTTGACATCATGCGCGCTGAGGCCCACAGAGACGGTATCTCGGTCGATGCCCTGCGAAGCCAAAGGCAAAACCGGTGCATCCGGAAGCTTGCAAGCGTAGTAGCCACGACGCGGCATTGAGCAAATATAGCCCTCGGCAAGTAACTGGCTATATGCATTCTCGATGGTAATGACACTGATTCCCAGATGACTGGCAAAGGCGCGCTTAGACGGAAGATGCTCCCCCGCCACAATACGTCCAGCAACAATATCATCTCGAATTTGCTGGTAAACATACTCATAAAGCGATGCTTCGCCGCGTTTTTCCAAATTGTAGTCAAGCATGAGTTTGCCACCTGACCTTATCGAGCTGTTCAATCTGGTATTAGGCTGACCTTATTATTATCTCGAAAACTGAGTATTTTGCCATACCCAGCTCCCCGATAGGATGTTCCGTCAAGCAATGCACATGCCAACCAAGGGAGCAACCATGGCAGAACAGACCAGCAAGGCCGATCGCGTCAAACTCAATCGCGAACTCGCGCAGATGCTCAAGGGCGGCGTCATCATGGACGTCACCACGCCCGAGCAGGCACGCATCGCCGAGGAGGCAGGCGCCTGCGCCGTCATGGCACTCGAGCGCATCCCGGCCGACATCCGTGCCGCAGGCGGCGTCTCGCGCATGAGCGACCCCAAGATGATCAAGGGCATCCAAGAGGCCGTCTCCATCCCTGTTATGGCCAAGTGCCGCATCGGTCACATTGTCGAGGCGCAGGTCCTGCAGGCTATCGAGATCGATTACATCGACGAGTCCGAGGTTCTCTCCCCTGCCGATGACGTCTATCACATCGACAAGACCCAGTTTGACGTGCCATTTGTCTGCGGCGCCCGCGATCTGGGCGAGGCGCTGCGCCGTGTTGCCGAGGGCGCCACTATGATTCGCACCAAGGGTGAGCCGGGTACGGGCGACGTCGTTCAGGCCGTGCGTCACATGCGCAAGATCCAAAAGCAGATCCGCGACGTTGTTGCCCTGCGCGACGACGAGCTCTTTGAGGCAGCCAAGCAACTGCAGGTTCCGGTCGAGCTGGTACGCGAGGTCCA
>UQUX01000038.1 GCA_900544425.1 uncultured Collinsella sp.
CAGGCGCGCCACGACGGACGCATCAACAGCTCGGCGGCGCAGCACATCGCGCTTGAGCGCGGCGCCGGCGGCGTCGATGGCACGCTGGCTGCGAATCACGCGGACGCGGCAGCCCTCGGGCATGCTGCGGGGTACGCGACATTCGATGATGTCGCCTGCGGCGGCATCATCGGCAGCAATGGTGGTCAGGAACTGGTCAAACTCGTTATCGTGGCGAAGCTCCAGCAGGTCGCCTTTGCCCACGGGCTCAAACAGCTCAATGCGGGCGATGGCGGCGCGGCGACGGCGGTCGTCGGGCTTGAGACCGCGCACATCGCGGTTGGCCGGGCGGCTGCCCAGCACCGTGCCCACGATCTGGCCGCGGTTGTTGGAACGCTCGTAGCTCATCATTTCGTCGCCCGAGGTGCCGTCCTGATAGGCGTGCGTAAAGTCGCGGTTGAAGCAGCGCTTGAGCTGGCGCTGGCGGGCGGCTTCCTCGTCCTTGGCAACGGTGGCTCCGGATAGCATGTCGTCAATTTCGTGACGATATACATCAACGATGGAGTACACGTAATCGGGCGCCTTCATGCGGCCCTCGAGCTTGAGCGACGCGGCGCCGGCGTCATACAGACGGCGAACAAGCTGTGAAGTGTTGGTGTCACGTGGGCATAGCGCACGCTCGCGGCCGGCGGGGGAGAGTGCGCGACCGTTCTCGTCGATCAGCTTGTAGGGCAGGCGGCAGGGCTGGGCGCACATGCCACGGTTGGCCGATCGTCCCGCCATGGCAAAGCTCGAAAGCAGGCACAGGCCCGAGTAGCAAAAGCAGATGGCACCATGGCTAAAGACCTCAAGGTCCACATCGGGCGCGGCATCGTGAATGGCGGCAATCTCGTCGATGGAAAGCTCGCGCGAGAGGGTCACACGGTCGGCGCCCTGCTCGCGGCACCAAAGGGTTCCGCGGTCGTCGTGGATGTTTGCTTGGGTTGAGATGTGCGTCTCGATGCCGGGCATCGTGCGCTTGACCTCAAAGAACAGGCCCCAGTCCTGGATGATGAAGGCATCGGCGCCCAGCGTGGAGCAGCGATGGATGAGTTGCAGCGCATCGCTCATCTCGGACTGCTTGATGACGATGTTGACCGTGACGTAGACGCGCGACCCGGCTAGATGTGCGGCGCGGCAGGCTTGCTCAAAGGCCTCGTCGGTAAAGTTGGTGGCCTTGCGGCGGGC
Source organism: uncultured Collinsella sp. (assembly GCA_900544425.1). Lineage (GTDB taxonomy): Bacteria > Actinomycetota > Coriobacteriia > Coriobacteriales > Coriobacteriaceae > Collinsella. Next base: position 1,207 of record UQUX01000038.1, read on the forward strand.
GTTGAAGCTGCCCATGCCGCAGTAGATGGCGTCTGCCCCGGCGGCGAGTGCGGCGGCAAAGGGCTCGGGCCCTCCGGCGGGCGCCAAAAGCTCGGGTCTGCGGTTGGTGGTTCGACTGGCGGTTGCGGTCATATCCTGCCTTTCAAAATGCTCAGATACTCAAAAGTATAGTGGTGCTGTTGCGGCGGGCGATGCCCGTGCTCCAAGCGGGATAAAGTCTTCAGCAGTCCTTGCAGCAAAAATGACCCGTTTCCCTCCGTCCCCTATGGATTACCTGATCCGATGGGGACGGAGGGAAACGGATCATTTTGAGCTTCACCGTCCGGTCGTGCCGTTCAGCGGCCGACAGGTGCCGTTGGGCGATAAATTATTCTCGCAACGTGATAATAATCTTGCATCGCGCGGAAACCTTGAGTACTATCCCAAATCAAGCGCGGTGTTCAGACCGAATTGTGCCTCCCGGTGCGAACGCCGCGCTCACGCTCTCTATCTGATCGTAAGGAGAAAAACATGAGCAAGACCGTCGTGTCTTCCGATAACGCACCCGCAGCCATCGGCCCGTATTCCCCCGGTATCCAGACCGGCAACATGGTGTTCCTGTCCGGCCAGCTGGGCATCGACCCCGCAACCGGCAAGCTGCCCGAGGGCGTCGAGGCCCAGGCCAAGCAGTCCCTTGCTAACGTCGAGGCTCTGCTGACCGCTGCCGGCGCCACCTTTGCCGATGTCGTCAAGACCACGGTCTACCTGGCCGACATCGCCGACTTCGCTGCCGTGAACGAGATCTACGCCTCCAAGTTCGAGGCCCCGTTCCCCGCGCGCAGCGCTTTCCAGGTTGCCGCCCTTCCGGCCGGCGGTCTGGTTGAGATCGAGGTCGTCGCCGCTCTCTAAGGCGTTGGCAACAACTAAACATGACATGCAAAAAGACCCTGCAGTGCGAGCTGCAGGGTCTTTTGTCAAGCGATGCGACAAAAATGATCCGTTTTCCTCCGCTCCCAAGGAATCAGCGGGTTAGCCCTCCTTGCGAACTTTTTGCAGGTAGCGGTAGACGCTGGGCTCCGAGATGCCCAGCGCGGTGGCGGCGCAGGCCACGGCGCCCTTGAGCATGAACACCCCGTTGCCGTTGAGGTGGCGAATGACGTCCACGCGGTCGCTCTGACCAAGCGACGCTACATCCAGCCCGCGCGCGCTCAGCAGCTCGGCAATGCTGCGGTCGATAAGCTCCTGTGTGGACTCCGAAAGGCTTTCGACCTCGATAGGGGCGGGCTCCGTGCGCGTCGGCGCCGCGTCGAAGCACGCCATGAGCTGCTGCGCCATGGCGTTGATGGAGCGCACGGTCGAGAGGTCGGTGTTAACGCAGAGCATACCGACGATCTCGTTATTCTCGCGGATAAAGTACGTCGCTGACTCCAACGTCTTGCCGCCGGCACCACGCCCCTCGTAGCCCGTAATAAACGGCAGGTCGCGATACTTGGGGTCGTGCATGATCTTGAGCGCCAGATCGGTGGCGGGACCGCCGACCTTGCGGCCGCTCACGATGCCGTTGCGAATATCGACGATGGCGTGGTCGGGATCCGAGAAATCGTGCAGCACGATTTCGCTGTTTTTGCCGAGTATCTGCTCCAGAAAATCGACCATCGGCAAAAAGCGGCGTACGGTCTCGTTCACGGGCAACTCCTTTGGGTGAAAACGGAAATGTTCATAACAATTTTTTCTCATGGTAACACGCTGCCTACCATCTCGTATATCCGCAGGTACATTGCGTAATGCAGACGAACGGTAGGAATTTAGCGGTAAACGGTTGACCAAAAGAAAAGTTAGATGTTATTTTGACCAGACACTTTCCTGACCTGCGGAAATGCGTTATTTCAGCTGAAGAATGGTCTGATAACAAAAAATTATTATTGAGAATGAGAATCATCTTTAATACGATATGCAATGAAGGCACAACCTCAACCCCGCACTGCGTCACAATAGAGCGTTAGATGCGAAAACAACTACTTCGAGGATTGGTGGTCAAATGACCCAGGAGACGGTTACGAACGGCACTGAAGCCCTGTTCACTCGCGAAGGCATGCCTCCCGTTAAGGAAATGATCCCGTGTGCCCTTCAGCACGTACTGGCATCGTTTGCCGGCATCATTACCCCGGCGGTCATCATGGCCGGCGTCTACGGCTTTAATAGCCAGCAGAGCACCGACATCATCCAGGTCGCGCTCATTCTTTCGGCGATCGACACGGCCCTTCAGGCTTTCGCCCCCTTCCGTCGCATCGGCGGCGGCCTGCCCATCGTCATGGGCGTTTCGTTCGCGTTCCTGCCGGCCCTGCAGGCCATGGGTGCCTCGGGCTTTAGCTTTGGTGCACTGCTGGGCGGCGAGATCGTCGGCGGCGCCGTCGCGGTCCTCTTTGGTCTGGCTTACAGCAAGATCAAGTGGCTGTTCCCGCCCGTCGTGACCGGTACGGTCATCTTCTCCATTGGCGTCTCTCTCTATCCCACGGCTGTCAAGTATATGGCCGGCGGTATGGGTACGCCGCTGTGGGGCACCCCGCAGGCCTGGTGCGTCGCTCTTATCACCTTCGCCGTGGTCTTTGCGCTCGCCAACTTTGGCAAGGGCACGCTCAAGCTGGGATCCGTGTTCTTTGGCATGATCGTTGGTATGATCGTCTCCATCCCCTTTGGCATGATCGACTTCTCCAGCGTCGCCACCGCCCAGGTCTTCGCCCTTCCCAAGCTCATGCCCTATGCGCTCGAGTTTGATCCCGAGGTCTGCATTACCCTTGCCGTCGTGTTCCCCATGGTTGCCATCCAGGTTATCGGCGACGTCTCTGCCGCCTGCCTGGGCTCCATCGACCGTATGCCCACCGAGCGCGAGCTCTCCGGCGCTATCGTGTCCCAGGGCCTCACCTCTATGGTCGGCGGCCTGCTGGGCGGTCTTCCCACCAGCGCCCTTGGCCAGAACGTTGGCATCATCTGCTCCAACAAAGTCGTCAACAAGTGGGTCTTTGTGATCATCGCGGCCGTCTTTGCCATCGCCGGTCTGTTTCCGCAGCTCTCTGCCGTCCTTTCCGCTATCCCGCAGCCCGTCATCGGCGGCGCGACCGTCGGCGTCTTTGGCACCATCACCATGAACGGCGTGCGCATGTTCACCCGCGAGGGCCTCACGCAGCGCACTACCACTATCGTCGGCACCTCCGTCGTCTTTGGCCTGGGTATCTGGATGGCCAGCGGTTGCCTTGCCGGCGAGGGTATGCCCGCCTGGGTGTCCACCGTCATCGGCTCCAATGCCGTAACCCCCACCGCCATCATGGCCATTGTCCTTAACCTGATCCTTCCGCAGACGCCGGTCGTGGCTCAGCACATCGATGCCGCCAAGGACGCTGCCGTGGATCTGGTCTTGCCCGAGAGCAAGAAGTAACCAATTCGGTGCTATTCGTCGGCGGACGCATCGCCTCGTCCGCCGACGCCATGCGGCGCCAAGCCGCACTTCAAAGGGTTTGTCCCTTTGGTGAAGCGTTGACGGGAGAGGGCCCGTTTCCGGTGTAGGCCGGCGCTTCGCACTCCGCCATGTCAGAGGTGTCAAACCCCGCCTCTGATGTTGAAGGGAGCATCCATGCTTCTGGTCGCTAACGGTTCCGTCTTTACCCGCAACGCTCAGACCCCGTTCATTCCAAACGGTGCGGTCGCCATTGACGGAGATACGATCGTCGAAGTGGGCCCCGAGCGCGAGCTCAAGGCCAAGTACCCGGATGCCGAGTACGTCGATGCCCGGGGCAACCTCATCATGCCCGGACTCATCAACTGCCACACCCACATCTACTCGGGTCTGGCCCGCGGCCTTGCCATTAAGGGCTGCAACCCCACCAACTTCCTGGAGAATCTTGAGCAGCAGTGGTGGAAGATCGACGACAACCTGACGCTCGACGGCACCAAGGCCAGCGCCTATGCCACGATTCTGGACTCCATCCGCGACGGCGTCACTACGATCTTCGATCATCACGCGAGCTTCTGTGAGATCCCGGGAAGCCTCTTTACCATTAAGGATGCAGCTCAGGAGCTGGGCATGCGTTCGTGCCTGTGCTACGAGGTTTCCGATCGCCGTGGCCAGGAAAAATGCGACCAGGCCATTGCCGAGAACGCCGAATTTGCCCAGTGGGCCGCCAAGGAGCGTCGCGATAACGACAACCACATGATCGCCGCCATGTTTGGCGGGCATGCCACCTTTACGCTGTCGGACGAGACCATGGACAAGATGGCCGAGGCCAACAACGGCCTGACCGGCTTCCACATCCATGTGTGCGAGGGCATGAATGACGTGTGGGACTCCCGCCTCAACCGCGGTGGCATCAGCCCCGTCGAGCGCCTGCTGCAGCACAACCTGCTTGGTCCCGACACCATGCTGGGCCACTGCATCCACGTGACGCCTGCCGAGATGGATATCGTCAAGGAGTCCGGCACCTGGCTGGTCAACAACCCCGAATCCAATATGGGCAACGCCGTGGGCTGCGCCCCCGTGCTCGAGTTCTTCCGCCGCGGCATCCCCGTGTGCATGGGTACCGACGCCTACGCCCACGATATGCTCGAGAGCCTTAAGGTCTTCCTGATCATTCAGCGCCACAACGCTGCCATGCCCAACGTGGGCTGGTGCGAGGCCATGACGATGCTGTTCGAGAACAACGCCAAGATGGCGAGCAAGTACTTCGATCGCAAGCTTGGTGTGCTCGAGGCCGGCGCTGCCGCCGACGTTATCGTTATGGACTACAAGCCCTTTACGCCGCTGAGCGAGGAGAACATCGACGGCCACATGCTCTTTGGCATGATGGGCAAAAACTGCCGCACCACCATCATCAACGGCCGCGTCCTGTACAAGGATCGCGAGTTCGTTGGGATTGATGAGGACAAGATCAACGCGTGGACCATGGCTGAGTCCAAGAAGCTCTGGAGCACGCTCAACGATTGCACCTACTAATTCACAAGTAGATTCACGCGCGTCGGGTGTTTCGCCGCATTCGACGCGCGTATAGGCGACCTCCGCGGGGTCGCCGGCGCTGTGCTAGCGCTACACCGTATTTGCGCCCGCCGCGCGGTCTCGCCGGGCGTTACAGAGAGGAGCTCACTATGAGCGACATCATGAGGCCGATCCCGTTTTCGCAGCTGATGAACTGGATCATCGAGGAGCACAAGACTCAGGGCGCCGTCTTTGGCGTGCGCAAGATGGTCACGACCAACCAGGAGGGCGCGCTTCCCATTTTTGACGAGCGCATCGAGACTCCGTTTGGCCCGGCCGCCGGTCCCAATACGCAGCTTGCCCAGAACATCGTGGCCTCTTATGTGGCCGGTTCCCGCTTCTTTGAGCTTAAGACCGTTCAGGTTATGGACGGCGAGGAGCTCTCCAAGTGTGTGAACAAGCCCTGCATCGTGGCGCAGGACGAGTGCTACAACTGCGAGTGGTCGACCGAGCTCGAGGTTCCGCAGGCCTTTGCCGAGTACGTGAAGGCATGGTTTGCCTGCCACCTGATCGCTCGCGAGTACGGCCTGGGCAGCCCGGACGGCTTTGTCTTCAACATGTCCGTGGGTTATGACCTGGAGGGCATCAAGAGCCCCAAGGTCGACGCCTACATCGAGGGCATGAAGGACGCCAGCGGCTCCGACGTCTGGAACGAGTGCCGCGCATGGGCGCTCGCCAACCTGGACAAGTTTGAGCATGTCGACGCCGCGTTCGTCGAGTCCATCCCGGCACGCGTCTCCAACTCCATCACCGAGTCTACCCTGCACGGCTGCCCGCCGGCCGAGATCGAGCGCATCGCGACCTATCTGATCACCGAGAAGGGCCTCAACACCTACATCAAGTGCAACCCCACACTGCTGGGCTATGAGTTTGCCCGTCAGCGTCTGAACGAGCTGGGCTTTGACTACATCGTCTTCGATGACACGCACTTCCGCGAGGACCTGCAGTGGGCCGATGCCGTGCCTATGTTCGAGCGCCTGATCGCCCTGTGCGCCGAGCGCGGCCTGGAGTTTGGCGTCAAGCTGACCAACACGTTCCCCGTCGACGTGACGAGGAACGAGCTGCCCTCTACCGAGATGTACATGTCCGGCCGTTCGCTGTTCTCGCTGACCATCGAGGCTGCCCGCCGCATTACCGAGCAGTTTGACGGCAAGCTGCGCATCAGCTACTCCGGCGGTGCCACGGTCTACAACATCCGCGCCCTGTACGATGCCGGCATTTGGCCCGTCACCCTGGCGACCGACGTGCTCAAGCCCGGTGGCTACGAGCGCTTTAGTCAGATGGCCGGCGAATTTGGCGATCTGGACGGCAAGCCGTTCGCGGGCGTCTCTCTCGAGGCTGTGACTGCGATCCAGGCTGACTCGCTCACCAACCCGCTCTACAAGAAGCCGCTGCGTCCGCTGCCCGACCGCAAGGTCGCCGGCAAGAGCCCGCTTTCCGACTGCTTTACCACGCCGTGCCGCACGAGCTGCCCCATCCAGCAGGATATTCCCGCCTACCTGGCGGCTGTTGACGAGGGCCGCTACGAGGACGCACTCAACATCATCATCGAGCGCAACGCCCTGCCGTTCATTACCGGCACCATCTGCCCGCATCCCTGCGGCCGTGCCTGCGAGCGTGCGTTCTACGAGCCCGAGGGCGCCCAGATCCGCGCCAGCAAGCTCAAGGCCGCCCGCGAGGCCATGACCGCCGTGCTGCCCAAGCTGCGCGCCCAGGCCATCGCCAACGACGGCGAGCGCAACGTTGCCGTTATCGGCGGCGGCCCGGCCGGCCTGGCGACGGCGTTCTTCCTGACGCGTGCCGGCGTGCCCGTCACCATCTTCGAGGCCCGCGATTCGCTCGGCGGCGTGGTCCGTCACGTGATCCCCGAGTTCCGTATCGCGAGCGACGATATCTCCCACGATGCCGAGCTCTGCTTGGCCTTTGGCGCCAAGGTGCGGCTCAACGCTCGCGTGGATTCCATCGACGAACTCAAGGCCCAGGGCTTTACCGACGTGGTCGTGGCCACCGGTGCCTGGATGCCCGGCTCTGCAGGCTTGGGCGAGGGCGCCGAGCTCGACGTGCTGGAGTTCCTCGAGGCCGCCAAGAAGGGCGAGAAGCTCGAGCTGGGCGAGGACGTCGTCGTCATTGGCGCCGGCAACACCGCCATGGATGCGGCTCGCGTGGCCAAGCGCCTGGCCGGCGTGAAGAACGTGCGCCTGGTGTATCGCCGCACCAAGAAGCAGATGCCCGCCGACGAGGAAGAGTTCGATCTTGCTCTTGCCGACGGCGTTGAGTTCTGCGAGCTGCTGGGGCCCAAGGCACTCAACGGCGCTGTGCTAACCTGCGACGTTATGGAGCTTGGCGAGCCGGATGCAAGCGGCCGTCGTAGCCCCGTCGCCACGGGCGAGACCGTCGAGCTTTCCGCCACCACGGTGATCTGTGCCGTGGGCGAGGGCATCGATGCCAGCCTGTACGACGCCGCGGGTGTTGAGCACGACCGTCGCGGCCGTCTTGCCGCCACCTCCACCGGCGTCGAGGGCGTCTGGGCTGCGGGCGACTGCCGTCGCGGTCCTGCTACCGTGGTCGAGGCTATCGCCGACGCCGCCGAAGTCGCCCGTGCCATCGCCGGCGTGGACTTTAACAAGTACGCCGACCAGAATGCTCAGGCCGGTCGCGAGGATACCTGCTACGAGCGCAAGGGGTCGCTGTGCCGCGACAAGCGCAACTGCACCAAGACTCGCTGCCTGGGCTGCGGCTCGGTGTGCGAGGTCTGCTGCGACGTGTGCCCCAACCGCGCCAACGTGGCAATTAAGGTGCCGGGCCTGGCCAAGCATCAGGTCGTCCATGTCGACGGCATGTGCAACGAGTGCGGCAACTGCGCCGTGTTCTGCCCTTACCAGGAGGGTCGTCCCTACAAGGACAAGCTCACCCTGTTCTGGAGCGAGGAGGACATGGAGAACTCCGAGAACGAGGGCTTCCTGGCCGTGGACGAGGACCACTTTAAGGTTCGCGTCGCCGGCACGGTCCGCACCGTCTCGGTCGATGCCGTCAACACCGGTCTTCCCGAGGCCGTCCGCCTGACCATCAGGGCTGTGCGCGACAACTATTCGTACCTTCTTAAGAAATAGGCGAGTCTCTTATGGCCAAATCCATTCAACATAACGTGGCCTACGTTGCCTGCGGAAGCGGTTGCGCCTTCGCAGGCGGCGACGCCCACTGCAGCGAAGGCTGCATTGGCTGTGGCGCCTGCGTCACGGCCTGCCCCCACGGCGCCATTGCGCTGGTCGATGGCATCGCCCGCGTGGACCGCTCCAAGTGCACGGGCTGTGGCCTGTGCAGCATGGCGTGCCCGCAGCGCGTGATTGCCTTCGTTCCCGGCTACCAGAACATCCTGGTGCGCTGCAACAACACCGATAAGGGCGCCATCGCCCGCAAGATCTGCGACACGAGCTGCATCGGTTGCGGCATGTGCGCCAAAAAGTGCCCTGCCGGCGCTATCCGCATCGAGGACAACTGCGCCCATATCGACGGCGCGGACTGCCTGTCGTGCGGCATGTGCGCCGTCATCTGCCCGCATGGCGCCATCCACGACCGCACCGGCATCGCCGCCGGCGTGTAGAAGGGAATCACCATGGCACAGGAATTCACTTTTACCGTTAACGGCGTCGAGCGCACGACGACCCAAAACAAACCGCTGCTGCGCTACCTGCGCGACGACCTGCACATTCACTCCGCCAAGGACGGCTGCTCCGAGGGTGCCTGCGGCACCTGCACCATCCACGTGGACGGCGCGGCCGTCAAGGCTTGCGTGCTGACCACCGCTCTTGCCGCCGGCCGCAACATCGTGACCGTCGAGGGCCTGCCCGAGGACGTGCGCGAGGCCTTTGTATACGCCTTTGGCGCCGTGGGCGCCGTACAGTGCGGGTTTTGCATCCCCGGCATGGTCATGGCGGGTGCAGCGCTCATCGCCGAGGACCCCGAGCCCACCGAGGAGCAGATCAAGTACGCCATCCGCGGCAACGTCTGCCGCTGCACCGGCTACAAGAAGATTATCGAGGGCATTTCGCTGGCAGCTGCGGTGCTCCGCGGCGAAAAGCAGATTGACGAGGACTTGGAGCGCGGCGACGACTACGGCGTGGGCAAGCGCGCCTTCCGTATTGACGTGCGCAAGAAGGTGCTCGGTGAGGGCAAGTATCCCGACGACATCGACGAGCTTGATCAGCCGGGCCTGACCTATGCCAGCGCCGTGCGCTCCAAGTATCCGCGCGCCCGCGTGCTCTCCATCGACACCTCCAAGGCCGAGGCCCTGCCCGGCGTGGTGGGCATCCTGCGCGCCGAGGACGTGCCGGTCAACCAGGTCGGCCACCTTATCCAGGACTGGGATGTCATGATCGCCCAGGGCGATATCACCCGCTGCGTGGGCGATGCCATCGTGCTGGTGGTTGCCGAGGACGAGGCGACGCTCGAGAAGGCCAAGAAGCTCGTAAAGATTGACTACGAGCCGCTGGAGCCCGTGCGCAACATCGCCGAGGCCAGGGCTGCCGACGCCCCGCGCCTGCACGACAGCTTCTTTGCCTTTGGCAACACGGTGGAGCTCAAGGACAACGTGTGCCAGAGCCGTCACGTGACGCGCGGCGACGCCGCCAAGGCGCTGGCAGAGAGCGCGTTTACCGTGACACAGCGCTTTACCACGCCCTTTACCGAGCATGCCTTCTTGGAGCCCGAGTGCGCCGTGGGCTTCCCGTACAAGAACGGCGTCAAGGTGCAGTCGACCGACCAGGGCGCCTACGATACGCGAAAAGAGTGCGCCCACATGTTTGGCTGGGACAACGAGCCCGAGCGTGTGGTTGTAGAGACCATGCTCGTGGGTGGCGGCTTTGGCGGCAAGGAGGACGTGTCCATTCAGCATCTGGCCGCGCTCGCTGCCTATAAGTTCCAGCGTCCTGTGAAGTGCAAGCTCACGCGTGCTGAGTCGCTTGCTTTTCATCCCAAGCGTCATGCCATGGACGGCACCTTTACGCTGGGTTGCGACGCCGAGGGCAACTTTACCGGCCTGGATTGCGAGATCAACTTTGACACCGGCGCCTACGCGTCGCTGTGCGGCCCGGTGCTCGAGCGCGCCTGTACGCATGCCGTCGGTCCCTACAAGTACCAGAACACCGACATTCGCGGTTTTGGCTACTACACCAACAACCCGCCCGCCGGTGCGTACCGAGGCTTTGGTGTTTGCCAGTCCGAGTTTGCGCTTGAGAGCCTAATCGACCTGCTGGCAGAGAAGGTCGGCCTGGATCCGTGGGAGATTCGCTACCGTAATGCCATCGAGCCGGGCGAGGTTTTGCCCAACGGCCAGATTGCCGACTGCTCCACGGCGCTTAAGGAGACGCTGCTCGAGGTCAAGGATGCCTACTACGCACATCCCGGCCACGCCGGCATTGCCTGCGCCATGAAGAACGCCGGTGTGGGCGTGGGCCTGCCCGATGCCGGCCGCTGCAAGATTCGCGTTGAGAACGGCGTGGCTGTGGTCTATGCCGCCACGTCCGACATCGGCCAGGGCTGCAACACCGTCTTTTTGCAGGACGTTGCCGAGGCCTGCGGTCTGCCGCTGAGCTGCATTGCCAACGGCGAGTGCTCCACCGAGAACGCTCCCGACTCCGGTACCACGTCTGGCTCACGTCAGACGGTCGTGACCGGCGAGGCCGTGCGCGGCGCCGCCTTCCTGCTGCGCGACGCCATGCTTGACATCGAGGCCGGCAAGCCCGCACCCGATACTCCCGTGAGCGCGCATGGCGACGGCGTCAAGATCGAGTACGACGACGGTCGCGCCTACCAGCTACGCACGCAGGAGCTCGTCGCCGGCCAGGGTATGCATCCTCAGGATCCCGCGGCCGCCATCAAGGCGCTCGAGGGCTGTGAGTTTAGCTATGTGTACCTGGAGCCGACCGACAAACTGGGCGCCGACGTTCCCAATCCCAAGAGCCACATCTGCTACGGCTTTGCCACGCATGTGGTCATTCTGGATGATGACGGTCGCGTGAGCGAGGTCTATGCCGCGCACGATTCCGGCAAGGTGGTCAACCCCATCTCCATCCAGGGTCAGATCGAAGGCGGCGTGCTCATGGGCATGGGCTACGCGCTTACCGAGGATTGGCCGCTCAAGGATTGCGTGCCCCAGGCAAGGTACGGTACGCTCGGGCTTTTCCGTGCGCCCGAGATTCCGGATATCCACGCCATCTACGTGGAGAAGGACGAGCTGCTGCCCGTGGCATATGGCGGCAAGGGCATTGGCGAGATCGCAACGATCCCCACGGCGCCCGCCGTGCAGAACGCCTATCGCGCATTCGACGGCAAGCTGCGTCCGGATCTGCCCATGGTGGATACGCCGTACAGCCGCGCCCGTCACCGTGGGTAGGGCGCAGACGGCATTGCTGATGGGCTGTTCGCGCACAACACCAACTGTATATGCTGCACCTTTGGCCCCGGCTCCATCGCGAGCCGGGGCCTTTTGTTTGGAGCGGAAACTGTGTTCCGGATTCAAGCCTCAGAATGGGATGAACGGATGGCATGTTTGGCGGAAACTACGGCCCAGTTTTTGGCTCCAGAACGGGATGCATTTTCCGGAACGGTCCACGTGCGGTGGTGTACCGCCCCTTTCGTGTGCGCCGCTTGTCGAATTACGTTATAGCTAGCTATATTATAGGAAGGTATAATATAGCTAGCTATAACGCAAAGGAAGGATGGCCCTATGTTTATCGGAAGAACAGTGGAAATGTCCGAGCTCAATCGACTGTATGGCACGGGCTCCTTTGAGATGCCTGTGATTTACGGCCGCCGTCGCGTGGGCAAAACGCGTCTTATCACAGAGTTTATCCAAGGCAAGAAGGCTATTTACTTTCAAGCTCGTCGTACCAATGCAGAGGCAAACCTGCATGGCTTTAGCCAGGCGATACTTGCGGGCTCCGTTGGTGTTGCTGGCGTGTCGTTTCGTAGTTTTGACGAGGCGTTCGATGCGTTGGCTACCATGGCTCGCACGGAACGTTTGATTGTCGTGATCGACGAGTATCCTTATCTCGCCCAATCGAATCCCGAGATCAGCTCGTTGCTGCAAGACAAGATCGATCACTTGTACAAAGAGACCAAGCTTATGCTTATCCTGTGCGGGTCGTCGCTTTCGTTTATGGAAGAGCAGGTGTTGGGCTACGAGAGTCCGCTATACGGTAGGCGTACGGCCCAGTTTAAGATCATGCCGCTCGATTTTATGACGACCCTCGGCCTGTGGCAGAGCATGGGTCGCGAAGACGCTGCAGTTTGCTATGGCATGACGGGTGGCGTTCCTGCATATATCGAGAAAGTCGATCCTGCCGCACCGCTCAAGGACAACATCAAACGTCTTTTTCTTACTCCTACGGGCTATCTCTTTGAGGAGCCGAGTAACCTGCTATTGCAGGAGTGCCGCAATCCCGAGCAATATGATGCGATCGTGCAAGCAATTGCTCAGGGGCGCTCGAAGATCTCGGAGATTGCGAGCTCTACGGGAATCCCTGCGAGCAACGTAAAGAGCTATGTGGATAAGCTGGCGTCGCTTGGGATTGTCGAGCGCGAGCTGCCCCTAAACGAGACGAGTAATAAGCGAGCCGTGTATCTGCTGAGCGATCAGATGTTTAGGTTCTGGTACAAGTTTGTTCCGCAGAACATCGGGCTGATTCAAAACGATATGGCCGAGATGGCGTATAAGCGCATTGAGCCACACGTATCGGATTACATGGGTACGGTCTTTGAGCTTATATGCAGACAATACGTGTACGAACTCGCGCGCGCGGGCCAGCTCGATGTGGTTCCGGCGAGCGTCGGGCGCTGGTGGGGGACGGATAATCGCACGCATACGCAGGAAGAAATCGACTTGATTGTTGACGATGGCGAGAGCACCGCTCTGTTTGCGGAGTGCAAATGGCGCAATGAACCGGTGGGCGAAGACGTGCTGCAAAAGCTCGTGCATCGAAGCGAGCTCTTTAGGCGGCAGCACAAAAGCTATGCGATCTTCTCGAAGCGAGGCTTTACGCAAGGATGTCAGGAAGCTGCGGCGAGCAGGGGAGATGCCAAGCTGATTTCGTTTGCCGAGATGTGCGAGCGGAGATAACCAAGCACGCTCTGATGTGATGCTCGGAATGGGTCGCGCTAAGGATGCCAAGCGTAAAACCTTCAATGAAAATGGCGTAAAAACTACATCTGTCATGGCGTAAAAACTACATTGAAAGTAGCGTAAAATCAGCATTGAGAATGGCGTAATTTCGCATATCGCGTGATAGAGAGGGACGGCCGTCTATGGATGCACCAAAGAGATTGACCCAAAAGGGATATAGGCCCCGGCTCATAGAGGAGCGCCTCGACACCCTTATGCGGGCGTTTGGCTGTGTGGAGATCAACGGCCCCAAATGGTGCGGCAAGACCTGGACGGCGCTCTCTCGCTCGGCGAGCGTCTCCAGGCTCGATGAGCCTGCGCAGCGTGCGGCGGCAGAGGTCGACCCAAGCCTGGCGCTCATCGGCGATGCGCCACACCTGGTCGATGAATGGCAGGAGGTGCCCGAGGTTTGGGATGCCGCCCGGCGTTTCGTGGACGCGAGCGGCAACGAACGGGGGACACTTTTGCT
>UQUX01000039.1 GCA_900544425.1 uncultured Collinsella sp.
TGCGCGGCGGCTTTTGGCCACAACCTACCCGAAACGTTGGCATCGGATGCCGAGAACGCAAATACAGCAGCTGTGTTTGACGAGTGTTTTGGCGATATCCCCGTCGTCTGCTTTACACCGGGCGCGGATACCTGTGTTCTCAATGCTGCCGCCAGTGCGCGATACGGCTTTACGCCCCAGGCGTGCTATGCCGAGAAGATCTGGCGCATGATGAGCGATTTCCTCGCGCTGCCCGAGGTGCGTGCCGGGTATTCGGACTACATGAGCATGCTTAACGAGCGTGGCGTTACCGCCATCAAGGAAATGGCGTTTGATGACTACTACGGCTTTGCCGACGAAATGGCTCGCCGTGAGGAATCTGGTGAGCTGACGGTTCGCGTCTCTATGATGTCGCAGCCGGTGGGCGCCGGTGCAAATCTGGCATATGCCCGCGAGGCGCGAGAGCGCTTCCGGGGACCGTTCGTTCGTTTTTCTGGCTTCAACCGTATGACCGATCGCGGCGTATGGGCGGGGCTTGCCGAGATGATTGACCCCTATGAGGACACGGCCGATGCGGGCGCTGCCGGCAAGACGGTCGTCGAGGAACCAGAGTGGGATCTGATTGAGAGCGAGCTGCGTGCAATTGATGCTGACGGCTTCCGATATTCCTTGCATTGCCAGGGCGATGGCGCCGTTCGTCGCACCGTGGCGCTCTATGCCTCGCTGCCTCGAGACGAGCATGGGCGGATGCTTCGCCGCCATGCGATTACCGATCTCGAGAACTCTGACCCGACCGATCTTGTCGAGTTTGGCAAGTTAGGTGGAATTTGCGAGGTCTATCCGCAGATTCTAACGCTGGACCGGCGCGAGGATTGCCTATCGATGATGCGTCGACAAATTGGCGAGACGCGACTTTTGCACAGCTGGAATCGCCGCGGCATGGAAGATTCCGGATGCACAGTGTGCTGTGGAACGGATTTGCCGCTGCTGATTCCGAGCCTGGGCGAGTCAATCTACAGCGCGTGCGGCGGATTCTTCGCCGACGGACTGCCTGTGAATGAGGTCAACACGCTGACGCTTGTCGAGCTCTTGCGCGCTTGGACTGCCGGGGGCGCGTACGATCTGATGCGCGAAGACGAGCTGGGTACGCTCGAGGTCGGCAAGCTTGCCGATATCTGCGTGCTCGATCGGGATGTGTTTGACCTCGATTATCGCGACGCACGCGATCTTGCGGCTGATATGACGATGTCGGACGGACAAATCGTGTTCGATCGAAATAAGGAGGCATAAGATGTCTGAATCCAAACCGACGCTGCGTCGCGAGCAGATTGCGGGCATGAATATCCACTACATCATGTGGTCGCTCGATTACTTCCTTGATGTGCAGCAGCGCTTGGGCTTTGAGTCCATTGAGCTGTGGTGTGCAGAGCCGCATGTGACGCTCGACCATACGGGCTACTTTGAGGCTGAGGTCCTGGCGAAAAAGGCTGCAGACCGTGGGCTTAGGTATCGTACTCTGTGCCCCGAGAATGTTGTCTATCCTTGGCAGTACTGCGCACGCAAGCCGCTGCATGAACAGCGCAGCCTGGCGTACTTTAAACACGGCATTGAACTTGCCGAGGTACTTGGGTGCGACCGTATGTCCATCAACTCGGGCTGGGGCGACTGGGACGAGGACCGCGAGGAAGCCTGGAAGCGCAGCCGCGAGCACTTGTCCATTCTGGCGGAGTATGCCGGCGAGCACGGTCTGGTGCTTACGATGGAAAGCCTGCGTCCCGAGGAGAGCAACCTTGTGACGACGGTTTCCGATGCGAAGCGCATGATTGACGAGGTCGCGAGCCCGTACTTACAGCCCATGGTTGATACAACCGCGATGGGCGTCGCAGGCGAGACGCTCGAGGACTGGTTTGCCGCCTTTGGCGATGGGGCAATTCACGAGATGCACTTTATCGACGGTGACCCGTATGGCCATCTGGTGTGGGGCGATGGCAAGCACGATATGGACGCCTTCGTCGCCACGCTCAACGCCCATGGTTTCGACGGCATGCTGGGCCAGGAAATCACGGACGGTCGTTACTACGATGACCCGGCGGCCGCAGATGCCAAGAACATGGCCGCATTCGAGAAATATCTGATTGACTAAAACAACCATCGGCCACGCAACCAACGTCATTGATTGCGGGCCAAACAAGAAAGGAACTGGATATGAACGCACGCGATCTGATTAAAGAGGCAATTGCCGAGAAGGGCAAGTTCGACAGCGTCTACTGGATTGCTTGCGGTGGCTCCATGATCGATTTGATCCCGGCTCATGAGCTTCTGCAGCGCGAGGCTACCACCTTCACTTCGTATATCTATACGGCTCGCGAGTTCGATATCATGCGTCCGCGTCGTCTGGGCGAGAAGTCCCTGGTCATTGCTTGCAGCCACAGTGGCAACACCCCCGAGGTCGTCGAGGGCTGCGAGATTGCCCTTGCCGCCGGCGCTACGGTGATCGCCCAGACCGACAACGCTGGATCCAAGATTGACTCCGGCAAGTGGACCACGTGGGTCTACCCGTGGGGAGAGGGCGTGCCGCAGGCCGAGGTCCCCGCTGGCATTTCGCTGTCGCTTGCGGCCGAGCTGCTCGATCAGCAGGAGGGCTACGCCGATCTTGCCGATATGTATGCCGGTATCGCCGAGATGGATAAGATTCTTCCCCCGGCACGTGAGAAGGTAAATGCCGAGCTGGGCGATCGTTTTGCCAAGCTTTGCCAGGAGCACGAGTTCTTCTATATTCTGGGCAGTGGTCCCAACTTTAGCCAGACCTACGGTTTCGCTATCTGCTCTCTTATGGAGATGCAGTGGCAGCACTGCAGCTACATCCACTCTGCCGAGTACTTCCATGGCCCCTTCGAGGCTACTCAGGATGGCGTATTTTACTTCCTGCAGATGGGCTCCAGCGAGTGCCGTGCTATGGACGAGCGCGCCCTGGCGTTCCTTAAGACGCACACCGATACGCTGATGGTGCTCGATGCCAAGGAGTACGGTATGGAAGCCGTGCCGACGAGCGTCCGTGCCTATCTGGACCCGGTGCTGTTCTACGCCATGAACTGCGAGCTGCGTGCTGCACGCGGCAAGGTGTTTGATCACGATCCCGATTTCCGTCGCTATATGGGCGTCGTCGAGTACTAGAAGGGACAAAGGCCATGGCATTTAACGTTAACGCGCTCGGATTTGGCGACAACGTCGTCGATCGCTACGAGCATATCCACACCATGTATCCTGGCGGTAACGCGGTTAACTTTGCCGTTTATGCCAAGAAATGCGGTGCCGCACGCTCTGCATACATGGGCATTTTTGGCAATGACGCCGCTGCCGAGCATGTCATTGCAAGCCTCGAGGATGAGGGTATCGAGCTTGACAAGTGCGAGCAGATGATTGGCGAGAACGGAGCGGCTCGCGTGACCGTCGTTGACGGTGACCGTGTCTTCCTCGGCTCCAATGAGGGCGGTATCCGTGGCGATGCGCGCTATGTCCTCGATCGCTTTGACCTTTCGTACATGAAGCAGTTCGATGTGGTTCATTCGGGCAACTATTGCTTTACCGAGCGCGAGCTGCCCAAGCTGAAGGCTGCGGGCGTCACGGTCTCTTTTGACTTTTCGGACGACTCCACCGACGAGTACTACGAGCAGATTGCGCCCTACGTCGATTTTGCTTTCTTTAGTGCGGCGGATGCCGCGAGTGAGGACGAGATTCGCGAGCGTCTGGCATGGGTGAAGGGCCTGGGTCCGCGTTTTGTGTCAGCTACGGCGGGCGCCGAGGGCTGCATTGCTTACGACGGCGAGCGTTATTACCGCCAGCTGGCTAAACCGGTAACGGACATGAAGGACACCATGGGGGCGGGCGACTCGTTCCTCACCTCGTTTTTGATGTGCTATCTCGATTCCGCCAAGCGTGGTGAGGATGGCGCCGAGGCCATCGAGCGCGCGCTCGACTTTGCTGCCGGGTTTGCCTCGACCGTGTGCGGCATGGAAGGTTCTTGGGGCCACGGAGCACCAATCGTCGAATAGTTTAAGAAAGCGTGCGGCGGTCTGGCTATGAGACTCTGGACGGCCGATGCAAAACAATAAGCGAAACGCGAAAAGGGGGCTCGCCATGTGGTGGGTCCCCTTTTGTACATTGGAGAAGACCATGGGTATTAAAGCGTGCGCGGCTGGTTTTTGCTGTGCGGACGTCTATCAAAACATCGGCGTGTTCTATCCGACCGGTAATGGCATTGACTGGGGTATCCATCTTGCACGAATGGGCGTTTCGGTATCCGCCGTGTCGGTTGTCGGCAAGGACGAGTACGGCGACAAGATGAGGGAGGCGCTGGCCGCTGAGGGGTTCGATATCTCTCATCTGCGGGTGGAGGATGGCGACACCTCGGTAATGCTCATGGCATTGAAAGACGGCGTCGATCGCGTGCATCTCGAGGCGATCGATGGCGTAATGGAGACATATCGTCCGAATGAAGACGACCAGGCGTTTATCCTAGAGCACGACATCATTCATACCGACCTGTTTGGCAATTGTTTGGACCTCCTGCCCGAATGGCATGATGCGGGCAAGACGGTGGTTATGGACTTCTCGGTGTTCAGCCAGGATCCCGAATATGCCTGCGAGAATCATTTTCCCTACGTTGACTACGCATTTATGTCGTTTGAAGAGGACACTCCGGAGCTGCGAGACTGGGTACGCCACGTGCAGGAATTGGGACCGCGCGTTGCGGTTGCCACGCTTGGCGAGAAGGGAAGCATTGCCTATGACGGTGAGCGCTTCTATGAGTGCGGGATCGTACCGGCGGAGAAGGTCGTTAACACCGTGGGCGCCGGCGACTCGTATATTGCCGGGTTTACCAAGGGCGTGATCGATGGCCTTGATATTCCGGCGTGTATGAAGGCGGGTGCTGAGCTGTCGTCCCGAGTGATTGGTTCGTTTGAGCCGTACTAGGGTCAAATGCCTGGAAAGGAGTACGAAATGGTTATCGACATGTTGGTTCAGCCCATGCTCTACAGCGAGATCTGTACGCCGGGTGATGAGCCTGATGGATTCGGTTTTTGGTCACGAGAATTTGGTATGGGGCATATGGGCCCCATGGATTGGGATGAGCTTCAAGTCGAGATGGACGTCTGCGACGTGCGGAAGAGCGTGCTCATGCCGCTCGATGTAACCACGGCATGCGGAGGACACTTTGGCACCAATGACCAGATTGCCATGCTGGTTGCCGCGCACCCCGATCGTCTGTGGGGATTTGCGAGCGTAGATCCGCAGGTGAGCGGTGCCGCAGACGAATTGGAGCGCGCCTTTACCGAGTTGGGGGCAAAGGGGCTTTGCCTGCATCCGGCAAAGCAGGGTTTTGCCCCCGATGATGCTGTGGCCGAGCCGCTTTACGAGCTGTGCGAGCGCTATAACAAGCCGGTGGTTTTCCATGCCGGTATGTCTTGGGAGCCGGGCGCAGAGCTCTCGCGCAGTAACCCGCTTGCATTTGAGCACACAATCGCAACGTATCCAAATGTGCGCTTTAGTTTGACCCACTTTGGCTGGCCCTGGGTGCGCGAGACCGTGGCGATGCTGCTCAAGTATCCCAACTGCTACACGGACACCTCTATCACTTACATCGATTCGCCCGAGGAGATGATGCAGCGCCTTTTCACGGTCGATATGGGGCCGCTGTGGTATGAGCGCGCGCTATCGCATCAAGTGATGTTCGCCAGCAATACGCCGCGTTTCCGTGCATTCAAACTCAAGCGGGCGCTCGATACCGTGCTCATGCGCGATGATGCGCGAGAAAGGCTCTACTGGGGTAATGCCCTGCGTTTTCTTGAAGGGGATGAGTAAACATGGTGACGCTCGAGATATTGAGCTATCTATCGACTGCTCCGGACCAGTTCATCGATATTACCGAGGACGTGCACGCTGCCATCGAACGCAGCTCGGTGACCAATGGCTTGGCAGCGATTATTTTGTCGCATACGACCTGTGGAATCGTGGTAAACGAGGGGCTGCCCTGCGTGGAGACGGATCTTATGGAGACGCTTGATCGCATCGCCCCACTCGATGCCCCCTATGCGCATGCACACTTCCTGCCGAGCTATGGAGCCACCGGCAACAACTCCTGTGGGCATATCAAGAGCATGATTTGTGGAAACAGTTGCTTCTTTCCCGTTCAAGATGGCCACATCGTGTGCGGAGGTGCCCAGAACATCTATCTTGCGGAGTTTGACGGTCCGCAGAAGCGAAAAGTGTACATCGAGGTGCTGGGGGAGTAACGTCCCTGCAATAACCCTATGAAGGAGCACATTATGTCGTTTCTAACTTCGATGTTCAAGACCGAAAAGCCGGTTATCGGAATGCTGCACCTGCGTCCTCTGCCGGGCGATCCACTGTACTACCCGGGCGGAAGCGTGTCACAGGTCGTGGAAGCCGCCAAGCGCGATCTCGAGGCGTTGCAGCAGGGCGGTGTCGATGGCATTTTGATTACCAATGAGCTCTCGATGCCCTATGAGCAGCACGTTTCTCCCTCAACCCTTGCATCGATGGGCTATGTAATCGGGGCTCTGTCCCATGATCTGTCGACTCCTTGGGGAGCTGAGGCTATTTACGATGGTGATGCCACAATCGAGCTGTGCGCTGCCGTCGATGCGCAGTTCACGCGCTGTAATTTTTGCGGTGCCTGGGCCGGTGATCTCGGGCTGATTAACCGAGATTTCGCGCACACCATGCGTCGCAAGGCGGCGCTGCGCTTGGACGACCTCAAGCTTTTTCACTTCATCACGAGCGAGGGAGAGGTTTATCTCAACGACCGCACGACTGCGGACATTGCCGATTCGCTTCTCTTTAATTGCCTACCGGATGCGATGGTCATCGGCGGTTCGGCTGCCGGTCGTGGCGCTTCGGGCGAGCTTGCCGATGAGGTCCGTGAGCGTGTTGGCGAAGTGCCCGTGGTATGTGGCACCGGTTGTCGCGAAAATACCGTGGCTGACGTATTTGCTCACTACGATGGCGCGTTTGTCGGCACCTGCTTAAAGCGCGACGGAAAGCTGGATGCCCCGGTTGATGTTGAGCGGGTAGCTCGTTTTATGGCTGCCGCCCGTACGGCGCGAGGGGAGTAGGCACCTATGGCGCTCTATCTGGGTATTGATATTGGGACAAGCGCCTCTAAAGGCGTTTTAATCGATGATCGATGCAACATCGTTTGCCAAGCCTCTTGTGGACATGAGACGGACAACCCGTGTGACGGATGGTACCAGCATGATGCCGAGGCCGTTTGGTGGGGCGATTTTTGCCGCTTGTCGCGCGAGCTGGTGGCGCGATCGGGGGTTAACGCGGCACAGATCGGATGCGTGGGCCTTTCCGCATTGGGCTGCGACTGTGTGCCGGTCGATACCGAGTGCAACGCGCTGGCGCCCGCGATTTTGTATGGAGTCGATGCACGTTCGAAACCGCAGATTGACGAGCTTCTTTCCGAATATGGGTCAGATCGCGCACGCGAGCTTTTCGGGCACGATCCCTGTTCGTCAGATATTGCTCCCAAGATCTTGTGGTTTAAGGAGAATATGCCCGAGGTGCACGAACGTGCCGCGAAGTTCCTGACGGCGTCATCGTTTCTGTGCGCAAAGTTGACGGGGCGTTTTACGGTGGACCGTTATTTGGCGGAGGATTTTCTTCCCCTATACGACCGCTTCACTTGGAAGGTTGATGCTCGGGAATGTGCTCGTTTCTGCCGGCCTGACCAGATGGCGGAGGTAATGTCGGCTACCGATATTGCCGGGGTGATTACTCAGCGTGCGGCTGAGGCGACGGGGCTCGCGGCAGGGACACCTGTCTTAGTGGGAACGGGCGACTCTGGTGCCGAGGCCATTTCGACGGGTGTATTTCGTCCCGGCGATATGATGGTTCAGTTGGGGAGTACGGCGTATTTCATCTATCTAGCTGATCATATGGTCGATGATGCCCGCCTGTGGCCAGGGACGTTTATCATTCCCGGAACTTACGGGATCTGCGCGGGGACCAATACGGCGGGTGCGCTCACATCGTGGCTGCGCCAAGAGCTGTATCGCGACGCCGTGGAGGCCGAGGGCCACGGTGGCCCCGATGCATATTCGGTTATGGCGCATGATGCCGCCGGTGTGGCGCCGGGTGCCGATGGGCTCCTGTGTCTGCCGTACTTTGCGGGGGAGCGCACTCCGCTCAACGATCCCGAGGCGCGTGGCGTCTTCTTTGGCCTGACCGGAAGGCATACACGAGCCCATATGGTTCGCGCCGCCTTGGAAGGCGTCGCGTATACCGTTGCATCCCATGTCGACATTATCGAGCGAGAGCATGAACTGCCAATTGGGCGCATTATGCTTGTCGGAGGTGGAACCAAGAATCCAGTTTGGATGCAGGCTATCGCCGACGTATGTGGGCGCGAGGTCTCGGTTGCCAAGGTTACGGTGGGCGCATGCTTCGGTGATGCCATCATGGCAGCTCTCGCAGGTGGCGCCTATGCATCATGGGATGAGCTCGCCCAAGTCCTTGGCGTTGCGCAAACAATCGTGCCTGATATGACTGCCCACGAGTTATATGCGTCGCGCCGTCATATCTTTGACGAATTGTATGCACGCAACCGTGATCTCATGCACGAATTGGTGTAATGCTGCCGAATTGTACTGTCTTCCAAAATAGGGACTGCGTTGTGCGATTTGTATGCCCCTTGGCATTTTTGCCCACAGGGGTTAGCGAAGGTCAAAAACAGAGTGCGCATTTGTTAAAACTGCCGACTCGATGCGCTTTGCGTCACAATTTTTGAGCGAGGCGATGCGTTCTGAGGTCCTTGTGAGCGATTTGATGAGCGACTGCGCGCTTGTTTCTGTGTTTGCCTCCGCTGGTGCATCGGTCTCGAGCAGTAAACGATCGAGTGGAATCTGTCGTGCGTATTCGCGTCCTCGTTTAGACGCGAGCATGCGTTCGTTGACGGAAAAAAAACAGCCCGCATCACGCGCGCGGACGAGTTCGTCCGAAGTGCCGCTAAACCAGTGGAAGATGATAACGGGGGAGTCGGGGTTTGGGATGAGTAGTCCATGCGATTCGAGGACGTCCAGTACGGCTCCTGCCGAACGAACGGCGTGAATTGATATCACGCGCCCGGTAAGAGGATGCTGCACGAGCGTATCGCAGAGCCGGTCAAATGCCTGTATTTGTAGCGGCTCACTTCCGGCAAAGCGTGCGGAAAAGTCGAGTCCCACCTCGCCGATGTAGCGCTCTTGGGCAGCAACTTCGCAAAGCAGATCGACTTCGGCAGGACCGCAGCGGCCGTCGGCGAGCCACCAGGGGTGGAGCCCAACGCCAGCGATGATGCCTGGTAGGCGACGGGCGCGCTCGTTTGCGGCCGAAAAGTCGCGTGGGTCGACCCCGCAGTCAAAGAGCCCCAGACCCAACGCCGCCGACTCACTGGCTGCAGCATCGGGGCCGAGCATCAAATCAAGATGACAATGCGTGTCAAAGAATTGCGGTTCCATCGCAGGACATCCTGCTAGTCCAGGCGTTGGCCGTCGGCGCGTACGCGCTCGGTGCCGCGCCCGCTGATCTGGCGGATAACCTCGCCGGCAATCATCTGGCCCATGATGGGCGGCATAAAACTGGCGGTGCCCAACTCGGTGCGCTCGTGGATATTGGAAGGGTCGCGGGGCTGTGTCTTAACCGATTCCTCGCAGCTAAACAGTACATGCAGGCTCTTGATGCCGCGCTTCTTACATTCTTTGCGCATGATGCGGCTCATGGGGTCACGTACCGTATCGAAGATGTCGGCAAAGCGGAGGCACTCGGGATGGAGCTTGTTGGCCCCGCCCATGGAGCTAACCAAACGAATGTCGTGGTCCTGAGCATATTTGGCAATGGTGAGCTTGGCCGAGATGGTGTCGATGGCGTCGACGACGTAGTCGAGCTTGCCGTCCGTCTGCTCCAAAACGCTCGCGAAGAACTCGTCGATGTTGTCGCTCAGCAGGTATTCGGTGCGTTTGATAACGGTGGCGGCGGGATTAATGTCGTGGATCATGGCTTCCATAACATCGACCTTGCGCTTGCCGATGGTGCTGTGAAAGGCGATAGCCTGGCGATTGATATTGCTGGGCGCGACGATGTCCTTGTCCAGAATGACGAAATGACCAATGCCGCCGCGGGCGAGCGCCTCGCAGCAATTGGACCCCACACCTCCGCAGCCGAGCATCAGCACCGTAGCATCGGCGAGCTTATCGAGTGCCTCGCGGCCCATGATGATCTCGAGCTTGGTGTCGCGCGTCTCGACGAGAGCGGCAGCGGTTTCGGTCATAGACATCCTCCGATGGGGAAGCGAATCGTGTTTTATCTATCGCCATTATAGGTAATCGCCCATAGGTTGCGATGGCGTTTGCTTTGATGTGGTTTGAAGCATTGCGATTAGATAGTTAGACAAACATCTAAATATCGAGTATAGTGTGCGCGTCATGAGAGATGATGAGAGGAGGTCTTATGCCGGGAGAGGGTTTTAAGGCGCTTGCCGATCCAACGCGACGGCGCATTTTGGAGTTGCTGCGCGAGGGCAATTGCACGGCGGGGGAGCTTGCCGAGCATTTCGATATCAGTAAGCCGTCGCTAAGCCATCACTTGGCGACGCTCAAAAATGCCGGGTTGGTGACCGACGAGCGCCATGGCCAAAACATCGTATACAGCTTAAACACCACCGTCATGCAGGATTTAATTGGCTGGTTTATGGGCTTTACAAACACTGAAGGTGATAAGGATGAATAACGAAAACAAGGGCATTCACCCCACGGGGGTATCGTCGCGCGTGTGGATTGCGCTGGTCGCTCTGTGCGCCGCCAATGTCGTAGCGCACCTCATGGTGATGCCGAGCTTGCCTGCGCAGATTCCCACGCACTGGGGCGCGAACGGCGCCGTCGACGGTTGGGGTCCTAGCTGGATGGCCTCCGCGCTCGGCGCGCTGCCTCTGGCGCTTCTCGCAATGTTCTGCGTGGTGCCGCGCATCGACCCCAAAGGTGAGGCATATCGAACCTCGGGCAAGTTCTACCAGGGCTTCGTAATCGCCTTCACCTTGTTCATGTGCGCCATAAGCTGGCTGGGAGAGCTTACGGTCTGGGGCGTGGTGCCGGCGGTCGGTTCGGTCAACGTGCTTATTTCCGGTGTTGTCGGTTTGCTGTTCATCGGCGTAGGCAACTACTTGCCGCGTGTGAAGCAGAACTATACGCTCGGTATCAAGACACCTTGGGCGCTTGCCGATCCCGAGAACTGGCGCCGTACGCAGCGCTTTGGCGGTGCCTGCTTTATGGTGCTGGGTGTCGGCTTGATAGTGATGGGCGTTGTGGGTAGCGTGCTTTCGAGTGAAGTCGTCGCCGCGGTGATTGCGGTTCTGGCGTTTGGTTCGGTCGGAGCCGTCTACGTCTACTCGTATCTGCTGTGGCGCAAATCGCAGCGAGCCGTTCGCTAAGGTTGCGGAAAACTAGCGTACGCAGTTCATGGTGTGTTCCGGGGGACTTTTCCCAGGTAGTATTAGGGGGGCGTGGGCAACCATGCCCCTTTTTCGTTACGTTTCAGAGCTGATTTCCTCATTTCGTTTCCACTAAAGCGAAACAAGAATAGGGAAACAGCAGGTAGAAAGGATAAAACAGGCAAATGGCGGAGTTTATCTACCAGATGTATCAGGCTCGCAAGGCCCATGGCGACAAGGTAATCCTTGACGACGTGACCCTGAGCTTCTACCCCGGTGCCAAGATCGGCGTCGTGGGCCCCAACGGTATGGGCAAGTCGACCCTGCTCAAGATCATGGCCGGCATCGAGGAGGTCTCCAACGGTGATGCCAGGCTCACCCCCGGCTACACCGTGGGTATCCTGCAGCAGGAGCCGCCGCTCGACGACGACAAGACCGTCATCGAGAACGTGCGCATGGCATTTGGCGACATGATCGCCAAGGTCGATCGCTTCAACAAGATCGGCGAGGAGATGTGCGACCCGGACTGTGACATGGACGCCCTCATGGCCGAGATGGGAAAGCTCCAGGACGAGATCGACGCCGCCGACGGCTGGGATATCGATTCCAAGCTCGGCCAGGCCATGGACGCCCTGCAGCTGCCCGATTCCGACATGCCGGTCAACGTGCTTTCCGGCGGCGAGCGCCGCCGTGTGGCCCTGTGCAAGCTGCTGCTCGAGGCTCCCGACCTGCTGCTGCTCGACGAGCCCACGAACCACCTGGACGCCGAGTCGATCCTGTGGCTCGAGCACTTCCTGCACAACTACCAGGGCGCGGTGCTTGCCGTCACGCACGATCGCTACTTCCTGGATAACGTTGCCGAGTGGATCTGCGAGGTCGACCGCGGCCACCTTTATCCCTACAAGGGCAACTACTCCACGTATCTGGAGACCAAGGCTGCCCGTATCGAGGCGCAGGGCAACCGCGATGCCAAGCTCGCCAAGCGCATGGAGGCCGAACTCGAGTGGGTACGCAGCTCGCCCAAGGCTCGCCAGGCCAAGAACAAGGCCCGTCTGGCTCGCTACGAGGAGATGGAGGCCGAGGCCCGCGCAAGCCAGAAGCTCGACTGGACCGACATTCGCATTCCTGTGGGCCCGCGTTTGGGCAACAAGGTGCTCGAGGCCCATCACCTGCACAAAGAGTTCGATGGCCGCGTGCTTATCGACGACCTTTCGTTCACCCTGCCGCGCAACGGCATCGTGGGCGTCATCGGCCCCAACGGCGTCGGTAAGACCACGCTGTTCAAGATGATTGTGGGTCTGGAGCCGCTGACTTCGGGCGAGCTCGAGGTGGGCGAGACCGTCAAGATTTCTTACGTCGACCAGAACCGTTCCGGCATCGACCCCGATAAGAACCTATGGGAGGTCTTCTCGGACGGCCTGGACCACATGATGGTCGGCGAGACCGAGGTTCCGAGCCGCGCTTATGTGGCGAGCTTTGGCTTTAAGGGCCAGGACCAGCAGAAGCGCGCTGGCGTGCTCTCCGGTGGCGAGCGCAACCGTCTGAACTTGGCGCTTACGCTCAAGCAGGGCGGCAACTTGCTGCTCCTCGACGAGCCCACGAACGACCTCGACGTCGAGACGCTGTCTTCGCTCGAAGCGGCGCTGCTCGAGTTCCCGGGCTGCTCGGTGGTCATTAGCCACGATCGTATGTTCCTGGACCGCGTCGCCACGCACATTCTGGCGTGGGAGGGCACCGACGAGAATCCGGGCAACTGGTATTGGTTCGAGGGCAATTTCGAGGCCTATCAGGCCAACCGTATCGAGCGCCTGGGCGAGGACGCAGCCCAGCCGCATCGTATTCACCGTAAGCTGACGCGCGACTAGATCGTTACGCGGTTTTCCAAACCGCGTAACTGCTCGACGCTGCGCGGGTCGCAAGCACCCCATCTTGCCGTTCAAGCCGTCGCTCGCGTACCGAAGTACGCGTCGCTCCTCTTTCACGGCAACCTGGGGCACTTGCGGCCCGCTCGCTGTTGGTTACGCAACATCAACAAATAAAAACGGCTCAAATCCTGATTTGGATTTGAGCCGTTTGTCGTTACTGCTCGGGTTCTTCGACTTTATCGATGGTCCAGGCGGCTCCGAGACCGCCGGTGGTGTTGCGGCGGATGCGCACGGTGACTTCGTGGCGCTCGCCGGCTTGCGTGTAGCGCAGAGGGAAGCTTGCGCGGTTTCGCGCGGCCTCGATGGTACCGCGCTCGCGGGCGATCCAGTAGTACTCGCCGACGATGCCGAGCGTGTCGGCGCCGTAGGGGAGATAGGTTGACAGCTGGTGCAGAAGCGGGCCGGGGCAGAAGACCTCGGTTGCGAAATCGACGGGGAAGTCCTCGGGGATGGCGGGCGCTGCAGGTGCGGGGGTTGGGGCCGCTGCGGGTGCCGAAGCCGGTGCAGGTGCGGGAATTTGGTCGCAAGCAGAGGTGGGCACGGACTCGATGACGGGTGCGGGCTCCGGCGTCGTTTTCGGCTTGATTGTGGAATCTGCGGGCTTCACGGTGACGGGCGCGTCTGCAGCTGCAGTTTCAACCTCAACCTGCGTCGCGTTCTCGTTTTCAACGCTCGACTTTGCCTCGACCGGCGTGGAGGCCATGGTGGTGATGCCGGCATTGGCGTTCTCGGGGTCA
>UQUX01000040.1 GCA_900544425.1 uncultured Collinsella sp.
CAACTTTGGTATGGCACATCCCGAGGGCTACCGCAAAGCGCGTCGCCTGATGCGCCAGGCCGAAAAGTTTGGTCGACCGGTTCTGTGCCTGGTCGATACTTCGGGCGCGTTTTGCGGCATCGGTGCCGAGGAACGCGGCCAGGGTGAGGCGATTGCCCAGAACCTCATGGAGATGAGCGGCCTTAAGACGCCGATTGTCTCGGTGGTGACAGGCGAGGGCGGCTCTGGTGGCGCGCTGGCGCTGTCCGTGGCCGACCGCATCCTGATGCTCTCGAGCTCGGCCTATTCGGTCGTGAGCCCCGAGGCCTGTGCGTCGATCCTGTGGAAGGATACCGAGCGCGCGAATGAGGCCGCCGAGGCGCTTAAGCTCACGGCCCCCGATCTGCTGGCGCTCGGCATCATTGACGGCATTGTTGACGATAAGGGCCTGTCGCATGAGGAGATCGCCGGTGCCGTCATGTCCTCGGCATTTGATGCCTTCGATGCGCTTGGGCAGCTCGACGACGCGACCCTCACAAACCTCCGCTACGAAAAGTACCGCGCAATCGGTCAGTACCGCACGATGTGACAAAGGGACAGCCCGCATGTCATATTGGGAAAGGCGTTCCATGCTACAAGTTTCTAACACCTCGTTTACAACGTCGGTTTCATCAAACGCCATGGCCGTGGTCGATTATCTGTCCAAAAGCATGATGTCGGCGCTGCCGTTTATTGTCTGCGCGGCGTTGTTCCGCACCGTCGCCGTCATTATGGGCGAAGGCATGCTGGGCCTGTGGTCTGCCGATTCCGAAATCTATCGCCTGTTCTACAGTTGGCTCTATAACGCCGGCTACTACTTTTTGCCCATCTATCTTGGTTGGGCGGCCGCCCGCCAGCTCGGTTGCTCGGAGCAGCTGGGTATGATGCTGGGCGGCGTATTGATTGCGCCCGATCTGCTCAAGCTCGTCGATGCCGCATCGACGACGGGGGCATCGATGACTTCCGTGTATGGTCTGCTTCCCGCGCCGGTCAACGATTACACGACGACTGTTATTCCAGTTCTCCTTTCGGTGCCTGTGCTATGGCGAGTGGAGTGTTTCTTTAAGCGCGTTATCCCTAGGGCCGTGGCGTTTTCGTTTGTTCCGTTTGCGACCATGCTTGTCATGGTTCCGGTTTCGCTGTGTATTACGGCACCGGCGGGCAGCTATCTGGGCATGCTGTTGGGCCAGCTTATGTTTATGCTTGGCAATTCCGGTGGCATCGTGTCGCTGCTCACGCTCATGGGGCTTGCTGCGGGCTGGGAGTTCCTAAAGATCGCCGGCGTCAGCAACGTTGTCCTATCGCTCGCCTATGCGCAGTTTATGAGTGTGGGAACGGATTCGTGCATCCTGATCGCCGCGACGATGGCAACGTTCGCCGTTTGGGGCATGCCCTTTGGCGCGTCGCTTCGCGTTGCGGATAAGGACGAGAAGGCGCTCATGCTGGGCTATTCAATCTCGGGTGTTCTTGGCGGCGTAAGCGAGCCGGCGCTGTACGGTTGCGGCTTTAAATATGGCAGGTGCCTGACGTGCATGGCCATTGGCGGCGCCGTCGGAGGCCTTGTTGCGGCCGTGGGCCACGTTACGGCCTATACCATCGGCATGACGAATGTCCTTATGGTCATTGGCTTTGCCACGGGCGGCATCTCGAACCTGCTGTGGTGCTGCGCTGCCGGCGGTGTGGCATTTGCGGTGTCTGCGGCGCTGAGCTACTGCTTTGGCGTGGTGCCGGCGAAGGGACAGACGACGGGGGACGGAGCCGATTCACCCGAAACCTCGAAGAGCGTGGCCGAAGTAAGCGCGTAAACCTGTGCGACACAAGGACGATTCCTTTGCCATATTCCAAGGCCGTGGCCCGTGTGGGTTGTGGCCTTTTTTGTATCTGAAGGACAAAGTGGCTACACTACAATCCGTTTGAGCAATAGATTTATATAGGCAGTACCGTGGGGGCTGATGAAGATGGTCGAGTGGATCGTTCGTCGTGCGCAGGGCGACCGTGCGCGCGTGGGCACGTTGACGAGCATGGTGTGTATTCTCGCTAATGTTGCGCTTTGTGCTGCGAAGGGCGCAATTGGTGTGCTGTCGGGATCGGTTTCGATTGTGGCGGATGCCATGAACAACCTGTCCGATGCCAGCTCGAATATCGTGAGCGTGCTGGGCTTTAAGCTGGCGAGCAAGCCGGCCGACCCCGAGCATCCTTACGGCCACGGTCGCTACGAGTATCTCTCGGGTTTGGTCGTGGCGGCGCTCGTGCTGCTTATTGGCATCGAACTGGTGAAGTCCTCGGTGGAGCGTATTGTCAACCCGGAGCCTGTCGAGTTCTCGCTTGCCCTGGTGGCAGTCCTGGCACTTTCGATGGTTGTAAAGCTGTGGATGGCGGCCCTCAACCAAAAGCTCGGCGATCGCATTGAGTCCGAGACGCTGCATGCGACCGCGCAGGATTCCAAGAACGATGTCCTTGCCACAGGCGCCGTGCTGGCATGTGCGATTGTTTCGCAGGTGACGCACATCAATCTTGACGCATGGGTTGGCCTTGCCGTTGGTGCCTATATTGGCTGGAGCGGCCTTGAACTTATTCAAGATACGGTAAGCCCGCTTTTGGGCCAGTCACCCGATCCTAAGCTGGTCAAGCACATTCGAGACAAGATCATGAGCTATCCCGGCGTTTTGGGCGTTCACGATTTGATGGTTCACGACTACGGCCCGGGCAGGAAGTTTGCAAGTGCGCACGCCGAGATGGCGGCCGAGGCCAGCCCGCTGGAAAGTCACGACACGCTCGATAACATCGAGCAGTCGTTTAGGAACGAAGACGGCATGATTGTCACACTTCACTACGACCCCATCGTGACCGATGACCCCAAGCTGGCGAGCATGCGCCTGCGTATCAACGCAATGGCTCAGGAGATCGATAACCGCCTCTCGATTCATGATCTACGCTGTGTGCCGGGTCCTACGCACACCAACGTGATCTTTGACTGCGTGCGTCCCTCGGATCTGCAGATGAGTGCCGAAGACGTAAAGCACGCGCTGGCACAACGGGTCGAATCGGAATATCCCAAGTCGATTGCCAAGATTACGATCGACGAAGACTACGTAGGGCATACCCACGAGTAAGGCTGTGCCGGCAAAGCAGGTTATGCAGAAGGGGAGAGCATGAAGAAGCTGTATCTACTCCGTCACGGTCAGACGGAGTTCAACGTCAAAAAGCTGGTCCAGGGCCGCTGCGATTCACCGCTCACCGACTTAGGCCGTCAGCAAGCCGGGATGGCAGCCGCATGGCTCAAAGCCCACGGCGTCGTCCCCGACAAAGTGGTCTCTTCGCCCTTAGGCCGAGCCATGGACACAGCTCAGCTCGTCGCATGCGAGCTCCTCGGCCCGGACGCAGCAGCCGAGCCCTGCGAAGGCATCATCGAGCGCTGCTACGGCACCTTCGAAGAAGGCCCCCACGACGCCCTGCCCACCGACGTCTGGGATCCGGGCGAGGACCTGGTCCCCTTCGGAGGAGAAGGAAGCCAGGCGCTGCAAGAACGTATGGTGGATGCGCTTACCAATATCATGGGCTCCGAGGGCATCGAAACCCTCCTAGCAGTAAGCCACGGCAGCGCCAGCCGCCAATTCATCAAGGCTGCAGCCCCAGAGGGCTTCGAGCTCCCAACAAAACTCCCCAACTGCGCCATCATGATCTTCGATTTCGATGAGGCGCGAGAAGAGGACGATACGCCCCAATGCAAGTTTACCTTGCAGCAAATTGTGGATCCCCAACAAAGTAATTAGCTGAACGAGCAAGGTTTAGCAGACATCAACGTGGCGTTCCCAGTGTGCGGCGGAGGGGGCGGGCCTGAGACATATTAAGGTTGTCGCGAGTTCCGCACGAACAGGAGAGCACTTAATGTGCTCTCCGTCGTGAGCAGGACTGTAGAGCAGCAACCTTAATATGTCTCAGGCGCGCCCCCTCCGCCGCACACTGGGAACGTGCCACGTACTTTACCTGCGTAAACAATGTGAGTGAAATATGAATCTCGATGGATACGCCCGCAGCCGTGTATACTAAACAGCTGTGTGAAACCAGGGGAGTATTCTGGCTGGACAAAATGCCTGCTTAATAGGGTTGTCAGGTAGTCCAGACGTAATACAAGGCTGGGGAGCACGTCGTGTAAGTAGTGGTCCTCTAGGGGCGTACGCTCGGTGGTGTACGCATTGTCCCAAGACCACGCGAGAGTTGGGATCATATCTTGATCAGCATGATTCTCGGCCGCAAGATTGGCATGACCCAGGTTTGGGACGAGGACGACAACGTCGTTCCCGTCACGGTCATCCAGGCTGGCCCCTGCGCTGTCTCGCAGGTTAAAACTCAGGCAACCGACGGCTATGACGCCGTCCAGATCGGTTTCGGCGACATCAAGGCCAAGAACGTGAACAAGCCCATGGCTGGTCACTTCGCTAAGGCTGGCGTCGAGCCTGTCCGTTTCCTTCGTGAGGTCCGCGTCGAGAACGGCGAGGAGCACAAGGTCGGCGAGGTCGTCACCGTCGCTGATTTCGCTGATGTCGAGAAGGTCGACGTCATCGGTACCTCCAAGGGTAAGGGCTTCCAGGGTCGCATCAAGCGCTGGGGTCAGCGCCGCGGTCCTATGACGCATGGTTCTCACTTCCAGCGTCACCCCGGTTCTATCGGTCAGTGCGCCTATCCTGCGCGCGTCCTCAAGGGCGTCAAGATGGCCGGTCACATGGGTAACGAGCGCGTTACCGTCAAGAACCTTTCCGTTGTCCGCATCGATGCCGAGCAGAACCTCATCTTGGTCAAGGGCGCTGTCCCGGGTGCCAAGAATGGTCTCGTCGCCATCCGTATGGCCTAAGGGCCCAGCCCATTTAGCCCAGCGTCATACCAAGGAGAACACTTAAATGGCAAAGTTTGAAGTAAAGAACAGCGAGGGCAAGAAGGTCGCCGAGGCCGAGCTCGCCGCTGAGGTGTACGGCATCGAGCCGAACATCCACGTTATGCACCACATCGTCAAGTGCCAGATGGCCTCTTGGCGTCAGGGCACCCAGTCCGCTAAGGGCCGCTCTGAGGTTTCCGGTGGCGGCAAGAAGCCTTGGCGTCAGAAGGGCACCGGCCGTGCCCGCCAGGGTTCCATCCGTGCTGCCCAGTGGCGTCACGGTGGCGTTGTCTTCGCCCCCAAGCCCCGTTCCTACGCCAAGCGTATGAACAACAAGGAGGTCAAGCTGGCTATGCGCTCCGCGCTGTCCGCCAAGCTGGCCGATGGCGAGCTCGTGCTCGTCGACGACTACGGCTTCGAGAAGCCTTCCACCAAGGCTGCCGTCGCCATGCTCAAGGCTCTCGGCCTTGAGGGCAAGCGTCTGACCATCATCGTTCGCGATGAGGACGTCAACGCCTACCTGTCGTTCCGCAACATTCCCAAGACGTTCATCATCACCGCTGACGAGGCCAACACCTACGATCTCGTCAACAACAACGCTGTGCTGATGCCCGCCGACATCGCCGCTCACTTCGGGGAGGTGCTTGCATAAATGACCGCCCACGAGATCATCATCCGTCCGATCGTGTCCGAGCGTTCCTTCTCCGGCATGGAGCTGAACAAGTACACGTTCGAGGTCGCCAAGGATGCTAACAAGTATCAGATCAAGGACGCTGTCGAGGAGATTTTCGGCGTCAAGGTCGTTCGCGTGAACACCCTGACGGTCAAGCCCAAGACCAAGCGCGTGCGCTATGTCGCCGGCAAGACCCGTTCTTGGAAGAAGGCCATCGTCACGCTGGCCGAGGGCGACACCATCGAGGTCTTTGGCAACCAGGCCTAAGACTCGCTGCTGTTGAGTGAGCTCATGCCTCCCAAATAGGGGAGGCGGGAGCTCAAGGTTTTGGGCGTATAAAATGGACACGCCCGGAACCGTGTATACGTCCGGTGTCATCGCACCCGAGGCAGAACCTCGAATCCCTGTCTGCGATGGCTAACGGATTCCTATTGAAAGGGATTGTAATGGCTGTAAAGCACCTTAAGCCGACCTCCGCTGGTAGGCGTTGGCAGACGATCTCCGACTTCTCCGAGATCACCTGCACCAAGCCCGAGAAGTCTCTTCTCGAGCCCCTGCCCAAGAAGGCCGGTCGTAACAACAACGGCCGCATCACCACCCGCCACCAGGGCGGCGGCGTGAAGCGTCGTTATCGCGTGATCGACTTCAAGCGCAACAAGGACGGCGTGCCCGCCAAGGTTGCCACGATCGAGTACGATCCGAACCGTTCCGCTCGCATCGCTCTGCTGCACTACGCTGACGGTGAGAAGCGCTACATCCTGGCCCCCAAGGGTCTCGAGGTCGGTCAGACCATCATGTCCGGTTCTGACGCCGACATCAAGCCGGGCAACGCTCTGCCCCTCGCCGACATCCCCGTCGGTACGCTCATCCACGCCGTCGAGTTCCAGCCGGGCAAGGGCGCTGCTATCGCCCGTTCCGCCGGTAACTCCTGCCAGCTGATGGGTAAGGAGGGCAAGTACGCCATCGTCCGTATGCCTTCCTCCGAGATGCGCCGCATCCTCGTTACCTGCCGCGCCACCGTCGGTGAGGTCGGCAACGCCGATCACTCCAACATCGTCATCGGCAAGGCCGGCCGTAAGCGTCACATGAACGTGCGCCCGACCGTCCGCGGTACCGTCATGAACCCTGTCGACCACCCGCACGGCGGTGGCGAGGGCAAGAACCACACCTCTGGTCGTCCCTCCGTTACCCCCTGGGGTAAGCCGACGAAGGGCCTTCGTACGCGCAAGAAGAAGAAGGTCTCGAACCAGCACATCATTCGTCGCCGTAAGAAGTAATTTCGGATACCGAGTTTTAGGAGAAAGCACTTATGAGCAGAAGTCTCAAAAAGGGCCCGTTCGTGGAGACTCGCCTTCTCTCGCGTATCACCGCGATGAACGAGGCTGGCAAGAAGGACGTCGTGAAGACCTGGTCCCGCGCGTCCACCATCTTCCCCGAGATGGTTGGTCACACCATCGCCGTCCACGACGGCCGCAAGCATGTGCCCGTGTATGTTACCGAGTCCATGGTTGGTCACAAGCTCGGCGAGTTCGCGCCGACTCGTACGTTCCGTGGCCACAAGGCCAAATAGGGGGTTAACCGTAAATGGCAACTAAGTCTATTGAAACTGAGGCCACCGAGGTTCGCGCCGTCGCTAAGTACGTGCGTGTTTCCCCCAGCAAGGCCCGCCTGGTGGTCGATCTGATCCGCCGCAAGCCTGTCGCTCAGGCCTTCGACATCCTCCACTTCTGCGACCGCGCCGTCGCCGTGGATGTCGAGAAGGTTCTCCGTTCCGCCGTTGCGAACGCCGAGAACAACAACGGTCTGCGTGCCGACAACCTGGTTGTCGCCGCTGCCTATGTTGACGAGGGTCCGACGCTTAAGCGCATCCGTCCCCGCGCCAAGGGTTCCGCTTCTCGCATTCTGAAGCGTAC
The DNA here is from genome assembly GCA_900544425.1 of uncultured Collinsella sp. GTDB lineage: Bacteria > Actinomycetota > Coriobacteriia > Coriobacteriales > Coriobacteriaceae > Collinsella. Next base: position 7,478 of record UQUX01000040.1, read on the forward strand.
TTCCCACATCACCGTCGTCGTTGCTCCTCGAAAGGAGGCGTAAAGCTGTATGGGTCAGAAAGTCTACCCCACCGGCTTCCGTCTTGGCATCACCGAGAACTGGCGCTCCCGCTGGTTCGCAGAGAAGGATTACGCTAAGACCCTCGGTAACGATCTCGAGATCCGCAAGTACCTCGAGAAGCGTCTTTCCCGCGCAGCTGTCTCCCGCGTCGAGATCGAGCGCGCTGGCGACAAGGTGAAGGTCATCATCCTCACCGCTCGCCCCGGCGTTGTCATCGGTAAGAAGGGTGCCGAGATCGATACCCTCCGCACCGAGCTCGAGAAGGTCGCTGGCGTCTCCAAGGGCCAGCTCTCCGTCGACGTTGTCGAGATCAAGCGCCCCGAGCTCGACGCCAACCTCGTTGCTCAGTCTATCGCCGAGCAGCTCGAGGGCCGCGTTGCCTTCCGTCGCGCTATGCGCAAGGCTGTCCAGTCTGCCCGCAAGGCCGGCGCTAAGGGCATCCGTATCCAGTGCTCCGGTCGTCTCGGCGGTGCCGAGATGGGCCGTCGTGAGTGGTACCGCGAGGGTCGCGTGCCTCTGCACACCCTCCGTGCCAAGATCGACTACGGCACGGCTGTCGCCAGCACCACCATGGGCGCTTGCGGCGTGAAGGTCTGGATCTACCTGGGCGAGAAGCTCCCGGGCCAGCCTGTTCCCAACCCTGCACTCGAGGGCTCTTCCCGTCCTCGTCGTCGTAACTCCGAGAGGAGGGGTCAGTAGTGCTTGCCCCTAAGCGTATTCTTCACCGCAAGGTGCAGCGTGGCTCCATGAAGGGCCAGGCCAAGGGTAATACCGAGCTGCATTTCGGCGAGTTTGGTATCCAGGCTCTCGAGGCCCATTGGATCACCAACCGTCAGATCGAGGCCGCTCGTATTGCCATGACCCGCTACATGAAGCGTGGCGGTCGTGTCTACATCACGATCTTCCCCGATAAGCCCATCACCAAGAAGCCTGCCGAGACTCGCATGGGTTCTGGTAAGGGTAACCCCGAGGAGTGGGTGGCCGTCGTCAAGCCCGGCCGCATCATGTTCGAGGTCAAGGGTGTTCCCGAGGAGGTCGCTCGCGAGGCTCTGCGTCTTGCGCAGCACAAGCTCCCCATCAAGACCAAGATTGTTGCTGCCAAGAACGCTGAGCAGCGCATCGAGAAGGAGATGGCTGAGGAGGCCGCTCTCGAGGCCAAGTGGGCTGCTGAGGACGCCGCCGCCGCCAAGGAGGAGAACTAATGAAGCCCGCAGAGATTCGTGAGCTCTCGGACGCTCAGCTCGTTGAGAAGCTGAAGGAAATGCGCGCCGAGCTCTTTAACCTTCGTTTCCAGATGGCCACCAGCCAGCTGGACAACACCGCTCGCGTCAACACCGTGAAGAAGGACATCGCTCGCGTCCTCACGGAGCAGCGCGCCCGCGAGATCGCAGCGGAGAAGTCCGCTGTCGCCGAGTAGGACCTAAGGAGAGAACATGACTGATTCGCGTAACTCGCGTAAGGTCCGTACGGGTGTCGTTACCTCCGTCTCCGGTGCCAAGACCATTGTTGTCACCATCACCGAGCGCAAGCGTCACCCCAAGTACGGCAAGATGATGACCAGCTCCAAGAAGCTGCACGCTCACGACGAGGAGTGCACGGCTGGCGTGGGCGACACCGTCCGCGTTATGGAGACCCGTCCTATGTCCAAGATGAAGCGTTGGCGCCTCATCGAGGTCGTCGAGCGCGCTAAATAAGCAGTCGCTCTTACGACTTGTACGTTTCCGAAGATGTGCGTATGCCTGGCTTGCATACCACGGGCCGCATAAAGGCTGCGCACCTCTCTTCGGTTCTTAGTTCGGAGGAACATCTACCATGATTCAGATGCAAACCATGCTGAACGTCGCCGACAACTCCGGCGCTCGCAAGATTCGCTGCATCAAGGTGCTTGGCGGTTCCAAGCGTCGTTATGCAGGCATCGGCGATGTGTTCATCGGTGCTGTCCAGGAGGCTACCCCTGGCGCCAACGTCAAGAAGAAGGACGTTGTCCGTTGCGTCGTCGTTCGCACCGTTAAGGAGATCCGCCGCAAGGATGGCTCCTACATTCGCTTTGATGAGAACGCCTGCGTTGTCATCAACAACGATGGTTCGCCCGTCGGTACCCGTATCTTCGGGCCCGTCGCTCGCGAGCTTCGTGACAAGAAGTACATGAAGATCGTCTCGCTCGCTCCCGAGACCCTGTAGTTAGGGGAGATATATGTATATCAAGAAGGGCGATAAGGTCCAGGTTCTCTCTGGTAAGGATCGCGGCAAGCAGGGCGTTGTCCTGCGTGCTCTCCCCGCCGAGAACAAGGTCGTTGTCGAGGGCGTTTCGGTCGTCAAGAAGGCCGTCAAGCCCAACGCTGCCAACCAGCAGGGCGGCATCGTTTCGCAGGAGGCTCCCATCGACGCCTCCAACGTCAATCTCGTTTGCCCCGAGTGCGGTAAGGTTACCCGCGTCGGTCACGAGAAGGACGGCAAGAACAAGCTGCGCGTCTGCAAGAAGTGCGGCCACAAGTTCTAAGCTGCCCGCAACATCAAGTTGCTAGCAAAGGCCCGGATGCCCCACGGCACCCGGGCCTTTTTCTATCCCCACTCATTTGGGACAGACTTAAATGAGTACCCTAACTGGGTAAGCATAAATGAGCGGGTCGTGCTGTATAAATTGCTTGTGTGCGCGTTTATGCGCGTTAGATTGCGTTTAATTACGCACCAATGCGTATATATGCGCCGTTTACGGGGTAATAATGACCGTTTGGCGGTGAGATACGCAAAAACGCGCACAAACGCGCGTGTTTGTGCGAATATAGAGCTGTCAGAAATGCAAGACGTTCTATGACACAGGAGACACATAATGGCAGATTCCAAGCAGGCTCCACTCGACGCCGCGGCAGCCGCCAAAGCAGCATTTGCTTCGGTCCAGGACAAGCCGTTCCCTAACGACATCTTTACGGCTCCCGAGCTCCGTTGGGCTGTGATCGGTTGCGGCGTTATTGCCAACCAGATGGCTCAGTCCCTTGCCCTTGCCGGCCGAAAGCTCGCGGGCGTTGCCAACCGCACGTTGTCCAAGGCTCAGGCTTTTGCAGAACAGTATGGCGTTGAGAAGGTCTATGACACGGTTGAGGATCTCTACGCCGATCCTGACATCGACGCCGTCTACATCACCACCCCGCACAACACCCATATCACCTATCTGCGCGCCGCCCTGGCGGCCGGCAAGCACGTGCTCTGCGAGAAGGCCATCACGCTCAACTCCGCCGAGCTCGAAGAGGCCCGCGCCATTGCCGCCGAACACAACGTGGTTCTTATGGACGCTACCACGGTGCTCCACATGCCCTTGTATCAAGAGCTGCGCCGCCGCATGGATGCCGGCGAGTTTGGCCGCATGAACCTCGCTCAGCTCAACTTTGGTAGCTACAAGGAGTACGGCGACCTGACCAACCGTTTCTACAATCGCAACCTCGCCGGCGGTGCCATGCTCGATATTGGCGTATACGCCCTGTCCGTCATGCGCCTGTTTATGGCGAGCCAGCCCGTCGAGGTCGTGTCTCTGGGTAACACCTGCAAGACCGGCGTGGACGTTGCAGGCGGCATCGTCTGCCGTAATGCCGAACAACAGCTGGGCGTGGTGAGCCTCACGCTCCACTCCAAGCAGCCCAAGCGTTCGGTCATTAGCTTCGACAAGTGCTATATCGAGGTCAACGAGTATCCGCGCGCCGACCATGCGACCATCGTGTGGACTGCGGACGGTCGCCGTGAGGAGGTCCACGCTGGCACCGAGGCTTATGCCCTGTGCTACGAGATGGCTGACCTCGAGCAGGCTGTCGCCGGCGACGATTCCAAGCGTGAGCTTCTGGATTATGCTTCTGATGTGATGGAGCTCATGACCAAGCTCCGCGCCGATTGGGGAGTCGTCTACCCCGAGGAGGAGTAAGCGATGCTTGCGGAAGATAGGCTCAATGCGATCGTGTCGATGGTGCAGCAGGCCGGCTCGGTTACCGTGCCGGAACTTGCCGAGGCCCTGGGCGTGACACCGTCCACCATTCGCCGTGACTTGCAAACGCTCGACCGCGCGCACCGTATCGCCAAGGTGCACGGAGGTGCGACGAGTCTGGAGCGCGCGCACGTGACGCGCGACTTGACGATCAGCGAACGCAGTGATCTCCATAACGATGACAAGGAGCGCATCTGTGCTCGTGCCGCGGCCCTGGTGGAGCCCGATAGCTTTGTGTATATCGATTCGGGCTCAACGACCCTCAAGCTCATCGAGCATCTTCCGCGTCTCGACGGCGTCACCTATGTGACCGATTCCGTGCTCCATGCTCAGCACCTTGCTTTGCGCGGCATGCGTACCGTGGTGCTGGGCGGCGAGCTCAAACCCGAGACCGAGGCGCTCGTTGGCCCCGATGCCTTGGCAACCCTGGACCGCTATAACTTCAACTGCGGCTTTTGGGGATCCAACGGCATCGCGGCCGAGCAAGGTCTCACCACACCGGATATCGAGGAAGCACAGGTCAAGCGTATCTCGATGCGCCATACCGCCAAACGCTTCGTAATCTCGGACGCCAGTAAATTTGGCATGGTGGCGCCCGTCAAGTTCGCGGACTTCCGCGACGCAACGATTATTACCGCAGGCGAGGTCCCCGCCAAGTACCGGGCAATGGACAACGTCATCACGGTCTAGCAGCAGGGGACGGGCTAAGGCCAAAACCACCGCGAAGGTGCCTGTCCCCATTGTGGTGGTTTAGGGCTCCCAGGGGCAGGGGGCTTCGATGTGGATGTGCTCACCGGTTACGGGATGCGTGAAGGACACGCTGTGGGCATGGAGCATCAGGCCGCAGGGACGCGGCGTGCCGTAGAGCTCGTCGCCTACCAGGGGATGACGCTCGCTCGCCAGATGTACACGGATTTGGTGCTTGCGGCCGGTGAGCAGCTCGACATCGATATACGAGCGCGTGGGCAGGCCACGACGGCTCTTAAGACGCTTGAGCACCTTCACGCGCGTCTGAGACGGCTTGCCGCTGGCGCCGACGCGCATCTTGCGGCTGTCGTGACGGTCGCGGGCGATGGGCTTGTCGATGAGCTTTTCGTTCCAGTCGATCTTGCCCTCGGCGAGCGCCAGGTAGTGCTTTTCGAAAGCGTGGTCGATGACCATCTGGTCAAAGGCGGGCTGCGTCTGCTTGTCGAGCGAGAACAGCACCACGCCGGTGGTGTCGCGGTCTAGGCGGTTGAGCGGCTGCATATCGGTCGCGGCAAAGCCGTCGCCCATCGCCAGCAGCAGGTCGCTGGCGTAGTCGGTGAGTGTGCGCTCGCCGGTGCCGTCGCCGTGGACGATCATGCCGGCGGGCTTGTCGATGGCCATGAGCCAGGCGTCGCAGTAGAGGACTTGAGGTTCTTCGTTCACGTGTAAGCCTTTCGGTTAGCTGATTCCCACAAACATGCAGCCCGAGGTCGCCCCGCGTAGGCGGGCGGCGGGCTTGCGGCCGGCCTGCGCGGCTTCGACGGCACGACGGACGCGGGCGACGGCACGGCCCACCTCATCTGCCTCGAGCAGCGTTCCGTCCACCATGAGACGACGCACGCCGGCATCGAGCAGCTGAGGAATCTGCGGCGTGAGGTCGATGGGGTAGGCATCGTACAGGCGAGAGCGGCCGTGGATGTCGGTGCGGACGGGCATGACCTTTCCGTCGATATTCTTGAGCGAGAGCTTGCGGGCACGCAGACGGCAGTTGACACAATCGTGGATGCAGCCGTTGGCAACCTGCAGAATGCAATGCTCGCTTGTCATGACGCGCGGGCGGCCAAAGACGGTGATGCCCAAAGCCGCGGGCGCGGCGGCACCGAGCGAGACAATCTCGTCGAGCGTGATTTCGGGCGAGAGCCAAAACGCACCGGCTCCGCGCTCGGCAAGCGCCTCCATGCAGGGCGTGTTGTGCACCGGCAGGCAAGAGCGAATCTCGGCCGTGGCGCCAACCTGGGCGGCCAGGGCAAGCTCAGAGATGTTGCCAATAGCGACCGTGGCGCCGGCAACAACCCACGGGTCGACGCGCTCGTGGTCAACGGCACGGCAGACCTCGTCGAGCACGGGCACGATGCCCTGCTCAAACGCATCGGCGGGGGAGAGCTCGGCCGCATCGAGCGCATCGGTGGTCATGTAGATGCGCGTGGCGCCCTCGGCGCGAGCTGCCTCGGCGGCTTCGAGCGTGGTGACGGCGGCGCAGATCTGCGGCTCATCGCGGTAATGCTCGGGCATAGCGCGCGTACATTTGTCGAGCACCGGAATCTCGAGAGTTTTCGCGCGCTCCTCGTACGGCGCCAGAATGGCCTCTTCCAGCGCCTTGCAAGCGGCGGCGCGCACCTTGTGAACGGCGGAGAAGCCCATGCCGCAGCCGGCGTCGAGCGAAACGTCAAAGCTCGCTGCCTCAAAGGGCGAGGAGCCCATGCGGCCCACATGCTCAACCAGGTCTGCCGCCTCGACGGCGCGGGTCTTGGCGGCCTCGACGGTGAAGCCTGTGGCGGTGGCGGTGAGCGCGGGGCTGTCACAGCAGGTGAGTGTGACGGTAAACGGCTCGCCCAGG
>UQUX01000041.1 GCA_900544425.1 uncultured Collinsella sp.
TGGTCAAGATGGGCGATGCCGACGGCCCGGTCTCCGGCGCCTGCCACTCCACCGCCGACACCCTGCGCCCCGCGCTGCAGATCCTCAAAACCGCCCCGGGCACCAAGCTGGTCTCGGCCTTCTTCGTGATGTGCACCGACACCCCGCAGTTCGGCACCGACGGCACGCTGATCTTCGCCGACTGTGGTCTCAATATCAACCCGTCCTCCGACGAACTCTCCGAGATCGCCATCGCCTCCGCTCACTCCTGGTCCACCTTCATGGGCAACGTTGAGCCGCACGTGGCCATGCTCTCCTACTCCACCATGGGTTCCGCCGGTGGCGAGGTCGCCAAGAAGGTCCAGGAGGCCGTGAAGTTCTGCAAGGAGAAGGCTCCCGAGCTCGCCATCGACGGTGACCTGCAGCTCGATGCTGCCATCGTCCCCACCGTCGCCCAGCTCAAGGCTCCCGGCTCCTCTGTCGCCGGCAAGGCCAACGTGCTCGTATTCCCCGACCTCGAGGCCGGCAACATCGGCTACAAGCTGGTCCAGCGCTTCGCCGGCGCCGACGCCTACGGCCCCATCCTGCAGGGCATCGCCAAGCCGGTTAACGACCTTTCGCGCGGCTGCTCTGCCGACGACATCGTGGGTGTCGTAGCCATCACCGCCCCCGCTGCGCACTTCGTGCGGCGGGGGTTTCATGCGTCCTGCGGAATATTTTCAGAGCTTTACCCTGTAGGGTCCCTGCCACCACGTAGCAATCAGGGAATCCGGGGTGGACGGCGGCTTGGCTACGAGCTGGGGCTGAAAATCTGAATGGATGGGTGCCGTTGCTGGGAACGCAGGCGTTGCTGATGATGATCGCTTTGGAGATTGAAAGGCCGGTGGGCTTCGGCGGTTGTTGTGCCGGAAACTACATCCCAGTTTGGAGGCGGATTGTGGGATGTGGCTTCCGCTTGGGGCCTGTTTGGGAAACTTTGGGACGGAATTTTGCTTTATTGTGGGTCGCACTTTCCGCAACGTGCCTCAACCGGAAAGCGTGTCCCAGTATTTGCGCTCGAAATGGGATGGGGGTTCCCGCCGTCCGCCTGTCAAGCAAAAAGGCCTCCGGAGCTGTTGCTCTGGAGGCCTTTCGTTTACTTGCAAATGCGCGCGTTAGTTGTTCTTGGTCAGGCGCTCGACGTCGTGGGCGATCATGTATTCCTCGTCGGTGGGGATGACCATGACCGTGACGGCGGAACCGGCGGCACTGATGACCTGCGGGCCGTTGCCCACGGCCTCGCGGTTCTTGTTATTGTCGATGCGCACGCCCAGCCACTCAAAGCAGTCACAGAAGGCCTTGCGGATCGACCAGTCGTTCTCGCCGATGCCGGCGGTAAAGGTGATGGTGTCCACGCCCGCCATGGAAGCAATCATAGAGCCGGCCTGCTGCATGGCCTTGTAGGCGAACATATCGAAGGCGAGCAGGCAGCGCTCGTCGCCCTCGGAGGCGCGCGTGCGGATGTCGCGGGCGTCGTTGGAGATGCCCGAGATGGCAAGCAGACCAGACTGCTTGTTCATCATGTCATCGACTTCCTGATAGCTGTAGCCGCCCTCGCGCTGCAGGTAGCACACGGTAGCCGGGTCGATGGAGCCGCAACGGGTACCCATCATCAGGCCGTCGAGCGGCGTGAGGCCCATCGTGGTATCGCGGCACACGCCGTCCTCGATGGCGGCGAGCGAAGCGCCGTTGCCCAGATGGCACGAAAGCAGACGGTGGCAGCGCGAGCCCAGGATCTCCTTGGCCATCATCCACTCGTAGCGGTGGCTCGTACCGTGTGCGCCGTACTTGCGCACGTGGTACTTGTCGCACACGTCCTTGGGCAGCGCGTAGGTGTAGGCGACCTCGGGCATGGTCATGTGGAACGAGGTGTCGAAGACCGCCACGTTGGGCAGCTCCGGATACTTCTCACGGCAATACTCAATCGCTGCGGCCTCGCCGTAGTTGTGCAGCGGAGCAAGCGGTGCCACCTCAAGAATCTTGGCCATAACCTCGTCGTCGACAACCGCGGAATCATCGAAGTGCCAGCCGCCCTGAACGATACGATGCCCAATGCCATCAATCGTAAAGTCGGTCTTCTCGAGCTCCTCGAGCACGCGAGCGATAGCAGAGCGATGATCGGGGAAAGGGACCTCCTCGGTCTGCTTAGCGCCACCGTTCTCGGAGTGGCCAAAGATGCCCATGTCCGATCCGATACGCTCGCAGTTGCCCTTGGCGAAAACCTCGCGGGTATCGGTATCCAAAAGCTGATATTTGAGGCTTGAGCTGCCGGCGTTGACAACAAGTACGTTCATGAGACTCCTTTGCAGTGCAATACGGTCGACGCAGACCCCTTAAGGCGGCCGCATGTTAATAAGAAGTTATCATAACTTAATAAATAGCTATCAGGCATATCGCCCAACGAGCACAAAAGAAGGGCCGAACGGCACTCGGTCGTCCAGCCCCTCCCCTCTTGCAATTACTTGCCGTTGACGATGCGCTCGACGTCGGAAGCGATCATGAACTCCTCGTCCGTGGGAATGACGAAAATCTTGACCTTGGAATCCTTGGCAGACAGGCACCAAGCGCCGTCACCACGCAGGGCGTTGCGCGCATGATCCATCTTGACGCCCATAAAGGCCAGACGGTCGGCAACGCCGGCGCGAACAGCCGGAGCGTGCTCGCCGATGCCGGCGGTAAAGACCAGGGTGTCCATGCCGCACATGGAAGTGGCCATCTCGGCAGCCTTGGCGGCAATCTTGTAGACGAACATATCGAAGGCGAGCTGAGCCTCGGGGTCACCGGCAGCGGCGAGCTCCTCGACGTTGCGGCAGTCGTTGGTCTTGCCGCCGGTCACAGCCAAAAGGCCGGACTTCTTGTTCATCATCTCATCGACCTCGTCGAAGGTGTACCCGCCTTCGCGCTGCAGGTAGCACACGGTAGCCGGGTCGATGGAGCCGCAGCGGGTGCCCATCATGACGCCGTCGAGCGGGGTGAGGCCCATGGTGGTGTCCATGCACTTGCCGTCCTCGATGGCGCACAGGGAAGCGCCGGAGCCGATATGGCACACGACGACCTTGCGAGCCTCGCCGTTGGTCATCTCGGCGACCTTCTTGGAGATGTAACGGTAGCTGGTGCCGTGGGCGCCGTACTTACGGATGTGCAGCTTGTCGCAGACGTCCTTGGGCAGGGCGTAAGTCTTGGCGACCTCGGGCATGTTGAAGTGGAAAGCGGTGTCGTAGACCGTGACGTTGGGCAGGTCGGGATACTGTTCCAGGCAGAACTCAATAACGTTGGCCTCGGGGTTGTTGTGGAGCGGCGCCAGCGGGGCGACCTCGCGGATCTTGGCGAGAACGTCCTCGTCGACGAGGGAGGAATCGCCAAAGTACCAACCGCCCTGAACGATGCGATGGCCGATGCCCTCGATCTTGACGCCGTTGGCCTCGAGGTCCTTCAGGACGACCTCGATGGCGACCTTGTGGTCGGGGAACTCGATGTTCTCGGTCACCTTCTTGGAACCGTTAGCAGCGTGGGTGAAGGTACCGCCGGTAAAGCAGACGCGCTCGCAGGAGCCCTTTGCGGACACCTTGTGGGACTTGGTGTCGATGACCTGATACTTAAGGGTCGAAGATCCCGCGTTGACGACCAGAACGTTCATGTGTCTCCCTACTAACAGGCGGTGTGGCGCCGCCAGGTTACATACGCTTTAATAATAAACCCAAACGCCCTCGCGCTCGGGTTTATTGGCGTTGATATATAAGTTATCGGTGTTTGAGCTTCCGTTTCATTGCAAGGAAGAAGCGCCCTCAGATGAGGTTCTCGCCCAGGTTCTTGCCACCGAGAACGTGCATGTGGAAGTGCATGACGGTCTGGCCGGCGTTGACGCCCTTGTTGGAGATGACGCGGAAACCGTCCTCCAAGCCCTTGGCCTTAGCGACCTCCTGGATGGCGTGAGCCATGGCGCCCATGGTCTCGGCAGGTACGTTGTCGGCGATGTCACTGTAGTGCTTCTTGGGGATCACGAGCGTATGGACCGGCGCCTGGGGATTGAGGTCGTCGAAGGCGATGACCTGGTCGTCCTCATAGACAACGGTCGAGGGGATCTCGTGGTTGGCAATTTTGCAGAAGATGCAATCGCACATGGTTGGTTCCTTTCTCACAGACCAAGGTAATTATATTTGGTCGGGATGGTTAGAACGAGAGGTTGTCGTCGGTGTTGGCAGTCTCGCCGTCGGCGAGCACGTCGTTGCCGTCGACGTCCTTAAGGAGCACCGAGACTTTCTGCTCGGCATCGGACAGGCGGGTGCGCAGGCTTTTTAGAAGCTCGACACCGCGGGTATAGCTCTCGAGCGACTCCTCGAGCTCCATATCGCCCGACTCCAAGCTACGGATGATGAGCTCCAGCTCCTGCGAGGCCTGCTTGTACGTAAGCTGCTCGACCGGGGTCTTCTCTGCCATATCTGTTTCCTTTCCTAAAGGTTTATCGCTATGAAACGTGGCCTACTCGACCGTATCGACCGTTGCTGCCACGTTGCCGTCTGCCATGCGCACGCGAATGGCGTCGCCGGGCTTAAAAGTCTTGGCGCTCGTAGCCACACCGTCATCGCTGTACGCGATGGAGTAACCGCGGGCAAGCACCTTGAGCGGCGACAAGGCATCGAGCGACGCGGCAGCTCGGCCCAGGTCGGACGCGGGTTTGCTGAGCATCGTGCGCCCCTGATGCTCCAGACGGGAACTCGCAAGTGTGAGCGCATGGCGCTTGCCATCGAGCCCCGAGGTGCTTGCAACCAGACGCTCGGGCAGGCGCTCAAAGTTGGAGCGGAATGTCCCGACCGAGCGTGCGATGGCGCCGGACAGACGATCGGCCGTCAGGGCAAGCTCAGACTCGCGACGCTCGACCATAAACGTTGGGTCGTTGAGGCACGGGCGGCACGCGGCCGCATCGAGCGCGTCGCCCAGACGAGCCGTATAGGTGTCCCAGGCACGACGACCGCGCTGATCGAGCATTTCCAGATCGACCTGATCCGACCCGATCATCGAAGCCATTGCGGCGCCCAGACGCTGATGGCGCGTCTCGAGCACGTCGGCCAACTCCGTCATAGCCGGCGCCACCGATTCTGCCGCCGCCGTGGGCGTGGAGGCGCGGCGGTCGCTCACCATGTCGCAAATCGAGGTATCGGGCTCATGGCCGATACCGGTCACCACGGGCACGGGACAGGCAGCCACTGCACGGGCAAGCTCCTCGTCGTTGAAGGTCATGAGGTCCTCGAAGGAGCCGCCGCCGCGCACCAGCAAGATGCAGTCGGGCGCCGGCGTGATGGCGGCGGCGCGGCGCAAGCCCTCAATAAGCTCGGCCGGCGCACCCTCGCCTTGAACCTTGGCGCCCACGCAGACGAGCTCGACGAGCGGATTGCGACGACGCAATGTGCGCTTGACGTCGTCGATTACCGCACCGGAAAGCGAGGTGACGACCGCCACGCGGGAGCAGAACACCGGGATGCGGCGCTTGCGCGCTTCTTCCATCAGGCCCTCGCGGCGTAGCTTTTCGGCCAGTTGCGCCACTTGTTGACGCAGCAGGCCCTCCCCCGCCAGCGAAAACGAGCGAGCGACAAAGCTCATACGACCCGTGGGCTTATAGAGATTGAAGCTGCCCTTAAAGCTCACCTGCATGCCGTCGCGCAAATCGAAGGTACGCTTGAGATAGGCGCCCTTCCAGATAATGCAGTCGACGGCGGCCGAGTCGTCTTTAATCTGGAAGTAGCAGTGGCCGCTTCGGGCGTTGGGACCACGGAAACCCGTGACCTCGCCCAGAACGCTCAGCTGCGGAATGGCATCGAGTGCACCGGCGGCGATCTCCACCGCCTGGCTCACGCTGAGCTCCTTGCGCTCCTGCTCATCCGAACCGTCGAACTCGGCGGAAACGGCATTGCCGGTTAGATTCCAGCCCGCCACGCAGCCTCCTTTCGTCATCGTGCACATGGGCTCCGGCCCTGCGCAAATTTAAGTCCAACACATAGTACAGCGCCGCGGGGACACGAATCCCCGCGGCGCCCAGCGATCCAATTTGTTATCGGTTGGAGTTTCTGTTGTAGCGAGCCATAAGGTAGAGCAGCTGAATGATCGAAGTCAGCGCTGCGGCCACATAGGTAAGCGCGGCGGCCGTCAGCACCTTCTTGGCGCCGTTGACCTGCTTGGAACTCATACCCGACTGCTCGATGTACGCCACGGCACGTCGGCTAGCGTCAATCTCGACCGGCAACGTAACGAGTTGGAACAGCACGCTAAACGAAAAGAAGATCAACGCGAGGGTCGTGAGCCCGGCAATGTTCATAAACAGGCCCAAGAGCAACACGATGGTCCAGGTGTTCTGGGTAAAGTTAACGACCGGAACCAGGGCGGTGCGCACTTTCATCATGGCGTAACCGCTTTGACGCTGGGCGGCATGGCCCGCCTCGTGGCAGGCGACGGCAACGCTAGCGACCGACCCGCCCGAACGGTTGGCATCCGAGAGATACAGGTTATTGTCCTGCGGGTTGTAATGGTCGGTGAGCTCGCCGGCGACACCCTTGATACCCACGGCGTTGCAGCCGTTGGCGTCGAGCATGCGGCGAGCGACCGTGGCACCCGTATCGCCGTCCGAGCGAACCTTGGACCAGGTTTTGTACGTCGAGTTGATATATTTCTGTGCGGCAAGGCCAAGCACCGTGCAGACAAGAACAACCAGCAGGTACAGCGGGTCGATACCAAAGCCGTAACCATAGTAATAGGGCATGCGAATTCCTCCGAATCGAGTTACACGTTGGAGGCATTTTACCCACTCAGCCGGCTAGGCTTCCCTATAACAGTTCAATCTTTCCGTCCTTCACGGTGAGTCCCATATTGCCGGAGAGCAGATCGTCCAGGCGCGAGCCCACAAGCTCAAAGCGCCAGCCTTCGCGCAGGGGGCTCTGCTCGGGGTGGTCAATATAGTCGGCCAGGTCATCGCGCGAGGCAATGACCGAGGTCGCCACGCCCGAGCGCTCGGCAACCAGGCGGATGAGCGCGTACATGAGATCCGTCACGCTCTCCAGCTCCGGAGAGATCTGGCGATGCCCGCGCACCATGAGCGGCAGGCGATCGTGCGGGCAGCTTGCGCCGCGCTTGATGGCCATGAGCGCGCCGTCCACATCGCGCTCACCCAACTGATCGGTACCGCGAATGCTACGGAACTCCTCAACGCGCACGGGATTGCGCTTAACGAGCGCAAGCAGCGTGTCGTCGGACATGACCCACTTGCGCGGGATGTTACGGCGCTCGGCGCGGTCCTCGCGCCAGGCGGCGAGCTCGCGCGCGATGCCCAACTGGTGACGGCTGCACGAATTGATGCGTTTGACCTTGCGGAACGCCTCGTGGCGATCGGCGCGATAGTGCGACTCGTCAGCCAGCGGGCGCAGCTCGTCGAGCACCCAGTCCACACGGCCCAGCTCGCGCAGGCGGCTCATCATCTCGGTATAGGCGACGATCAGGTACTTGACGTCATCGATCGCATACTCGATCTGTTTATCGGTCAGCGGGCGGCGCGACCAGTCGGTCAGCGACTCGGTCTTGGGCAGCGATACACCGCAGAACGTCTGAACAAGCGCGCCATACGAAATCTGCTGGCGCTCGCCCAAAAAGGCGGCGGCCACCTGCGTGTCAAAAATCGGACGCGGCAGCACGCCTACGGTATGGAGCATGACCTCCATATCCTGCGAGCACGCGTGAAAGACCTTGGTCACGCTCTCGTCGGCCATAAGCTCGGCCAGCGGCGATAGGTCGTCGATTACCAGGGGATCGACCGCTACGCTCTCGGCAGGGGTGGCAATCTGAACCAAACACAGACGCGGATGGAACGTGCGCTCGCGCAAAAACTCGGTATCGACGGCAATCGCGTCGAACTCACGGGCGCGCTGGCAAAAGTCGAGTAGAGCCTGATGTGTGGAAATGTACATATCAACCCATCGAATAAGGTTAGGCCCGAAAAACACGGGTAGGATATCGGCATTGCCTTACAACTATACTCGGTTAGTCACAGAACGGGAACGTAAGTATGCGCTGCCTTATCATCCACAACCCGGCATCGGGCCCCAGCTCAGATGAAATCTTCGCATTCACGCACGCCCTTGCACAGGGCGGCGACGAGGTCGTGATGCGCTTTATCGGCGATGGCATGGAACCCGAGGACGCCGTGGCAGACGTGCGCGAGTTTGACCGCGTGGTCGTTTCGGGCGGCGACGGCACTGTCTCCAACGTGCTCGACCAGATGCGCGGATGCGGTGTCCCCACGCTCGTCTTCCCCTCCGGTACGGCCTGCCTGTTCTTCAACAACATCGGTAATGCCCCCGAGGCAGCGGCGCTTGCCAAGGCTTGCCGTGCCGGTCGCACGGTCAAAGTCGACATGGGCGAGCTCTTTTGGCTCGACGAGAACGGCAACGAGAAGCGCCACGGCTTCATCATCATCGCCGGCTCGGGTTTCGACGCCGAAATCATGATGAAGGCCGCCCCCACCAAAAACGACATCGGCGAGATCGCCTACTTCCTCTCTGCGCTCGCCACGCCCAACCCTACGGTAGCGCACTTTACGATTGAGCATGACGGCATTGTCGAGGAGCTCGACGGCATCTGCTGCATGGCCGGCAACACCTCGGTCATCCAAAACGACATCAACCTGTTCCCCGACTGCCGCATGAACGATGGCATGGTCGACATTGCGGTCATCGAACCCGTGCGCACCGTGCAGCTGCTGCCTACTGTGATCACCGCTGCGCTTGACCCCGCCGGCAAGGTACTCGGGCGCCCGCAGTTCAAGATCATCCAGACCAAGGAAGCCAAGATCACCTGCACCCCGTCGCTGGGCATGCAGTTCGATGGCGAGATTATCTCCAGCAATTCGGGCGTCTTTGGAGCCCGCGCGCTTCCGCAATGCCTCGACCTCATCGTCGACGAATTCTCCCCGCTCGGAAAATAGGAGGACCCTATGAACGACAATCCCCTGCTCGGCTTTATCATCATCGTTTTGGCCATGCTCGTCGGCTATGCGATCAACGTGATCCACCGCCGGAAGAAGTAATTCCACATTGGTATGATATTCATCCAATTATCGTCTCCCCTGCTGTTTATGCATTTGCCAAACAGCAGGGGATTTTCATTTCAGGCATTCCCAGCTACTTTATTCGGCTACAGTAATTACAGGGCGTCTTTATTAAAGTAAACCTACAAACTGAGTACAATTAACCGCTCGTCGCATATTTCATCACGCTTATCGAGTAAGTGTCTTTCATAGATGAATATTGTTTCCAGTTCGTTACGCTAATGGGGTGTCTTTATTGGCTGAAGCCCTCTGGCGACAGAGGGCTTTCGCACGCTGGGAGGGAAAATGAGGAAAACTCACCCCGTCAACGCGCTCAAGAAGCTAGGCATAGGCCTCGCCTTTGGAGCTGCAACCATCATGTCCATGCCGACATCCGCGCTCGCCTGCACGCAGATATACATGGGCAAAAACTATACGGCCGACGGCAATACGTACTACGGCCGCGCCGAGGACTTTGGCAAGCGCTATCTTAAGCACTACGGCATCGAACCTGCCCACGAACCTGGCTTTAAGTACAGCTCGATTGAATCTGCTTTTGAATACACTTCGAACAAGCCTACCTATCGTTACAGCTATGTACGCGACCACCCCTCCAACTGGATGGGTCGCACCGACGCCTATTCCGAGGCCGGAATCAACGAGAAGGGCGTCTCCTGCTCTGCCACGCTAAGCACTTCCTATAACGAGGAGGCCGATGCAGCAGACCGCATCGATGAGAAAGTGGGTCTGGGCGAGTACAGTTACGGCAGCATCATCCTGGGCGAGAGCGCCACGGCCCGCGAGGGCGTCGAGCTTCTCGGCAGACTGATCGATGATCAAGGCGTCTGCACCAACGACCAGATCATCATCGCCGACAACAACGAGACCTGGCTGTTCGCCACACTTTCCGCCCATCAGTGGATCGCCATGAAGCTCGCTGACGACGTCGCGTCGCTCAACCCTAATATCGGGAGCCTCAACTACGATGTCGACCTTGATGACCCCGAGAACTGCCTACACTCCGAGGGCATCGAGTCCATGCCCGTGGAGAAGGGCTTCGCCAAATACTCCGCTGACGGCAAATTCGATGTCGCCCAAACGTATGGCGAAAGCCTCGCCGATTCCGGCGTAAACCAGTGGTCCCGCTATGTGCAAGGCCGCGATTATTTTGGTAGTCAGCTGACCGAAGGCACAGATTACGACATTATCACAGTAAAGAAGGATGGAAAACCTGACCAAAAGGGAGCCATGGTCAGCGAAATCCAGCCCCTGTTCTTCAGGCCTGGCAAGTCTGGCTGGAGCACCTTTGAGCTGATTCGTGCCTTTGGCAACCGCGGCGAGAACGTCCCTGGCCTCAACGCGAACACTGATGGTGTTTATTGCATCGGCAGCGAGCGCAACACCGAGATCAACCTCTTCCAGATTCGTCGCGGGTATGACCCCGAAGTCGCTACCATCCAGTGGGAAATGCTCTCCCGCGCCGCGTACTCCGTCGCCATCCCGTTGTACTCCGCTCTGATAACTGAGGTCAGCCCGTACTTCAGCGATCAGACCGTCTCCTTCGATCACTGCAACCAGACTGACGTCGTGTACAACGAGGAGCCCGAGAACTCAATCAACTACGTCCTCATGGACATCAGCTCGCTCTGCTTCGAGAACCCTGACACCCTTGGTGTCAGCGTCCGTGCCTACCTCGATGCGCTCCAGAACGAGCTTATCGAGCAGAACAAGGAAGTTGACGCCGCCATGCTGGCCGAGACGACCACCGAGGGCCGCACCGCCCTGGCCAACAAGGCCGGCAAGGCTGCTACCGAGAACACCTACAAGAAGTGCAAGGCACTGCTCCAGGAGATGCGCGCCTATCAGAAGGCCGAAAACTTCGACCAGCCCTTTACCCCAAGCGACCTGAACACCGAGACCAACGGCCTCAAGGTGTCCATCACCTACGCCAAGGATGCTCTTGCCACCGATCCGGTCACCCCGGATCAGCCCGGCACTCCTGAGCAGCCTGGCACTCCCGAGCAGCCCGCTAAGCCCGAGCAGCCGGCCGCCAAGCCTGAGAAGCCTGGCAAGTCCGACACCACGACCACGTTAACCACTAACAAGACGAACACCAAGGGCGGCCTGCCCACCACTGGCGATCGTTTTGATGGCCGCATGGTGGCCGCATTCGCCATCGCTGGCGTTGCCGTCATCTCCGCGGGCGGTTACTTCCTCTACCGTCGCAATAAGGAGTAACGTCCTAGCTGTGCGGGCGAGGCAGCAATGGCAGCCTCGCCCGCTCAGCCCGCTCTTTTGACCGGCGGGAAACCCGCCTGAAATCTTTTCAAAAAAGATTTCCCCGCACACACTTTGCTGTGTTATAGTGCAGCGCAACAGCAACTAGGTGCGACCGCGCCATGGCATCACGAAAGGAGCCACCGACATGAAGAACACGATGAAGTCTCTTAACAACTGGTGGTGGCGTGATGCGAATACGATCGGTCGACAGTGAGTCCCTCACGCCTGTTTTTGCGCTCTAGGTGATTGGAAGGCCTCCGGTTTCGACCGGGGGCCTTTTTCTATCTCGAGCCCGATCGCATTCGCATCACGCGCCTCCGCTTTTCTCTTGCACTCCCATTCCAAAAGGATTTTCACCATGTCTCAGAACACCACCGCCACCCAGCCCCGCACCGTCCAGACCGCCGACCGTGGCAAACTCGATGTCCGCGCCCTCGTCCTGCTTGCCATCCTGCTCGCCGCCGGCTTCATCCTCAACTTCACCGTCGGCAAGGCCATCTCGGGCATCTCGGGCGGCATGATCAGCCCCGAGTTCATCATCTCGGCCTTCTGCCTCACCATCCTGGTCGTTCGCCCCAACATCGGCCAGGCGCTCGTCATCGGCCTCATCTCGGCTGCCGTGATCCAGATCACCACCACTTCGCCGTTCGTCGATTTTGCCGCCGAGGGCATCGCCGCCATGCTCATGGCCGGCATCGTCAACGCCGCCGGCAAGAACGGTCAAATCAAGCCCGCCATCGCCATTGTCGCAACCTTCCTGACCACATTTGCCTCCGGCGTCATCTTCATGGTCATCAAGATGGCCATGCTCGGCGTGGTAGGCGAGCTCGCCGCCGCCATGCTGCCCGTCGTTGACATGACCGCCGTCTTTAACGCCATTCTGGTCGGCGCCCTCTACCTGCCCATCCAGAAGGCCCTTAGGCTCAACTAACCCGCTCGGCTTTACGAGCCACCCCATCTTGGCGTTAATTCGTCGCTCGCGTACCCAAGTACGCTTCGCTCCTCTTTCGCGCCAACCTGGGGCCCCTCGTAAAGCCGTCTCCGTGCTTCACCACCAAAGACTGTCCCAAACAACGAGCTTTTGGGGACGTTCTTAAACGACTGGTCATTTAAGAACGTCCCCAATGACTATGAAAGGTATCCATGGAAACGATCATCAACGTCGACGATGTCTCGTTCTCCTATGGCACGCAGACCGAGCAGACGCTCAGCCACATTTCGCTCAGCGTGAACAAGGGAGATTTCATCGGCATCATCGGGCCCTCGGGCGCCGGCAAGTCCACGCTTGCCGCCTGCCTGTCAGGTGCCGTGCCCCACCACTACACCGGCACGTTCTTTGGGTCCGTCATGGTTGACGGCCACGACACCTGCGAGGTCTCGCTGACCGACGTGTCGCAAATCGTCGGCAGCGTGCTGCAGGATATCGACACGCAGATGGTCGCTTCGATCGTCGAGGACGAGATGCTCTTTGGCCTCGAGAACTTTGGCGTTCCCCACGACAAGATCGAGCAGCGCTTGAGCGAAACGCTCGAGACCGTCGGCATCAGCGACCTGCGTGACCGCGAGATCGCCACCCTCTCGGGCGGACAGAAGCAAAAGGTGGCCATCGCCGCCATCCTCGCCATGCGTCCGCGCGTCTTGGTTCTCGACGAGCCCACCGCGGCACTCGACCCCGCCAGCTCCACGCTGGTCTTCGAGACGCTGCGTGAGGCAAACCGCACACTTGGAATCACCATCGTCTTCGTTGAGCAAAAGGTCGCCCTACTCTCGGAGTACTGCAACCGCGTGCTCGTGCTCAACCATGGCGAAATCGCGCTGCAGGGCGAGCCACACGAGGTCTTCGCGCATACCGACGAGCTCCGTGCCATCGGCGTCGACTGCCCTCGCGTCACGCGTATCTTCAATAGCCTCGAGGCCGATGGCCTGGTAAGCGGTACCCCCTGCTTGGATGTCGATGAGGCCGAGCGCCTGATTTCGGGCATCGTCGACCCCGCACACGCGGCCATCGAAGCCCAAGCGCCTGCCGGTTCCCCGCATGCGCCGTCGTTGCGCCCTCATGCCAAGGACGCAGAACCCGTACTCACCTTCGACCATGTTGAGTTTGCCTATCCCAATGGCGGCGCCGCCGTACACGACCTTAGCCTGACGCTCTATCCCGGCGAGCTCGTGGGCATCGTCGGCCAGAACGGTGCCGGCAAGACCACGCTCACCAAGCTGCTCACGGGTCTGCTCAAGCCCGCCTCGGGCAGCGTGCGCGTCACGGGACTGGATACTGCAACCGTCCCCACGAGCCGCATTGCCCGCGAGGTCGCAACCCTCTTCCAAAACCCCGACCGCCAGATCTGCAAGGACACCGTGCTCGACGAGGTCGCCTTTGGCCTGGAGCTTGCCGGCATCGACCGTGCCGAGGCGCTGCGTCGCGCCCAGCTCGTCATCGACCGCTTTGGCTTGCCGGCCGACGAGGCGCCCTTCTCGCTCT
>UQUX01000042.1 GCA_900544425.1 uncultured Collinsella sp.
GGCCGTATTTCTCGCGCAGCTCGTGGATGAACGCCGCGAGCTCGAGCGTCTCCTGCGGGTTCATGCCAGCCGCAGGCTCGTCGAGCAGCAGCAACTTGGGGTTGGTGGCAAGCGCGCGGACGATTTCCAGACGACGCTGAGCGCCGTAAGGAAGCGAGCCGGCCTGTTCATTTGCCAGGTGCTCCATGTCAAAAATGGACAGCAGCTCCATGGCGCGCTCGTGGGCGGCCTTCTCGTGCTTCCAATACGTCGGCAGGCGCAGCACGCCCTCAAAGCCGGAGTAGCGCTCCTGATTGTGCAGGCCGACCTTAACGTTGTCCTCCACCGTCATGGTGTTGAACAGGCGAATGTTCTGGAACGTACGGGCAATACCCATGCGGTTGACCTGGTAGACCGACTTGCCCGAGGTGTCCTCACCGTCGAGCAGGATGGTGCCGTGCGTAGGCTGGTACACCTTGGTGAGCAGGTTGAAGACCGTGGTCTTGCCGGCACCGTTGGGGCCGATGAGACCGGCGATCTCAGTCTTGCCGATGGTCAGGCTAAAGTCATCGACTGCCTTAAGACCGCCGAATTCAATGCCCAGGTGGATGCACTCGAGCGCCGGGCGCTGGCCCAAGTCGCGGTCGGGAACGATGGCGCCAGAAGGATACGGGACCATCTTGCCCTTGTTGAACTCAAACTTACTGGGCATCGGCTGCCACCTCCTTCTTGGAAGCAAAGCGGTCCTTAATGCGTGCGAAGAACGCCTTGAGCTGTGGGTTGTTAGTAAAGACCATGACCAGAATCAACACGATGGCATAGATGAGCATGCGGTAGTCCGAGAACTGACGGAGCAGCTCGGGGAGCACCGTGAGCAGCGCCGCAGCGATAACGGAGCCGCGCATGTTGCCCAGGCCGCCCAGGACCACGAACACCAGAATGAGGATGGACGTATTGAAGTCGAACTTAGTGGCGGAAAGCTGCGAGAAGTTACCGCCGAACAGGGCTCCGGCAGCACCGGCGAGGGCAGCGGAAACCACGAAGGCGATCATGCGGTACTGGGTGACGGAGATGCCCACGGACTCGGCAGCAATCTTGTTGTCGCGCACGGCAATGATGGCACGACCGGTACGGCTGCGAACCAGGTTGAGCACAATCACGAGCGCGACCATAACCAGGATTGCGCCGGCAAGGAAGGTCGAATAGGTCGACACGCCCGATGCGCCCTGCGCGCCCTTGATAATGGCGGTGCCGTCCTCGAGCAGGTGCAGGTCATCGATCGTGGAGTTACCCGTGATGTTAAAGATCACATGCAGGCCGCGGGAATCGACGCCCACAATGAGGCAGGTGACGATCTCCTTGATAATCTCGCCAAAGGCCAGCGTCACGATAGCCAGGTAATCGCCGCTCAGACGAAGGACCGGGATGCCAATCAAGAAGCCCAGGATGGCGGCAGCGATGGCGCCGACCACGATACTGATGATAAGGCGCACCGGATCGGAGGGAACGGCGCTCTCCAGCGCGACGGCGGTGACGATTCCCGTATAGGCGCCGACACTCATAAAGCCTGCGTGGCCCAGCGACAAGTCGCCCGCGATGCCGACGACGAGGTTAAGGGAAATGGCCATGACGATATAGGCCGTGATGGGAACCAGCTGACCGGCGATCATGCGCGGAATCATGTGGTTAGACTGCATAAAGAACACGATGGCGAAGGCCACGATGCACATGGCGTACGTGACAAAGTCGTGACGCGTCTGCTTGTCTTTAAGAAACTTCATAACGCTCACCTACACCTTCTCGGGGACGTACTTGCCCAAGAGGCCGGCAGGCTTGACGAGCAGGACGATGATCAAAACACCAAAGACGATGGAGTTGGCAAGGCTCGTGGAAATGTAAGCCTGCGCCATCGCCTCGATGATGCCGATGAGAATGCCACCGACAAAGGCACCGGGGATGGAGCCGATGCCGCCGAAGACGGCGGCGTCGAAGGCCTTGATGCCAGGCATGGCACCCGTCGTGGGCTGCAGCACCGGCGAGTAGGAGCACAGGAGCACGCCGGCGATGGCGGCAAGCGCCGAGCCGATGGCAAACGTCATCGAGATGGTGCGGTTGACGTTGATGCCCATGAGCTGAGCGGCGGCCTTGTCCTCGGACACGGCGCGCATGGCCTTGCCCATCTTGGTCTTACCTGTAAAGAACATCAGGCCGGCCATGATAACCAGGCAGGCGACGATGGTGACGAGCGAGACGGCGCTTACGTTGAACTTGGCCAAGAACTCCGGCACCTGGAAGGTGACGAGCGAAGTGAAGTTCTTGGGCGTGGCGCCCCACAGAAGCTGCGCGGCGTTCTGCAGGAAGTAAGACACGCCGATAGCCGTGATCAGAACGGCCAGCGGGCCTGCTTGGCGCAGCGGCTTATAGGCCAGACCCTCAATGAGAACGCCGAGAACCGTGCAGACCACACAAGAAAAAATTACAGATACCCAGCCCGGGAGGCCGAGATACGACGTGGCGCAGAACGAGACATAGGCACCGACCATGATGACGTCGCCGTGAGCGAAGTTCAGCATCTTGGCGATACCGTAGACCATGGTGTAGCCCAACGCGATGATGGCGTAGACGCTGCCCATGGACAGGCCGTTGACCAGGTATTGGATAAAGACCGTCATGTTCCACATCCCCCTTTCGAATAGGTTTCCAGTTGATGTATGAAACAGGGACGTTACATCGTCCCTAGATACCAAGCAAGCAGGGAAGGCCAAAACCTCCCCTGCTTGGGATCAAAACCGCTCTATGTAAGGCGGCCAATTAGGCCTGTACGTACTTGCCGTCGGTGATGACGTACGCCGTGGGCTCCTTCTGGACCTGGCCCTTATCGTTCCAGGTGAGCTTGCCGGTCAGACCGTCAACGGTAATCTTGAGCATAGCCTTGGACAGCTTCTCGGCGGCCTCGGTCGGGTCGGCGTCGACACCAAGACCGGCCTCCTTGAGGGCCTCGGCCACCGCGTGCACGCCATCGTAGGCGTCGGCGGCAAACTGGTCGGGGGTATCGCCGTACTTATCCTTGTAAGCGTTGACGAAGTCGGCGTTCTTCTCGTCGTCGGCGGAGAACGGGGTCATGAGCAGCAGACCCTCAGCAAGAGAGGTATCGAAGCCCTCAACGCCCAGGATGCCGTCCATGCCGTCGCAGCCCATCATCTTGACGTCGTAGCCCATGTCCTTGGCGTTCTTGAGCAGGACGGACGCCGGCGTGTAGTAGATCGGCGCAAAGATCATGGTGGCGCCGGCCTGCTTGGCCTTGGTCAGCTGGTTCGTAAAGCTCGTGGCGGAGTCGTCCTTAAAGGTCTCCTCGTCAACAATCTCGAGCTTGGACTCAGCGGCCTGGGCCTTAAAGGAATCTGCGATGCCCGAAGAATAGGCGTCGCCGGAGTTATAGAACAGCACGAACTTCTCGTCCGCATACTTCTGCGCCAGGAACTTGGCAGCGTTGACACCCTGGTTGGGGTCGGTGAAGCAAACCTGGAAGACGCAATCCTTGCCGTCGGTGACGTCCTCGGAGGACGCGGACGGGGTGATCATGAACGTCTTGGGGTCGTTACCGCACTCGGCGGCAACGGCAACCGACGCACCCGTGGTGGTCGGGCCGACGAGGGCCTGCATGCCCCAGTCGAGCAGGGTATTGAAGGCGTTGACGGCCTTCTCGCCGTCGGCCTGGTCATCCTCGGCCTTGCTGGCAAGCGGCAACTCCTTGGTCGAGAAATCCTTGCAGCCAAGCTCGACACCCTGGGTAACGGACTTGCCGTAGGACGCGTTGGCACCGGTCAGCGGGCCGATGGTGCCGATCTTAAACGAAGCGTCGCTCGAAGCGGAACCGCTGTCGCCGCCGTTGGAGGAGCAACCAGCTAGAATGGACATCGCCCCCAGACCTGCTGCGCTCGCGATAACGCTCCTGCGATTCATAACAGGGTTCAATGACTTACCGGTGAGGCTCGACATGCGGCTCTCCTCTCAAATCTCGTCGGGTTTCGGTTACCCGACAGGCCATCCTTCGCCGTGTTCGGCGTTCGCAAAATAGTAGACGCTTTAGTTGAGAAAAGTGGCGATTATTTCAACTTTTCTTTTGCTTTGTCCATTTATCCATATTTATGCGTATTTCTATCAGTTTATGCAGTTTAGCCACTTTATTATGTGAAAGTAATGTTTCTGTTCTGTTACAAGCGCCCTTGCCCTGAATAAAACGGCCTCACCGGTCTCGTTATATGCACTTAGGCGGAGATGTACTTGCCGTCCTGGATTACATAGGCTGTCCATGCCGTCGGCACCCATTAGTGTCATGTCGTAGCTCATGTCCTTGGCGTTCTTGAGCAAAACGGACGCTGGGGTGAAATAGATCGGGGCAAAAATAAGCGTGGCTCCGACAAGGAAACTCCTGCGGTTAAGTACGTTGTTGATGCTAAGCATGGTGTCCCCCTTTTCGCTGGCCGCGGTGCGGCCGTCTTGCGGTACAGGGCAAACCTTATGGTGCAAACGTTGACAGTTTGTTACGGAGTTCCGTTTGTAGCGAGCATGTTTCCAATGTTTCCGCAGCGTTTCGGGGGTGCCGTTTTGTGCGACTCCTGTTGCCTGGCGAGCACGCGCCCTCGGTTCACGCTAGAATGCACTCAACCTTTAAGCGGTTAATCCATCCATAAGATGCACGAAGGAGCTATCTATGAGCGAACCCCTGCGCACCGTGAACGTCGGTCTGATCGGTCTTGGAACCGTCGGCGGCGGCGTGGCCCGTCTGATCAAGAGCCACCACGATGAGTACCTGGCCGCCTACGGCATCGACCTTAAGCTGACCCGCGCCTGCGCGCTTGCCTGGGAGCAGGCCGAAGCTGCCGGTATTGAGCGCGAGGCCTTTACGAGCGACTGGCACGACGTCGTCACCGACCCCGCCGTCGATATCGTCGTCGAGCTCATCGGCGGCGAGCACCCCGCGACCGAAATCTTCACCACCGCCTTCGAGAACGGCAAGCACGTCGTCTCTGCCAACAAGGCCCTGCTGGGCCGTCATGTCGAGACGCTCGCCGAGAAGGCGCGCGCGTGCGGCGTGCAGATTAAGTGCGAGGCCAGCTGCGGCGGTGGCATCCCCATTGTCAGCACGCTCGAGCACGACCTGGTGGGCAACAAGATCCTGACCATCGCTGGCATTCTCAACGGCACCACCAACTACATCCTGTCGCGCATGGACGCCGAGGGCGCCGATTACGCTGACGTGCTCGCCGACGCCCAGGCAAAGGGCTATGCCGAGGCCGACCCGTCCGCCGACGTCGACGGCTTCGATGCCGCCAGCAAGACGGCAATCCTCGCCTCCATCGGTTTTGGCACCCGCGTTACCACCGACGATGTTTACCAGCAGGGTATCCGTACCATCGGCGCCGAGGACATCGCCCAGGCCCGCGAGCTCGGCTACACCATTAAGCTGCTCGGCATCGCCCGCAATACCGACGCCGGCGTCGACGTCCGCGTGCATCCCACGCTGATCCCCGCCGACCACATGCTTGCCAAGGTCAACGGCGCCATGAACGCTGTCTACGTGGTAGGCGACGCCGTGGGCGAGACCATGTTCTACGGTGCCGGCGCAGGCTCCTTCCCCACCGCGAGCGCCGTCGTGGGCGATATCCTGTCGCTCTCCGAGCAGATCAGCCGCGGTGTGGCTCCGCTGCCCGAGATTGAGCCCTATGGTCACAACCTCGCCTTTAAGCCCATGGACGAGCTCCAGACCAAGTACTATGTGCGCCTGAAGGTCGCCGACCGCGTAGGCGCCCTGTCCGAGACGGTCGACATCTTTGCCAAGCACAACATCTCGATCTCGCTCATCAACCAGGTCGAGGACGGCAAGTCGGGCGCCAGCGATACCTGCTCGGTCATCTTCCTGACGCACCGCGCGCTCGAGAAGGACGCCCAGGCTGCCGCCGCCGAGCTTGCCAGCGTCGACTGCGTGGCCGAGGTCGCCAACGTCCTGCGCATTGAGGACGTTGAGGCTTGGACCGAAGGCGTTATGGCCAACTAACCCAACGCTCGCCTAGCAATACGCGCTTTGAGGGCTCCCGTCCGATGTGGGATGGGAGCCCTTTTGTCTCCTGCCCTAAGCACAACGACAGGACACATTTGCGCGAGCCGCTCATCGGTAACGCGGGCTACCGTTCACCGATATGCAAACACGGCCGATTCCGGTTACGGCTACGCTGTGCTGCGAATGTCCGCCCGCGATGAGAGGAAGCACCATGTTGCTCGAGGGCAAGAAAGCAATCATCACCGGAGGCACGCGCGGTATCGGCTATGCGATCGCCTGCCGTTTTATCGAGGAAGGCGCTGCCGTCACCGTCTTTGGCTCGCGCCAGGAGACTGCCGACGCGGCCGTTGAGAAACTGGCGGCCGCCTATCCCGACGCCAAGGTCTGGGGCCGCTCCTGCGACCTCACCTCACTCGAGGCCGTGACCGAGGCCTTTACCCAGGCTGCAGCCGACATGGGCGGCTTGGACACGGTCGTCAACAACGCCGGAATTTCCCAGCGCTCGCCGCTGCTCAACTACACGGCTGAGGAGTTCGCCAAAGTTATGGACCTCAACGTCGTCGCCGTCTTTAACGGCCACCAGGCTGCCGCCAAGATCATGACCGAGGCCGGCCACGGCGGCACCATCACTACCACAAGCTCGATGGTCGCCAAGTACGGCCAGCCCTCCGGCGTTGGCTATCCCACGTCCAAGTTTGCCGTCAACGGTATGGTCCAGTCGCTCTCGCGCGAGCTCGCCTCCATGGGCATTCGCGTCAATGCCGTCGCACCCGGCGTGACCAAGACCGATATGGTCGCCAACCTGCCCGAAGAGGTCATCAAGCCCATCATCGCCACCATTCCGCTGGGTCGCATGGGCGAGCCCGAGGATGTCGCCAACGCCTTTGTTTTCCTGGCGAGCGACATGTCCTCCTACGTCACTGGCGCCGTGCTCCCCGTCGACGGAGCCGCCCGCTCCTAAAGGTCGCAAGCCACGATTTCGGACCTCAACGGAGCTCAACGCAAAAGGCGCGCTGTCTGCATCAACCGCAGGCAGCGCGCCTTGTTCTGTTTGTAAGGGAAACTGCATCCCGTTTCGAACGCCGATTCTGGGACACCGTTTCCGCAACGGGTCGGGACTGCGGAAACTACATCCCAATCTGGTTATCC
Source organism: uncultured Collinsella sp. (assembly GCA_900544425.1). GTDB lineage: Bacteria > Actinomycetota > Coriobacteriia > Coriobacteriales > Coriobacteriaceae > Collinsella. The sequence goes on from UQUX01000042.1 coordinate 7,190, forward strand.
ATTCCGGGGCACAGTTTCCCGAAGGGCGGTTGAGTCATGCCATCCTAATCAAAACGAGACCGTATAGCACCCCTAAGATAACCAGCTCTCATTCTGGAGCAAGCGCATCAGGCAGCACGACCGCTCGCCGACGTGCAATTTGTTGCACAGTAAAATCGGCTAGTGGCACCCTTATCCTTTATTTAGCGAATAAGGTCAAGGAAGGGAGAGTATCATGCCAAGACGGCAAACACCGCTCGAGGTCATGTTCTCCCTGTTCAAGACTTCATTTACCCTGAGCCATCGCGCACTTGCTGAACTGTTACTATCCGATCTGCCGTTAACAAATGGACAGCCTACCGCCCAAATGGCACAGGACACCAGCTGGCTTTCGCGCACGATTGTGCACTCGCAGCCGGGCTCCCTAGAAGATCGCTACTTTACCGACTGGTCCTGCGCATCGAATCAAATCCTGCACAAGCTACAGGAAAAAGGGTATTCGGACGCCGACATCTATACCATGATTGCGGCAGCAACTGACGCGATGGCTCAAGCGCTCAGTGCCTGTGGGCGCAATGGGTTCCTTTACCGGAACGCCGCCTCGCGCCTCGTCAGCTGCCAGCCAGACAAAGATGACAGGGCTCTTATCTCAATCGCGCTCGTTGTTTCGACCGCCTGTTGGTGCGATCCGGCCCGTGCTATCGCGTACATCAGGAACCGCTTTGAATTCGCAGAGAATGTCAGGTCGTTTACCCCCTCAAGTATTTCTTTCTGTCCATGCGATTTAAAACAAACGGGCACCGAACATGCGATCGGCCTTATCAGGATCGATAACGAACTCGTCATCGGCGGCCCTTATGTCATTGAGCCTTCTGCCATGGGCACCACCATCGGAGCGCTCGCACTCGAAGACGGCGCTGTCACCGATGTTGGGCTGGATGTCTCCGCCAGACATCTCCGTATCTTCGCCGAGAACAATGCTTGGTACGCACAAGACCTCGGTTCGACCAACGGCACGCATCTGATTCGAACAGCCGACAACAACGAACTCGACATCAGCACCGGAGCACCCGCCCGGCTGTACCCCGGCGACATCCTGCGCCTGGGTCTCAGCACCACTTTTGCCGTCGTAGCAACGACGGCTATCTTAGCAAATCAACATTACTAACCATGGAAACAAGGTGACTATGAGCATCACGGATGTCATCAAATATGAGGGCAACAACCAAACTTTTATCTGGAAACACCCCTCAGAAGACTTCAATACGGGCTCGCAACTCATTGTTCACGAGACCCAAGAAGCAATTTTCTTCCTTAATGGACAGGCCCTGGATTCGTTTGGACCAGGCAGGCATGAACTTGAGACTCAAAATCTACCGTTACTGAACGGCATTTCGAAGATAACGACCGGTGGTGTCAGCCCGTTTCACTCAGAGGTCTACTTTGTTAACCTCATCGAGCAGATGGGCATCCGCTGGGGAACCAATTCCAGGATTCAGTTCATGGAACCGACTTATGGATTTCCGCTCTCGCTCGGGGCGTCCGGAGAGATGGCTCTTGCTGTAAAAGAGCCCCGCAGGCTCCTTCTCAAGCTTGTTGGAACCGAAGCTTTGCTCTCCCAGGACAAGCTGATCAGTTATTTCAAAGCTTTCCTGCAAACTCGAATAAAAACTCATCTTGCACAAGTAATTACCGAACAAAAACTCTCCATTTTCGAACTTGATGCACACCTTGAAGAGTTATCCGACTCGCTTAAGAACAAGCTGCTTCCCGACTTTGCCGCATACGGCCTCTCATTAACGCAAATGCTGGTCACCGCAATCGTCAAACCCGAAGGCGATCCGGTATACGAGAAGTTTAAGGACCTCCATTTCAAGCAATATGCCGACGTACGCGAAGCACAGATAAAACGACAGGTCAGCATTATCGAACAAGAAACTGCGGCGCAGCGCACCGTAATCTCCGCAAAAGCACGCGCAGAAAAACGGCAAATCGAGGGCTATACCTATCAACAGGAACGCAGCTTCGATGTTGCCGAAAAGATGGCCCAAAACGAAGCGACTGGCGAATACGCAAACATGGGAATTGGCCTGGGCGTAATGGCCGGTGTCGGCGGAACCATGGGGTCAGTTATGACCGGTGCACTCTCACAAGCGACCGGCACGTCCGCGACGCAGCCCATCCCTGCGGATACCAATTCGCAGCAAAGTGCTGCAAAGTTCTGCTCCGAGTGTGGATATCGCTTCTCTGGAACCGAGAAGTTCTGTCCCGAGTGCGGAGCACGGAGGTCGTAATGAAGAACACACAGGCATATATTGCAGCAATCCCCGTAGCCCTCTTCATAGCTATCGAAAGCGTGACAATACTTTTATTTGGACCCTCAACCACTTTTTGGATTGAGAGCGCATTCTCTTTGGTTGCGCTCTCCTTGTTGGTCGCAGTCATCCTTCATGACCCCGCAAAGAAACTAAAACTGCTTGGTATTTCCAAGACAGTCCTCATGGGGGCTTCATTTGCAATCCAGCTGACCCTAGTTCTTTTCGGAGCAGCGCTAAAGACCGATGCGTTGTCCGTTCTTTCGGGTTTCAGCATCCTTTTACTTGGCACGTCAGTAATTACGCTGTGTGTAGCAAATGCATCCGAGAGTCAAACCTCAGATGTCGAGGAACATGTCTCGACACTTACCAATTCAATGAAATCAAACAAAATCAAACTCGAACTGCTCCTAGAAGAAGCACCTAGCGATCTGAAACCGGCAATCGCAGACGTTCTGGAAACTATGCGCTACGCAAACCCCGTTTCAGATAAAACGGAAAACCGGCCCCTTTCAAATTTGATACCTATCGCTATCGAAAATCTCGACAAAGCGGTAAAAGCAAATTCGCTCCCCGACACCCAAGATACTTGTAAGCAACTAAAAGCATATATCCGTCAGCAGGAAATCATAAATAAGCTCTAGAGGAAGCCGGGTATGGGAACCAATAAATCACACGTCAATGAAAACTATCAACACGCCTGCGACAGCACTAAATTCAAACTCGAAGGTTATCGAGCCCCTCTATCAGATTGCTTTACGCCAGACGAGCTGTCAGAGCTATTTCGGTTCTACGTTTTGCAAGCACCCATCGCAAAAGATAAGACCGCTTTGTCGACGCAGCGGACGTTGACGTCATTAGGTTGGAACGGACCCTCCATCAAGATACTAGAGAGAAAGCTATTAAAGGCGTCCGGGATAACCTCTTTCATTTTCATAGGAAGCCAGACCATTGATGGAACTCTGGAGAACATGGCCCTAGATAAAGAAATATGCGCCGAACACCCAAGAGCGGTTCTACACAAAGATGTCAAACTAACGCTCCGAGAGGACAACTCCATCGAGCGCCGCAGCGGTGATGAAAACAGAATGCAGTGCCTATTTCGCCATCTACGAAATGGGATTGCACACGGACAGACGTATCTGTTTCCAACCGGTTTGGTGCTAATCGAAGATCGCGACGGCAAAAGAATTACTGCCCGGATTCTCATTCGCAAAGAAACGCTTCTTGCATGGATATATATCGTTGAAAAGAAAGAGGTCTAGCTTCATGAAAGCCCTGAAATGTGAACTTTGCGGCGGCACCGAAATCGTCAAAGATGGGGATTTCTTCGTCTACCAAAACTGCGGTATGAAATATACGCTCGAGTCCGCAAAGAAAATGATGGTCGAAGGCGTTGTTCAAGTCGAAGGCACGGTGAAAACAGACAAGACGGCTGATGCAAAAAGGCTGCTCAAGTTGGCCAAAACTGCATGCGAAACTAGAAACTTCTGCGAAGCCGAACGATATGCGAACAAGGTGTTAGAGATTGATTTAGACAACATTGATGCTTGGGCAATCAAGTCAATAGCAATCGACTGGCAACTGACAATTAAAAACAATCGCCTTCGCGAATCTTCGGACTGTTTTCTCAAAACCTTTCAGCTGCTTCCAAATGAAGTAAAAACCTGTGAAGGCCTAATTCATGCGTGGAGCGTTATCAAAAGTTTAAAACTGCACCTCGATGATATTGTCGAAGCAGCCAGCTCTTTGTATGCCGAGCCAATAATCAACACACCATCAGATAATAATCTCGCGTTGATTACAGATACACTGGCATCCCATCTCGAAATAAGAAAAAGCCAATGGACAGCAATTGGCAAGCTTTCCTTTACTTTTTGTAAAGCAAAGGAAGAAAGGCTCAACTCTCCGGATATTTCTGACGGTCAACGCCACGCTTTAAATGATACAGACATGGAGAAGTACCTCTTTACTGAAGAGATACCACGGATGTATTTTACAGCAGCAAGCATCATCAACAGTTCTGTAGTAGACGGTGTGACCAAATGGCGAGACAAGTGGGAAAACAACAACATTTTTGATTACTATCTTGACGGCAGCGGCGTCGACCAGTCCGCAGAAGAGGACGCTTTCGACATGTGCACGCTCGTATACATTCGATATGAATTAGCGTTGAGAACCGCGATTAAATTCTTAGAGACAGAGACTGAGGGCCGTTCGATTACAGGTCTTATCTTGGCACCCGAGCTATTGTTCAATGTGTGGTCAAACTTATGTGTAATTGAAGAGTTGAACATTGGACATAAAACCTATACGAGAGCCCACGGCGCATATGTATCAAATAGCGTGAAGGAAGGCTTTTCACTAAATGCCGAGTCGATCACGTTACGAAAGGAACGCCTCAAAGAGGACATGGCAAAGCGTGACGAATACGACCCCGAGAAGAAGAAGGAACGTGAGCGCGCTGAAAAAGAAGCAGAACTCCAAGCCAAATATTGGTTAGATAATCCTATTAAAAAGTCGCAAAAACAAGCGCTCGAAGATGAATTTGACCGTTTGGGGAACGAACTTCGAGAGCTTAAGAGCAGACGTTCCTTTTTCAGCCCGTTCGAATTCAAGGCAAAACGAGAATGTGATGCAAAAATCGAACAGGCTCGCGAGCGCAGGCGGGAAATCAAGAACTCTCTGAAGGCCTTAGACGATGAACTCCTGGCGTACGTGTCAAACGAAATTGAATCATAGCTTTCACCGCTCGCCGCAACAGTCCATTGGTGACCTCAAAGGCGCCTCAATGGGATAAGAGCGATTTCACACCATGGAGGAATGGCGGGCAAGCGCTCGGAGTGTTCATTTGTCTGATAACCGATATTCACTCTAGCCCGAGCAGATTAAGTCCCGCCACCGTCATCTTGCACACGAGCGGCCTTGCGGACACCTTTTCTAAATATCCGGCAGCGATTAGGCTCGACAATGACCTACTCGCTGTCGGTTTTGTCACATCGAGATAGCCCGACACACCATCAAGCGTAGATTCGCCAAAGGCACCGAAGATATGCATCTGTGCCGCATAAAACAGAATATCTTTTGCCCTTTCGGTAAACGTATCGTCAAGCTCATCGATCGCCCGCTTAAGATCATCGAGTTGTACGCGCTTTTCGGCCAAATCACTCAGAACGGCATCTTGCGCTTGCTCGACCAAATCAAGAATCATTGCAACAAACGGAGTAGCCTCGCTACCATTAAGGGGCCTCTCCACCACGTCAAACGCCTTGTAATATGCGGTTTTATTCTCAGCAATCGTCCTGGAGAGCGACAACACCGTAGGCTGCGACAACGTCTCGTTCAGGCTCAACGCGAGAAGATATCTCCCCGTTCTTCCGTTACCGTCATAGAAGGGGTGAATGTACTCAAAGAGAAAATGGCAGATTGAGGCTGCATAGAGGCTTGGGACATCTTCGCGATTGCCCAACTCTATCATCTTGTCAAGGAGGTCAATGATTTCGGGCTCCGAGGAAACACCCTGATGGAGAATCTTGCCCCGACTGTTCTCAATCACAACGGGACCCAAACGGAACATCTTGCCATCCGGACGGTCCTTCGGGTCAAGCACGCCCTTAGTGACGGCATCGAAAATCTCGCGGATATCCTCGGGTTTGCCGGGACGACTTGAACCATCCACCAGCTGAAGGTAGAGGCGAGCGAATTCAATAAAAGGAGTGTGCTCCTTTTCGGCGGCACCGCAAAGTTCGACCGCGGCATCCTCCGCAGACTCCAGCGCCGCTTCAATCTGGCGCCGTGTGCTGTGCACACCCTCCATTTCGTTGCTGAAAACAACCTCCTCAAGCACCAGCGAACGAATCGAGGCCCCCAAAGCCACATAAGGCAAGCTGTTCCACAGGTTGGAAATCTTTCGCTCTTTTCTGAGGATCCGCTCGCTAGCAACGGACAGGTTCAAAGGAACACAAGCGAACAGTTCACCATGCTCAAGGTGAATTCCAGTCCGCACCGTGCCGTCGGCAGTAAGGCGCTCGCGCAGCAGCTCGTCATGGCAAGCATAACGATCGGAGCTTGAATCTGCATAAAAGAGTTTTTCGAGCGTCTTGTACGCCATCGCTTCATCGCCCCTTTGAAATCAAATAGCTTAATCGTCTTTCATTATTTCGAATTAATCCGATATTTGCAATTAAGACTCAAGAAGTGCATTGTCTAATTTCAGAATTTGAAGTATTGGGAATTAAGGTTTCTTTATTTACATAGCGAGCTAATTTCAAACCTCAGCAGAGCTTTATGCAAGAGGCGC
>UQUX01000043.1 GCA_900544425.1 uncultured Collinsella sp.
GAACTTGTATCGAGCAAAGCCCCAAACCGCTCCCATAGCGGTTACGGTGGCGTCCGCTGCCTGGTAGGGCCACTTGGTTGTGGCCTTGATTCTGCTGCAAGCGGTGTTTGGCTGATATTTTGAATGGGAGGGGCTCGTTGTTTATTACGGGCCTCTTTTTATGTTGAGGGGACTTTGGGTTATGGCTAAGCGTTCTGGGTCGTATGTCGTTCCTTTCTCGTTTGAGTTGCTTTCGTTTGGTGAGGCTGTGGGGCTTGCTGCTGATACGGGGCGGATTTCTGGGGATGCTGGTCCTCTGCTTGAGACGGTTGTCGATATGCTCGATGAGCTGGGGCGTCCGGACGAGTATTTCGATTGCATCCAGGTTGCCGGTACCAATGGCAAGACTTCGACTACGCGTTTTTCGGCTGCCATTCTTCGTGGTGAGGGGCTCAAAACCGCGCTGTATACGTCGCCACAGCTGGTGCGCTATCCCGAGCGCATGGAGGTCGATGGTCATGTCGTGAGCGACGAGGCGTTTGCCCGTGGCGTTTCGGCCGCTGTTGAGGCGGGACATCGCGTGAATGCGCACCGTGTGGCGGCGGGGGGGCGCGCCTATACCATCACGCCATTTGACTTGCTGACGGCTGCTGCACTTGTAGTGTTTGCCGAGGCCGCGGTGGATGTTGCCGTGCTCGAGGTTGGCATGGGCGGTCGTTGGGACGCCACGAGTGCGACCGATCCCGTCGCCGTTGCCATTAAGGGTATTGGGCTCGATCACACACGTATTTTGGGCGATACGCTCGAGGCCATTGCGGGTGAGAAGGCTGCGGTTATTAAGCCTGGGCGCCTGGTTGTTTTGGGTGAGGGAACGCATGAGCCGAGCGTTCAGCGCGTGATGGATGCACGTTGTCGCGAGTGCGGCGTTGTGCCGCTCGTGGTGAGCCATACGACGACTAAACTTCCGGCACACGTGGGCGATACGGTGGAGTTTAGCTGCACCACGCCGCGTGCGATCTATACGTCGAGCATGGTCAAACCGTCCTATCAGCCGCAGAATGCCGCGTGCGCGATTATGCTGTGCGAGGGGTATCTGGGTCGCGAGCTCGACCACGATGCGCTGGATGCCTCGCTTATGGGCTGCCCCACACCGGGTCGTTTTGACGTGCTGGGGACCGATCCGCTCAAGCTGATCGACGCCTGCCATAACCCTCAGAGCTGCGAGAACTTTGTGAGCGCGCTGGACGAGATCGATCCGTGCGCGGAGAATCGCCCCACGCTGCTGTGCGCCGCGCTGGCAGACAAGGACGTGGCGGGCATCGTCGACGTGCTTGTTCCAGCGTTCCCCCGCGTGGTCGTGACCCAGACCGATTCCGACCGCGCCCTGCCGGCAGAGGAACTCGCCGCCCTCGTTGATGCCGATAAGCTCACGGGCGTATATCCGAGTGTGTCCGAGGCCCTCGCTGCCTTCGATGCCGCGGGCGAGTCCTTCGTAGCAGCCGGCACCATCACCCTAGCCGGCGAAGTAGCCGGTCTGCTCCGCTAACCCATCCCCTCATCAGTTGCGGTGAAATACGGACTGTTTTACAAGCCAGAGGCCTCAAACAGTCCGTATATCACCGCAACTCAAATTAGCTGCCCTGGGGTGCCCGTTTACGAAGCCATTTATGCCGCTTAACCTGTAGCATATTGCAAACCTCCATCGGCGAAGGATACGCTCAACTTAACTTGCCAATCGGACCAGTGCTGTTTGGTCCGTTGAGCGTGTCGGGAGGAAACATGAACAGAAGGCATGTCAACGCGGCCATTACCGCGGGTTTGGCTCTGACGATGACGGTCGGCTCGGTGCCGCCGCAGGCGTTCGCCGAGATGATGCAGGGTGATACTACCCAAGTCGTTGCCGAGCAAAGCGATGCGACGGGTGCGGCTGCCACGTCTGCGGACACCGGTCAGGCAACCTCGCAAGACCAGAGTGAAGACAAGATCGCCTCTTTTGCCAGCCTGAACGAGCTACATGTTGCCGAGGGATCCGACGTCACGCTGCCCCAAACTGTAACGGCAACCTACGAGAGCGGTACCACCAAGCAGGAAAACGTCATCTGGAAGCTGAACGGCGCCGATGCTCCGGCAACCTTGGCGCAGCTGCCTGCCGGCTCGTATGAGTTTGAGGGTACCGTCGACGGCACCACGCAGACGGTCAAGCAGCGCGTGGTTGTCGAAGCTGTTACGGCGGACCCGGCAGTGGTAGATCCGGCGGCAGTAAACGCCCCTGATGTCACAGAGACGAGCAACGAAAGTGGCATTACGGTCGAGTCGATCGACGCCAACCCGATTCTGGAAAAATATGTCGGTGCCGATTACTACGGCCAGATCCAATCTTCGAGCGTTAAGGTAAAGCTGTCGGATGGCACCGAGACCTCGGCGTATGTTGATTGGGACGAAAAGTCGCAGACGGCATTTGATACGGCGACGGAGGAATCCGAAGTCCCCATCACCGGACAGATTACCGGCGTTAGCGTGAACAACAACTGGATCACGCTCGCGGAGCCGTACAAAGTGAGTGGTGTGCTCAAGGTGTACGTTCCCCGTTCAACCAGTAATGGCTCATGGGTATGGACTGCAGCTGGTATTGCTCCCGCGCTTCCGTCCAGCATTTCGGTCAATTATTCAAATGGTCAATCTTATACATGCCCTGTTGAGTGGAATGAGATCTCGGCTGATCAGTACCAAAAGGAAGGAACCTTTGTTGTCGAGGGACATTTGAAGAGCTATCCCTCTATGCTCGCACAGTGCACGGTCGCAGTCCGCTCTGTTAAGAGCGTCCAGACCGAGTTGACGTGTACGACCCTAACTGGTGAGGTCCCGTCTCTGCCGTATTCTGCTTCGGTTGTCTTTGATAGCGGCGCCACCGAGCAGATCCCGGTGTCTTGGGATTCTTTCGACGCGTCGCTTTACTCTAAGGTGGGCTCGTTTACGGTTAAAGGTAAACTAAACGGTTTTGATTACCGTGAGGTTACCTGCACCGTTACCGTCAAAGATCCTAAGGACGTACTCGATCTTAATTCTCTGAGGTTCGAGCGCGTGGTCGGCGACATTTCTCCTCTTAGCACGTATGTCTATTTCCCGTTTACGCAGTCAAATAACACTACATACACCCAAGGTTATCAGGTTAATTGGGACAACGCCGACGTGTCTCAATTTCAAAAGGCAGGCACCTATACGGTCACGGGCACGCTTGTGACATATAATGAATCTTCAGCCGCTAATGGCCTAAAGGTAACTGCTCAGGTCGAGGTCAAAGAAGTTGCCTCTATCGACGCTCTTGCTCCCGTTAACACGCCCGTCGGCGTACGTCCTACAACGGGCGGCGGTCTTCCCTACAGCGTTGAGGTTGCATTCACCGACGGTACAAAGAAGCAGTGCAACATTGCGTGGGACCCTATTTTGGACACGCAGGTGGCAAGTGAGGGGTCGTTTAAGCTTTCCGGTTCGCTGTCGTATTGGACCAATACCTCATCTTCATCGTCTACTCAGGTGGAACTGGGTGACAGCAACCGAGTCACGGCGACCATCTCCGTCCGCGCCCTGCAGATGCCTTCCTCGACATCGACAAGCACGCTTATCGGTTGCCAGCCCAATATGCCGGGTTCAATCGAGGCCACGATGTGGAATGGCTCGCGTGGCAATTTCCCCGTTCAGTGGTCGACGATTAGTCAGGACGCCCTAAAGAACCTTGGCCAGATTACGGTTAGCGGATACTTTACCGGCTCTAACATTCCGGCTACGGCGACGGTCAACGTCTGCGATCTCGAGGACAGCAACATCGGCAAGATTGCTTATGTTCCCGGCGCCGGACTTCTGGCTCCGCGCTACACATCCACGCTGTATTTGTCGGATGGCAGCTCGTTCTATCCCCAGTATTCGTCGGGGCAGCCTTATAGCTGGGATGAGTTTCCTCAAGAACTGCTGGACGGCAAGCCTGGCGAGTACGAAATTACCGGTACTATCACTGGCTCGTTGGCAAAGATCCATGCGACAGCGGCGTGCGGCGAGGTCAAGGGCGTTAACAACTATAGCGATAACGGTGTGACGCTTGGACAGTCGTACGAGGACTGGCGCGTTATCTATCCCGGCGAGGAAGTCAATCTGGACTACTTCTACGTGTCCGGCGTATTGCAGGATGGAACGACTTTTGACAGTCTCGGCGTCAACTGGGATACCTACGATAGGTGCCCCCAGAAGGACTGCACGATTACCGGAACGGTCGTCGGAACGAATATCCCCGTGAAAGTGCACGTCATCGTGACTAAAAACTGGGAGGCTCAGCCACAAACCATTACAGTGCTCAAGGGCAGCGACGGTACCGCTATGCTTCCCAGCTATGTCGATCTTGTCAGTTCTGATGCGGCAGAACATCCGGACTATTCGCATAAATACGCCGAGGTCAAGTGGAACACGAAAGGTTTTGATTGGACTCAGGGTGGCGTTGTTCGCGGCACTGCAACAATTAGCTTTAATGCAGGGTACGGCATGCAGGCGGTTGACGTTCCGATTACTGCCACCGTTAAGATCGCGAGTAAGGCAACCTCGGTTCAGGGCGGAACCATATGGACCGTCCCCGGCACCAAGCCGATGCTGCCGGAATACCTTGAGGTTCGATACGACAACGATGTGTCTTCTGAGCCCCAGCGCGAAAAGGTCACATGGGACCGTGTCGCCGAAGACGCGTATGCCAAGGACGGTTCGTTTAAGGTGAAGGGCAAGCTCCAAGGTGGTGCCGAGGCGACAATCACTGTTGACGTCTGTTCCGTCACCTCCGTTAGCGTTCCTGAGCGCATTAATACGGCCAGCGGTGTTTTCCCCGAGCTGCCGTGGAATGTCTCGGTTGCCACGAGTGACGGCAAAACTCATAATGCCCAGGTTCAATGGGATTACGTTCGTCCCTCGGTTTATACCGGAGAGTCGGGTCAGGTCACGACAGTGTCTGGCACGCTGTTTGCAAGCGGCCTCGACGGATACGGTGACGGCACTAACACCGGTCTCACTGTTCAGACCAAGATCGTTATCCAAGGCGTTGAGAAGGCAATCGATAACGGCGAGACCGCAGTGACCACCAAGGCGGGCACTGCGCCTGCCATGCCTTCCAAGATGGCGGTCGAGATGAGCGACGGCTCCGTTTCGACGGCGGCTATTGATTGGGATCCGATTGCGCCCGAGAAGTACGAGCGGCCTGGCACGTTCTATGCGACGGGCCATGTGGTCGGCTTTAATGCCGCTGCTGTTATGGCGCTGCTTGACGATGACGGCCAGAAGGTCGGTGTGGATGAGAACGGCAACGTGACTGCCAAGGTGACGGTTGCCGATAAGAAGGCAAAGAAGGTTGCACTGCAGCCCGAGGCGGTCGTGGTCAACACCACGGTCGGATCGATGCTGGAGCTGCCCGATACCGTGTCCGTATATTTCTCGGATGGCTCAGCGCGGGATACTCGGGGCAGTTTAGGCGGCATCGAGATCGAAAAGTGGACCGACACCGACGGCATCGACCTCTCCAAGCCGCTCGCCAAGAAGGGTACGTATAAACTCGTCGGCAAGCTCAAGGATGTCGACAACGTCAACGCTATCGTGTACGTCAACGTCTCCGAGGCGCCGCGAACCATCACCAAGCTCGAGGCCAAGTCGTTTAGCGTTGCCAGTGGTACGTCCAAGCAGGATCTGTACGCCCAGATGCCCAAGCAGGTTGTGGCGACTTACTCAGACGGCTCGACCGATTTGCTCGACATTGACGTGTGGGATCTTTCTAACGTCACGGACGAGCTGCTCAGAGGAACCGGCACCGTGGAGATCACGGGTACGGTTAAGCTCAACGGCGCCAAGGTGACCTGCAATGTGACCGTGGTGGATCAGGATGCCCAGACGCCCGACCACGTCGAGCCGATCGATGTTGTTGAGATTGCGGACAATGCCAAGGTCAGCGACCTTATGGATAAACTGCCGTCCAAGGTGACGGTGGTCATGAAGGACGGCAAGACCAAGAAAGAGACGCCCGTTAAGTGGTCTCAGGTCGACAGCCTGGGTCGTGCCGGCACCGAGTTTGAGGTCACGGGTCTAACGGACAACGGCATGACCGCTAAGGTTCAGGTCAAGGTGACGGCGCATATTGTCGACATCGATGTCGCTGAAGACATTGTGGTCGTGCGCGGCACCAAGGCGGACGACGTTTTAGCCAAGCTGCCCGCCACGGTCACGGCGATTTACTCGGATGATACTGAGTCCGATGTCGACGTGAAGTGGGACACCAAGGGTCTATCCGACAAGGACTTTGCCAAGGAGGGCGAGGTCACGGTCAAGGGCAAGGTTGCCGGTACCGATCAAAAGGCAGAGTGCACGATTACGGTCGTGAAGAGCGATGCCGAGATTCCGGCGTCCGTTGAGCCTATTGCCGGAATTTCCGTTCCCGAGGGCGCATCGGCCGACGCTGTGCGTGATGCGCTCAAGGGCGTGAAGGCGACCGTTCGCATGAAGGACGGCAAGACGACGGCGGAGTCCGAGATCACTTGGACTGAGGTTCCTGCCGCGGCCGCCACGTACGGCAGCAGTGTCGTTGCCAAGGGCGTCACGAAGAATGGCAACTTGCCGGTCGAAGTTGTCGTCACCTCCACGACGACGATTAACAAGGTTGCCGAGGTGCCGCAGATCACGGTTGAGCGCGATGCCAAGGCCGACACCGTGACGGGGCAGCTGCCCAAGAAGGTCACCGTGACCTATTCCGATGGTCACACGGACGAGGCCGCGGTCACGTGGAATACGGATGGCCTGGACAAGCATCTTGCCGCCGTTGGCGAGCACACGATCGAGGGCTCCGTTGAGGGCACGACGCTCAAGGCGACCTGCAAGCTGGTCGTCGAGACGCCGGCAAGCGAGATTCCCGTGAGGCCTGCGACGTTCGCTCCCATTGAGGTGTTTGAGGCAAGCTCTGCCGCCGATGTGCTGAAGGCGCTGCCCAAGAAGGTCTCCGTGATGATGAAGGACGACAGCCAGGAAGACTACGATGTCGATTGGGAGAATGTCCCCGCGCTGGATTGGGGTGCCGATGATGTGACCGTGGGCGGTAAGGTTCGCGGTACGGATCTGACGGTCAGCTGCAGGGTACGCGTTAAGCCGCGCCCGGCGGCCAAGGGCCTCGTTATCGTTGACCAAAACGGCAAGGCCACGACTGCCGAAACCGTGCTCAAGGTAGAGCGCGGCAAGGAAATTGACCTTGCTGCCGCGGCGAGCAATGCGGCCGATGGCGCGCTGCTGCGTGGTGCCGTGACGTGGACCTCGTCCGACCCGACAATCGCCACGGTCGAGAACGGTAAGGTCAAGGCCCTCAAGAACGGAACCGTCGTCATTACCGTGACGATGCCCGTTGACGGTGACGCCACGGCGATTGCGACGCTTGCCGAGGATGGCGCTACGGAGACGCCGGTGCCTCAACAGCTCACCGCTTCGGTTACCGTTGAGGTTGTTGAGCCTGCTGTCGTGCAGAAGCCAACGAACGGCAAGGATAACGGTACCAAGCCCGATGCCAAGGATTCTTCGGGCAAGAAGGATGGCAAGAAGGCCGCTAAGGGAAGCCTGGCCGAGACGGGCGACAATACTGCCGTGACCGTCGCGGCGCTTGGCGGAACCGGCCTGCTGGCGCTGATTGCCGCGGCGATCGAAAAACTGCGCTATCGCGCGGAGTAGCGTCGAGAGCGTAGTGCTTTAGGTCACAAGAAGGCCTCCCGGTTCTCGTTGGGGAATCGGGAGGCCTTTCGTTTGACTGTAGGGCAGCTAATTTGGGACGGGCTTTGTCTTGAGCGGACTGCTCGCCACGAAATGGGCCTATCTACTACGTTTGACCGGTTACCCTCGACCACACGGGAAATCATAAAATTAAAACCGCAGGTAGATGGCTTGCTGGTTTTTAAAAAAGACCCGCATGGTCGACCCATGCGAGTTAAACGTAGTAGATGGCTCGTTTTCGTGGCACTGCGTTAACGGGATGTGCCAAAGGGACTGTCCCTTTGGCACATTGGCTAGTCTAGGCGGACCGGATCGTGGGGGTAGGCGTTGAGAATCTCGACGCCGTTCTCGGTCACCAGGGCTAGGTCTTCGATGCGGACGCCGGTGCGGCCGGGGAGGTAGATGCCCGGTTCGATCGAGAACGTCATGCCTGGCTCAACGACCTGCTCATTGACCAGCGAGACGTCGCCCGGCTCGTGGTCCTGCAGACCAATCGAGTGGCCCAGACGATGCGTAAAGTACTTGCCGTAGCCTGCGTTCTCGATCACGTCGCGCGCGGCGCGGTCCAGGTCGCACATGCGCACGCCCGGTGCGATGAGCGCCTCGGCGGCCTCGTTGGCGCGGCGCACGATGTCGTAGATGCGCGCCGTCTCCTCGTCCGGCTCGCCCCAAAAGAACGTGCGCGTCATGTCCGAGCAGTAGTTGCGATGGCGTCCGCCAATGTCGAACAGCACCACGTCGCCACGCTTGAGCACGGTGTCGTCGGGTTCATGATGCGGGTCGCCGGCGTTGGCGCCAAAGCTCACGATGGGCGGAAAGCTAAAGCCCTCGCAGCCGTGCTTGCGATACAGGCCGAGCATCTGGTCGGCAATCTCGCGCTCCGTCACACCCTCGTGGACGAGTTTGATGGCGTCGGCCATCACAGCGTCGTTAGCGGTCGAGGACGCGCGCATAAGCTCCTGCTCGGTGGCATCCTTGTAGGTGCGTGCGGCGGTGACGGCAAAGTCACCCAGGAAAAACTCGCTGGCGGCGTGGCACTCCATAAGCGGCATCAAAAAGCCGGAGCGCATGACGGTGTCGATGCCGAGCGGTTTGTTCGGATCGACCTCGCGAACGATGGCGTCGGCCACGACGTCAGTATCGGTGTGATAGGCCACGCGGGCATTGTCGTACTCGGGCAGCTGATGCAGCGCGTTGACCAAGATCACAGGCTCGCTATCGCGTGCGAGCAGCACGCCGCAAAATCGCTCGAACATATCGGCATAAAAACCGGTCAGATAGTAAATCGACCACGGGTCGTTTACGAGCAGCTGTGCGCCGGGGTGCTGAGCCTCGAGCGCATCAAGCACGTGCGCCACACGCTGGTCATCGACATGTGCCATGAAACATCCTTTCGCTAGGGTGCCACCATGGTATCCCCAATGCCAGGGTAGTCAATTTGCGACGGGGCTATTTTAGCTGTGTCCAACATGCAGAATGATCGGGCAAAAGTAGTCATAAGAGGGCCGTTCCAAATGGGCTGGTTTCAAAAGTATGGTGGATTACGGGGCTGGACCTGTATTACTTGACCATGAGAAGAATCGCGAAATTAAAACCGCAGGTAGACGGCTTATCAAAAATCGAAAATTGCCGGTATGGATGGGGGTCTCCGAATCAGCCCCGTAATCCGGCATAGTTTTGAAATGGCACTAAAGTAGGCACAAGCTAAATACCAATTCCAAGGATAGTTGCGGTGGAATAGTTCCTGGATGCCGGGGTTTTGGCGGAAATCAGGAACTATTCCACCGCAACTGAGGAGGGCAGGGTGGATGGCAGGGTAGCTTAAAGAGCCCGTCCCTAATTAGTTACTTAGACTCGGTCGATATCCATGCTGGCGACGAGGTCGATGCTGGTGCCGAGAAGGTCTTCCAGCACGACGTCGCCAATGCGGATGGGGGCGTTGACGACTAGGCCTCGGATGAGGTTCATGGCTTGGGCGTGGAGTGCCAGCGGGATGGCCTCGGCGGTGCGCACGGGGAGCAAGGCCTCGTCGCCGCCGGAGACCGCTATGGTCGTCGTGAGCACGCGCATGGGGCAGATGAGTTCCTGATGTGCGAACTTATCACCGCGCGGGCAACTGTTGCCGGTTACGGAGCGCACTTCTACCACGGCGCCGTCTGCGTCACGCTCTACCTCTACGGTCAGGAGGCATTCGGATGGGCAGGTCGTGCAGTTGAACTGCAGCGTTTCGGTCGCATTCTTGCTCATGGTTTATGCCTCCTCAACGGGATCGACGGATAGGACAATCTCACTGGCACCCAGGTCGAGCGCTTGTTTGATGACCTTTGACGGCAGTGGGAAGCTTTCCATAACGCTCGGCTTAAACGCGCGGACCTTGCCCGCAAAAAGTTCTTCGCCGTTGGCCAAGATGCGTACTCGAGCGGTATCGACCGGTCGGCGCACGCGGAAGTTGAGTTTGGTGAGTGCCACTGCCGTAATGCGTCCCGGCAGCGCGTAGCTCGCGTTGCCGGCAGGGGAGACCGTGAGCTCGCAGCCCGTTCTTGCAGCGCTCGCCCCGGCGTCGCCGCTCAACGCCCACGCCGCCGCGGCCGCGCCGGCGCGCTCGGACTCGGTCGTCACGTTGTCGGCCAGGTCGTGCACGTGCAGCACGTTGCCACAGGCAAAGATGCCCGGTACGCCCGTCTGCAGGCTCTGGTCCACCACGGCGCCGCGCGTATGTGGGTCAAGCTCAACGCCCGCGCCCACCGAAAGCTCGTTCTCGGGAATCAGACCCACCGAAAGCAGCAGTGTGTCACACGGAACAATGCGCTCGGTCCCCGGAATGGGCGCCAAGCGCTCGTCGACCTGGCTTACCTCGACGGCCTCCACGCGGTCGTGCCCGATCACGCGTGTGACGGTGGTGGACAGGTGCAGCGGAATTCCAAAGTCGTCCAGGCAGTTCTTCACATTGCGGCGCAGTCCGTTGGCGTACGGCATGAGCTCGTATACGCCCTCGACGGAAATCCCCTCGAGCGTGCAGCGGCGCGCCATGATCAGCCCGATATCGCCCGAGCCCAAAATGACGGCGCGCGAGCCGGGTTTGAGGTTCTCGATATTGATGTATCGCTGCGCTAGGCCGGCCGTAAACACGCCGGCGGGTCGGCTGCCGGGGATCTTGATCTCGCTGCGGGTGCGCTCACGGCAGCCCATGGCAAGGACGACCGCGCGCCCGGTGAGCTGCAGCATGCCGGCAGGGCTCATGAGCGTGACGGTATGGGTGACGCCATCTTCTGCGCTCTCGTCTGCACCCGACGCGCACTCGCCTGAATCAATCCCAATCACCATGCTATTCAGGAACAGCACAATGTCGGTTGCGTGCACCTGGTCGATAAAGCGCTGTGCGTACTCGGGACCGGTGAGCTCCTGTTTAAAGTGCGACAGGCCAAAGCCGGGGTGGATGCACTGACGGAGGATGCCGCCCAGGTGCTGCTCGCGCTCCACGATGGCCACGCGCGCGCCGGCCTTATGCGCGGCCAGCGCGGCCGCCATGCCGGCGGGGCCGCCTCCGATGACGACAACGTCGAAGGCCTGCGTCGACACCGACGCTACAGCTCCGGCCTCCGCGCGTCCGTCGCGCATATCAAACGTTGCCATCCTAGCGCACCCCCTTTAGCGGTCCCTCAACCAACCAAGATCCGGTATCCTCCAACAGCACCTCGCTGGGGTCGCAGCCCAGCTCGCGCGCGATGATCGCCACCACGCGGCTCTGGCAAAAGCCACTCTGGCACCGACCCATGCCGGCCCGGCAGCGGCGCTTGACGCCTTCGACCGAAACCGCGCCCGGCTGGCGTCGGATCGCGGCCACGATTTCGGCCTCGGGCACCGTCTCGCAGCGGCAGATAATCTGGCCCCACGCGGGATCGGACTCGATCAGCTCCTCCTTGCGCGCCAGCGGTGCGCGGTCAAAGTCATCCGGCGCGCGGCGAATCGGGTCCCAATCGTCCCGTTCGCGCAGGGGCACGCCGGCATCGCGCAACACCTGTTCCATACGCTCGGCAATGGCCGGCGCGCTCGCCACACCCGGCGACTGAATGCCTGACGCTTGGAACAGCTCCGGCACCACGGCCGACTGCCCAATAAAGAAGTCGTTCGTTCCCTGAATGACCGGACGCCCGCCGGCAAATGCGCGCACCACGCGGCGCGTATCCAGATCGGGCACCAGCTTGCGCGCGCCGGTCAGCAGCGCGTTCACATCGCTCGCATAGGTCTGCGTGTCGCCCGGCTCGCGCACGGCAGCCGTGGCGGTGATCACGGTGTTGCCGTGCACGGTGCCCGTGACGATAACGCCCTTCGACACTGGCGTCGGAACGGGGTAGAGCGGCATGAGCGTGCGCGGCTCTTTGTCAAGCACCACGATGTTGCCCTGGCGCCAGACCATCTGGAACTCCTCGGCGCCCGCCATATGCGAGATGTCGGCCGCGCCGCTGCCCGCGGCGTTGATCAGGTAGCGGCAGCGCACGTTGCCAGCGGGGGTCGCCAGCGTAAAGTGCGCGTCGTCGCCCGAGCCCGCGACTTCAATTGCTTCCACCGACGCGGACCGCATAAACGTCACCCCGTTGGCCACGGCGTTCTCCAGCGCGGCGATGGCAACCTCAAACGGGTCGACAAACCCAGTCGAGGGGCACCATAACGCGCACGTTGCATCGGCACTCGCGCGCGGCTCCAGCTCGCGGATGCGGTCGGGTCCGACGATTGACAGCTCGGGCACGCCGTTGGCAAGGCCGTTGCGCCGCAGCTTTTCCAAGTGCGCGCGGTCCTCGTCGTTAAAGCCCAGCACCATCGACCCGGTGCGGCAGAACAGAAAGCCTAGCTCCTGAGCCCACGTGCCGTACAACTCGCAGCCACGGGCGTTGACCTGTGCCTTTACGGTTCCCGGCGCCGGATCGTAGCCGGCGTGCGCCAGGCCGCCATTTGCCTTCGATGCGCCCAGGGCGATGTCGTTGGCCGCCTCGACCACGCAGATGGACAGGTCATAGCGTGCGAGCTGCCGCGCGATGGCGCATCCCGTGATGCCCGCGCCCACAATCGCGATATCAAACGTTTCTGCCACAGTGCCTCCCGGACGAGTTGACAGGCTGTCAATAAGACCATCCTACGGTCTGCGTGCCCCCAGCGCGGCGGCAATGCGGCGAACAGCCCCGCAACACCCGCCAACGGCAGACGAGGGGAGACCCAGCAACGTCGACAACCTCGTCTGCCGATAACTACGGCAACCGTTCGTCTCGATCTGTAACAGTTAGACGAGGATTTGGGTTCCAGATGTTACAGATCGAGACGTTAGTCTGGCGGGCCCTCCGTTTGTCTCGATCTGTAACATCTAGACCCGGATTCCGCTCCTAACTGTTACAGATTGAGATGTTTGTGTCCGCGCCAGCCCCGCCCCTAGCCGTGGTCCCATATAAACAAACCCCGTGGTAAACTTGACCGAACTGTTAGTATTCCGAAAGGTACCCGTAATGTCCAAGTACATCTCCGAGCTCATGTCGCCGCAGCTTATGGGCGTCGTCTATGCCTTTGTTGGCTTTATCATCGCCCTGTATGTGCTGTCGGTCGTCTATGTGTTCATCGACGCTCGCCGCCGCGGTGCCAGCGCCTACGTGGCATGGGGCATCATCGCCCTCATCCCGTTTGTGGGCCTCATCGCCTACTTGGTCCTGCGCCCGCACTCCTACGCGTCCGACCGCGAGGAGCAGGAGCTGGACATGGCCCTGCGCGAGCGCCAGCTTGCCCAGTACGGCACCTGCCCGCAGTGCGGCGCGCCCATCGAGAAGGACTTCGTCGTCTGCCCGGTGTGCGATACCCAGGTTCGCAACGTCTGCCCCAGCTGCCATCGCCCGCTCGATGCGCACTGGAAGGTCTGCCCCTACTGCCGAACTCGCATCCAGTAACGCATCCATCGCCGGGCCGGCCGCAAGCCACGGGCACGCCGTAGGCCACG